>NZ_JBHTVE010000004.1:386345-413751 GCF_042793175.1 Streptomyces sp. NPDC056580 | reverse complement strand
CCGCTCCGACAGCCGCCGCCCCACGACCGGCCCTGTGCTCTACGACCCGCCCGCGACTCCGGCAGCCGCAGGTAACGAAGCCCCGGGTTCAGTCACCGGGAACCACCGACAAGACAGCCGCACCCCGGGAAGCCCCGAGCGTTCAGTGGCCGCACGTCGCCACTGTCACGCCCGCCGCCCCAGTGCGCCCCGCACTCACCCGCCCCACGACCCCGCCGCGTGCTCAGCGGCCCGCACCCTCGCTCGGGTAGCCGGGGCCCCGTGCCGGCCGCAGCCCCGGCAACGCCCCGCACTCAGTGCTCGGCAGCACCGCTCCGACAGCCGCCGCCCCACGACCGGCCCTGTGCTCTACGACCCGCCCGCGACTCCGGCAGCCGCAGGTAACGAAGCCCCGGGTTCAGTCATCGGGAACCACCGACAAGACAGCCGCACCCCGGGAAGCCCCGAGCGTTCAGTGGCCGCACGTCGCCACTGTCATGCCCGCCGCCCCAGTGCGCCCCGCACTCACCTGCGCCGCGCCGCCGCGGCGACAGCCGCGGCACCGGCGGCCAGTCCCGGGCGGGGGCTGGACAGGACCGGGGTCGTCGTCGTGGTCAGGTGCTGGGCCGGGGCCATGGAGGCCTGGGCCAGGACGATGACATCAGTGCCGGTGAGCGCGTCGGCGGCGGCCGCGATCCGTTGCGCGTACGCCTCGGTGGCGCCGGCCGTGAAGTGGTCCCAGGCCCCGTCGACCAGCGCGGTGCGGACCGAGACGGGGCGGCGGGCCCGGTGCGCCTCCTCCTCGACGAGGTCGGCGGTGGGGCCGAGGGTGCTCTCCAGGGCGGCGAGGACGGTGACGCGCGGGCCCGCTGCCACGGCGGCGGCCGCCATCGGCCGGTCGACCCGCAGCACCGGCACCCCGGCCGCGGCGGCCTCGGCCTCCGCGACCGCGCCGATGGTGGAACAGGTGCACAGCACCGCCCGCCCCCCGGCGCTCACGGCGTGGCGGAGGGCCTGGCGCACGTCGTCGCGGACCGCCTCCGGGCCCTCCCGCCGGGCCCGCTCCAGCAACTCCTCGTCGACGAGGTGCCGCAGTTCGAGGCCCGGGTGGCCGGTGTCGCGCAGGGCGTCGAAGACCGGCACGTGCACGGGTGAGGTGTGCAGGAGGGCGAGCATCTGGAATCCAAGTCCCCGCGTGGAGTTCCCGCGGTCCGGTCCGCCGGTCTCAGAAGCGGCCGGGGTGGGCCCGCAGCCAGTCCTTGGCGGCGGCGAGCAGTTCCGGGTCGGCCGGCGGGGCCACCTCGGGGTGCCGTTCGGCCCACTTCACGACGTACGGGCACAGCGGGGCGACCGGGACGCCCTCCCGCTCGGCGACGGCGTACAGCTCCCGGGCGAGGGAGCCGGCGATGCCCTTGCCCTCGTGGGCCGGCTCGACGACGGTGTGGACCGGGACCAGGGCGCGCGCGGGCGACTCGAGGACGAAGTACTCGATGCGGCCGACCACTTCGCCGTCCCCGACGGCCTCGAGCCGGCCCGCCTCCCGGTCGTCGCGGATCTCGATGTCGGTCATGGCACGCACGCTCCTGGTCCTCGTCCCCGATCAGGCCCGAACGGCCTGCGGGCTGCGCTGCTGGTCCGACCCGGGCACCGGGGCGGTCGGGTCCGCGCCGAGTTCGACGATCCGGTTCTCGGCGTCGACGTGCACCACCCGCGGCTTCAGCTCCCGCGCCTCCGCGTCGGTGACCTGAGCGTAGCTGATGATGATCACCAGATCACCGGGGTGCACGAGATGGGCGGCGGCCCCGTTGATCCCGACGACCCCGGACCCGCGCTCACCCTGGATGACGTACGTCTCCAGGCGGGCGCCGTTGGTGACGTCCACGATGTGCACGAGCTCACCGGGCAGCAGATCGGCGGCGTCGAGCAGATCCGCGTCGATGGTCACCGATCCCACGTAGTGCAGGTCGGCCTGGGTGACGGTGGCGCGGTGGATCTTGGACTTGAGCAAAGTACGCAGCACTTTGGACTCCTAGAAGACGGCTCCCCGCCAGCTTCCTGCTGGTCAGGGGCGTTGTTCACTGTACATCGGCACGCCTCGGCCCGTGAACCGCCCAGGCCGTGCCCGCAAAGTCGCCGCGCCGTCGGTCTGTTCGCGGTGCGTCGTCATGAGTTGACCGGCGAGTCGTGGGCGATCGAGCCGCTGCAGGCCCCGCCGAGGACGGGCCGGCCGGTGCGGGACCGTCCGAAGGCGTGTTCAGGCGAACGGCACCTGCGCGGCGGGGGCGCTCCGCCGGTCCAGCGGGTGCCGCCACAGGCCCTGCGCGGCGAGCCTCGGCAGCACGCCCTCGCCGAACCAGTAGGCCTCCTCCAGGTGCGGGTAACCGGAGAGCACGAACTCGTCGATGCCGAGGGCGTGGTACTCCTTGATCCGCTCGGCGACCTCGTCGTGGCTGCCCACCAGCGCGGTGCCCGCGCCGCCGCGCACCAGGCCGATGCCCGCCCACAGGTTGGGGTGGATCTCGAGGCCGTCCCGGTTGCCGCCGCCGTGCAGGGCGAGCATGCGCCGCTGTCCCTCCGACTCGCTGCGGGCGAGCCCGGCCTGCACGGCCTGCACGGTCTGCGGGTCGAAGCCGGCGAGGAGCCGGTCGGCCTCCGCCCACGCCTGCTCGGAGGTGTCGCGTGTGATCACGTGCAGCCGGATGCCGAAGCGCAGGGTGCGGCCTTCCGCGGCGGCCAGGCCCCTCACCCAGGCGATCTTCTCGGCTACCTGGGCGGGCGGCTCGCCCCAGGTGAGGTAGACGTCGGCGTGCCGAGCGGCGACCTCCCCGGCGACGGGCGAGGACCCGCCGAAGTACACCTCCGGGACCGGATCGGGCACCCGCGCCAGCCTGGCGTCCTCGACCCGGAGATGCTCGCCGTGCAGGTCGACGGTCTTGCCCTCCCACAACTCCTTCACGATCTGCAGGAATTCGCCGGTACGGCGGTACCGGGCGTCCTTGTCGAGGAAGTCGCCGTAGGCCCGCTGCTCGTGGCTCTCGCCGCCGGTGACGACGTTCAGCAGCAGCCGTCCGCCGCTCTGCCGCTGGAAGGTGGAGGCCATCTGGGCGGCCAGCGTGGGCGAGACGAAGCCGGGGCGGAAGGCCACCAGGAACTTCAGCCGTTCGGTGTGCCGGCTGACCATCGCGGTGGTCAGCCATGCGTCCTCGCACCAGGCGCCGGTCGGGGTGAGCACGCCGACGAAGCCCAGGTCCTCGGCGGCGCCGGCGATCCGGCTGAGATGAGCGACCGTCGGCGGCCGGTCCTGTCCGGAGGCTGTGGCGGGGGTGCCGTGACCGCCGCCGACGACATGGCGGCTGTCGCCGTTGGTGGGCAGGAACCAGTGAAAGGTGAGGCTCACGCGGGGACTCCGATCGGCCGGTTGTCGATGTGCGTCACAGAAGGCGGTGGCGGGGCGGCCCGACGGCATCGCCCCCCATGGCCGCCGCGCCGGTCATCCGGTGGCCGCCAGCAGCGTCGTACGACCGTCCAGCGCGGCCGAGAACTGGTCGGTGACCTGGAGCAGAGCCTCGGCCGAGCCCGGCGCGACGGTCAGCGTGCCGTCGTCGCCCACGGTGATGTCCTTGTCGAGGGTGAACCAGCCGGGTGTGATGTGGGCGGGGCCCATGGAGGCGAGGACCGGGCGCAGGGCGTAGTCGATGGCCAGGACGTGGGCGGTGCTGCCGCCGGTGGCCAGCGGCAGGACGGTCTTGCCCACCAGCGCGTACTGCGGCAGCAGGTCCAGCAGCGCCTTCAGCAGCCCGGAGTAGGCGGCCTTGTAGACGGGTGTGCCGATCACGACGCCCTCCGCCTGCTCGAACAGGGCCGCGGCCCGGACTATCGCGGGATGGCCGAAATCGGCGTGCAGCAGGGCCTCCGGCGGGAGCGTGCGTACGTCCAGCGGAATCACCTCGTGCCCTTGGGCGGTGAGCCGCTGGTCGAGGTGGCGGAGCAGCCGTCCGGTGCGGGAGGTCGCGGAGGGGCTTCCGGATACGGACAGGATGGTGGCCATGGCAGGACCTTTCGGTTGGTCGGGGTGGACTTCCTCGGGGACACGCCTGAGCGTCAGCTCGGCGGCTGGGACGAGTGCCCCCTTCGGCGCCATTCCTCCGCGAGCAGTTCGTACGAGCGGACCCGGTCCTTGTGGTCGTGGGTGATCGTCGTGATGAGCAACTCGTCCGCGCCCGTGGCTTCCTGAAGCTGTTCCAGCTGGTCGGCAACCCGGCCCGGCGAGCCGACGAACTGGGTGTCGAGGCGGTCCTGGACGAGGGCCTGGTCCTCGTCGGTCCAGGCGCGGGCGCGGGCTTCCCGCGGCGTGGGGAACTCGATGGCGCCCTCCGCGGTACGGATGCTGCGCACCCACGGGCCGTAGCCGGTGGCCAGTTCGCGGGCGGTGGCGTCGTCGTCGGCCACGACGACGTCGGCCGAGACACTGACGTAGGGCTTGTCGAGGACCTCGGAGGGCTGGAAGTAGGCCCGGTAGCCCTCCACCGCCTCCAGGACCGTGGCGGGGCTGACGTGGTAGTTCGCCGCGAACCGCAGGCCGTTGCGGCCCGCGACGGATGCGCTCTGGCCGCCGCTGCTGCCCAGGATCCACACCTCCACGTCGGCGCCCTCTCCGGGCACGACATGCGCTTCGACGCCCTCCGGGGAGCGGTAGGTGCCGGCGAGCAGGGCGAGGATGTCGTCGATCTGCTCGGTGTAGTCCTGCGATTCGGCACCCGGCAGGAGGAGCAGCCTGCGCTGCAGAGCGACCCGGGGGGAGCCGAGCAACTGGGCGAAGGAGAAGGGGGGCGGAATCAGCAGACCGTTCGGGGCGCGGCCGTCGACGACGGGGGTCGTGGTGGGCGGCGGTGCGTCCGACTGTCCCGGGGGGCGGCCCCCGGAGCGGCCCAGGCCCAGATCGAAGCGGCCCGGGTGCAGCGCGTCGAGCAGGCCGAACTCCTCCACGGTGGACAGCGCGGTGCGGTGACCGAGCTGCACGGCCCCGGAGCCCAGCCGGATGGTGGAGGTGGCGGAGGCGGTGAGGGCCAGGACGACGGCGGGTGAGGTGCCGGCCACGCCCGGGTTGAGGTGGTGCTCGGCGAACCAGTAGCGGGCGTATCCCAGGCGCTCGGCCTGCTGCGCGAGGTCGATCGAGTTGCGCAGGGCGTCGGCCGCCGTCGAGCCGGACGGGATGGGGACCAGATCGAGGACGCCGAGGGCGATGTCAGACATGGGCGGACTCCTGGGTGAGTGGTTGCGTCGGAAGGACGGGGCCCCACGCGAACGGTGGGTCGGGGATCTCGCGGCGCAGCACGGGGGCGACGTGGGACTGGAACAGCTCGAGGGAGGCGCGATGCGCGGCGTCGGGCAGTCCCCCGGCGTCGGCGTGGAGATGGAGCACCGTGTGCCCGAACTCCTCGTGGTAGCGACGGACTTTCTCGATGACCTGCTGCGGGCTGCCGATCAGGGCGGAGCTGCGTGCGACGAAGTCCTCCAGGGTCTCGAAGACCACCGGGAGGCCCGCCTGCCTGAAGTGCGCCAGGTTGGCCTCGAAGATGGGCCGGTAGGCGGCGAGGGCCTGCTGGGAGGTCGGGGCGACGTGGACGCCGGCCGTGCCGGCACCGACCGTGATCCGCGCCGGATCGTGACCGTAGTGCTCCCAGCGTTCCCGGTAGTGGCGGATCAGCTCGGCGTACGGCTCGATGGGGTGGGTGACGTTCGCCGAGAACAGCGGGTCGCCGTAGCGGGCGGCCAGGTCGACCGACTCCTTGCTGGTGGCGCTGCCGTGCCAGACCCGGATCGGCCGCTGATACGGCCGCGGCCACACCTCGGCGTCCGTCAGCGGGGGGCGGAAACGGGTGTCGGCGGTGACCTTGTCCTGCCGCCAGATCTGCCGGAACACCTCGTAGCTCTCGGCGTTGCGGTCCCACTGGTCCTCGGGCGTGACCTGGAACAGCTCGCGCTGTGCGGTGCCGTTGCCCTTGCCGATGATCAGGTCGAGGCGCCCGTCGGAGAGGTGGTCGAGGGTGGCGTAGTCCTCGTACGCCCGGACCGGATCGAGCAGGCTGAGCGTCGTGACGGCCGTGAACAGGCGGATGCGCTTGGTCAGGGCGGCCACGTGGCTGAGTACGACGGTCGGGGACGAGGAGATGAACGGCCGCTCGTGCCGCTCCCCCACGCCGAAGCCGTCGAAGCCCAGCTCCTCGGCCAGGACCGCGTTGTCGAGCACCTCGCGGAAGCGGTCGTGGGTGGACTTCCGCACGCCGGTGACCGGGTCCGGGCGGTGTGTGATGAGGGTGATGGCGAGGAACTTCATGACGCCACCCGGTCGCCGATGGCGTCGGGGTGCGCGAGCCCCAGGTGGTGGCGGAGGGTGGGACCCTCGTACTCGGTACGGAAGACGCCCTGTTCCTGCAGGAGCGGCACGACCTTGTCGGCGAAGTCGTCGAGGCCGGTGGGGGTGATGTGCGGCACGAGGATGAAGCCGTCGCTGGCGTCGGCCTGGACGTGGTCGTTGATGGTCCTGGCGATGGTCGTCGGGGAGCCGACGAAGGTCTGCCGGTTGCCGGTGTTGATGACCAGGTCGCGGATGGACCAGTTGTTGGCGGCGGCCAGCTCGCGCCACTCACGGGCGGTGGCCAGCGGGTCGCGGTACATCCGCACCTGGGCACGGCCCTTGGAGATGTGGTTGTCGCTGACGTCCGGGTCGATGTCGGGCAGCGGCCCTTCCGGGTCGTACGAGGACAGGTCCCGGTTCCAGACGAACTCCAGGTGTTTGATGGCGGTGGCGCCGCTGACCTGCTGGCGGCGCACCTCCCTGGCGAGTTCCTCGGCCTCCGCGTCGGTGTCGGCGAGTGCGAAGGAGGCGGCGGGCAGGATCAGCAGCTGGTCATGACGGCGGCCGTACTTGGCGAGGCGGTTCTTGACGTCCGTGTAGAAGGCCTGACCGCCCTCCAGGGTGGCGTGCCGGCTGAAGATGGCGTCGGCGCTGGAGGCGGCGAACTCGCGTCCCTCCTCGGAGTCGCCGGCCTGGAAGATCACCGGGCGGCCCTGCGGGGAGCGCGGGACGTTGAACTGGCCGTGGATGTCGAAGTGCTGTCCGGTGTGGGCGAAGGAGCCGGCCTTCGCGTCGCGCAGGAAGACGCCGGTCGCCTGGTCGGCGACGATTTCGTCGCCGTGCCAGGAGTCGAAGAGCTCGTTCGCGGTGGCCAGGAACTCCTTGGCGCGGGAGTAACGCTCCTGCTGCGGCAGGAAGCCGCCGCGGCGGAAGTTCTCGCCGGTGAAGGCGTCCCAGGAGGTGACGACGTTCCAGGCGGCCCGGCCGCCGGAGAGGTGGTCCAGGCTGGTGAACTGGCGGGCCACCTCGTAGGGCTCGTTGAACGTCGAGTTGATGGTGCCGGTCAGGCCCAGGTGCTCGGTGACGGCGGCGAGCGCGGCCAGGACGGTGAAGGTGTCCGGGCGGCCGACGACGTCCAGGTCGTAGATCTTTCCGCCCTGTTCGCGCAGTCGCAGTCCCTCGGCGAGGAACAGGAAGTCGAACCTGGCGCGTTCGGCGGTGCGGGCGAAGTGGGCGAAGGAGCTGAACTCGATGTGGCTGCCGGCCTTCGGGTCGCTCCACACGGTGGTGTTGTTGACGCCGGGGAAGTGGGCGGCCAGGTGGATCTGCTTCAGCGGCTTGCTGGTCATGTAGGTGCGGGGTCCTTCCGGCTCAGGCGGCGTAGCGGTTGGCGGGGCGGGCGAGGCCCAGCAGGCCGCGCAGGGTGTCGGCTTCGTAGGCGGTGCGGAAGACACCCCGGCGCTGGAGTTCGGGGACCAGGCCGCGGGTGATGGCCGGCAGGTCGTGCCCGGCGACGGCGGGCCGCAGCCGGAACCCGCTCAGCCCTTCCGCCGCGAACTCCTGCAACAGGTCGGCGAGTTGTTCAGGGGTGCCGGCGAAGATCCGGGCGTCGCTGGTGTACGGCTCACCGGCGAGGGCGTCGAGCCGTGCTCGGCGGTCCTCCGCGGCGGTCTGCTCGTCGTCCAGGAAGACCACCAGGTCACCGAAGACGTGCAGGGGTTCACCGGCCCGCCCGGCCGCCTCCTGCTCGGCCCGGACCTCGGTGACGATCGCCCGGGCGTGCGCGGTGTCCTGCGGAGTGACGTAGCCGACGTCGGCCTGGCGGGCCACCAGCCGGTAGGGAACGGTCTGGTGGGCGAGGGCGGTGACCAGGGGCTGGCCCTGGGGCGGGCGCGGGGTGATGGAGGGCCCCTTGACGCTGAAGTGCTTGCCCTGGAAGTCGATGTAGTGCAGCTTGTCGCGGTCGATGAAGCGTCCGGTGGCGGCGTCCCGGATCTCCGCGTCGTCCTCCCAGCTGTCCCAGAGCCGGCGCACGACCTCGACGTGGTCCGCGGCCTCGTCGAAGAGGTCGGTGAGGCGTTCCTGCCCGGCCGGGCTCTGCAGTTCGCTCAGGTCGATCGGCGGGAAGGTGCGGCGGCCGAAGTGGTCGGCCTCGTGCGGCCGGGCGGAGATCTGTACCCGCAGGCCCGCGCGGCCGGTGCTGACGTAGTCGAGGGTGGCGATCGCCTTGGAGATGTGGAACGGCTCGGTGTGGGTGGCGATCACGGTGGGCACCAGGCCGATGTGCCGGGTCAGGGGTGCGATCCGGGCGGCGGTGAGTACGGCGTCCAGCCGGCCGCGGACCTGGTCGGTGCGAGCGTCGAGTTCGCCGTACTGCGAGGACTGCAGGCCGAGGCCGTCCTCGAAGGTGACGAAGTCGAGCAGGCCGCGTTCGGCCTCGGCTACCAGTTCGGCCCAGTAGCCGGCGGTGAACAGGTCCCGGGGGCGGGCGACTTGCTCGCGCCAGGAGGCGGGGTGCCAGCCGGTGCCGTCGAGGGCGACGGCGAGGTGCAGAGCAGAAGCGGGAGTTGCGGACACGAGAGTGCCTTCCTGGAGGTCCGTACGAGATCGCCGGCCCGCGGAAGTCCGGGCGCACAGCGGCTGGGGAAACGGGGTCAGGAGCTACAGAGGGAGCCGGCCACGCGCTGGAGGTCGATGTGGGGCCGGGAGTGCAGGTGGACGGCGCGCAGTACACTTGTCATGTCTCGCACCTCCGTCCACGTGGGCCGAGGACTCACCCTCGACAAGGACAACGGCACGGCTATGCCGTTTCATCCCGCGCGGCGGCCCCGGTGTGCCGGACGAGCGAGAAGACCGTGCGGCTGCGCAGGGTGAAGCCGATCGACTCGTACAGCCGGATCGCGTTCGCGTTGGCGGCCGCGGCGTGCAGGAAGGGCTGTTCCCCGCGCTCCTTGATGCCTGCGGCGACGGCACGGACCAGACGGGTGGCCAGCCCCCGGCCCCGGTGGCCGGGGTCGGTGCACACGGCGCTGATCTCCGTCCAGCCGGGCGGGTGCAGCCGCTCGCCGGCCAGGGCGATCAGCCGGCCGCGGTGGCGGATGCCGAGGTAGGTGCCCATCTCGACGGTGCGGCGCCGGTAGGGGCCGGGTTCGGTGCGGGCGATCAGGTCGAGGATCTGGGGTACGTCGTCGGGGCCGAGGCGTACGGCCTCGGGGTCGGGCTCGGCGCGCAGGGAGGTGTCCACGAGCTGGACGCCGTGTCCGAGGCTGACGACCTCCCAGCCGTCCGGCGCCTCGGTGACGCCTCGTACCGCGGCGGTGCCGCCGGGGCCGACGAGGCCGGCCAGGTCGGCCCAGGCGCGCGGGTCGTCCTCGTCGGAGAGGGCGTGGAAGGGGGCCACGTCCTGGTGGTAGCGGGCGGCGTGGCCGATGCGTTCGGCGAAGTGGGCGTGGGGTCCGGTGAGGGCGGCCCAGGCGGGGTTGTCCAGGACGTGCGAGGACGTGGCGTCGACGGTGGTGACGGACATGGTGTGGCGGTCTCCGGGTGCGGCTCGGGGTGTCCGGCACGCCGGGGACTCCACCGCGAGGCGGGTGGTGGAGTCCCCGGCATACGGTGGTCAGGAGTTGTCGAGCGGGAGTCCGGGCGGGTTGACCTCGGACTTGGCGACGGCCTCGTTGGAGAGGTTGTAGGCCTTGAGCCACTCGGCGTACTGACCGTTCTTGATCAGGTGGTTGATGGCGTCGGCGAGCGGCTTGGCCAGGCCGCTGTCCTTCTTGGCGGTGGCCGCGATCAGGCCCTGAAGGCTCGCTCCGGCGCCCGAGTAGGTGCCCGCGGTGCGGGTGGCGTTGGGCGTGTTCGCGGTCTGGCTGTTGTGGTAGGCGATGCCGGGGTTGGGGCCGAAGTACGCGTCGATCTTGCCGCCGGACAGTGCCAGGTAGACGCTGTTGCTGTCCTGGAAGTACTTGACGGTGAGCTTCTTGCCCTCCTTGGCGAGCTTCGCCTTCCACTCCAGGAGGATCTTCTCCTGGTTGGTCCCGGCGCTCACGGAGATGGTCTTGCCGGCGAGGTTCTGGTAGTCGCCGCCGAAGTTCCAGGTGCTCTTCTTCGGCACGGTGAAGGCGAGGTTGTCCTGCCGGTAGGAGGCGAACTCGTACTTCTTCTTGCGCTCTTCGGTGTCGGTGACGTTGGAGAAGGCCACGTCGACCTTGCCGCTGTCGATGCCGACGAAGAGGTTCTCCCACGTGGAGTTCTTCACCTCGGGCTTCAGGCCGAGGACCGCGGCGACCAGGCGGCCGAAGTCGGGCTCCGCGCCGGTGAGGGTCTTCTGGTCGCTGCCCACGTAGGCCAGCGGCGGGAAGCCGGCGGGCAGGGCGCCGATGCCGATCTCCAGCTTGCCGCTCTTCTTGAGGGCGGCGGGCAGTTCGGCGCTGATGGACTTGACCTCGGAGACCTTGACGGTGGTCTGCTTGGCGGCGCCGTTGGAGGCCTGACCGATGACGACCTCGCCGGACTTGGCGGCGGTGCCGGTGGTGGTGGCCGCGTCGCTGTCGCCACCGCAGGCGGCGAGCCCGGTGGCCAGGGAGGCGACGGCGGTCACCGCGGTGATGCCGCGTATCAGGCTGCGTCGGGTGAAGTGGGTGCGCATGGCCGTTCCTTGTCGCTCAGGGGCGGTGATGAGGGTGGTGGCGTGGGGGGAGGTCGCGGGGGCGGCGGGTCACAGGACCTTGCTGAGGAAGTCCCTGGTCCGCTCGTGCCGTGGTGTGTCGAGGACCTCGGAGGGCGGCCCCTGCTCGATGATCTTGCCGCCGTCGATGAAGACGACCCGGTCGGCGATCTCGCGCGCGAAGCCGATCTCGTGGGTGACGATGACGAGGGTGGTGCCGCTGGAGGCCAGGTCCCGGATGACGGCGAGGACTTCGCCGACCAGTTCGGGGTCCAGGGCGGAGGTGGGCTCGTCGAAGAGGATGACGCCGGGGCGCAGCGCCAGGGCGCGGGCGATGGCGACGCGCTGCTGCTGTCCGCCGGAGAGTTGGCGCGGGTAGGCGCCGGTCTTGTCGGCGAGGCCCACCCGGCCGAGGAGTTCGCGGGCCAGTTCCCGGGCTTCGGGCCTGCCGAGCCGGCCGGTGGCGACCGGGGCCGCGGCCACGTTGTCCAGGACCGTCAGGTGCGGGAAGAGGTTGAAGTTCTGGAAGACGAACCCGATCCGTCCACGCTGGGTGAGGATGGCCCGCTCGCTCAGCTCCTTCAGCCGGTCGCCCTGCCGCTTCACGCCGATCGGCTCGCCGTTGATGCTGACGTGGCCGATCTCGGGCTTCTCCAGGTGGTTGATGACCCTCAGCAAGGTGGACTTGCCGGAGCCGGAGGGACCGAGGATCACGGTGACCTCGCCGGGACGGACGGTCAGGTCGACGCCGTCCAGGACCCGGTGGGTGCCGTACCACTTGTGCACGTCGTGGAGTTCGACGGTGGCGGCTTCGACGTCCGCCAGGGCGTCGGCGGTCTTGGCGGTCATACGGCGGCCTCCCGGCGGATGCGGGCCCGCAGGTCGGTCAGACCGGTGCGGAGCTTCTGCAGTGGCGTCGGCGGCAGGCTGCGGGTGGCGCCCCGGGCGTAGTACCGCTCGACGTAGAACTGGATGACGGAGACGACGCTCGTCAGGATCAGGTACCAGACGGTGACGACCAGCAGCAGCGGCACGATGTCGCCGGGGTAGGTGGAGCCCATGGTCTGCGCGGAGCCGAACAGGTCCAGCAGGGAGACGTAGAAGACCAGCGAGGTGCCCTTGATCAGGCCGATGAGCTGGTTGACGTAGTTGGGGATGATGGAGCGCAGCGCCTGCGGAAAGACGATTCTGCGGAACTGGTATCCCTTGGGCAGGCCGAGGGCGGCGGCCGCCTCGTGCTGGCCCTGGTCGACGGAGAGGATGCCTCCGCGCACCACCTCGGCCGCGTAGGCGGCCTCGTTGAGGCTGAGGCCGACGACGGCGACGACCATGTCGGTGGCGAGTTTCGACTCGTCGAAGGAGAAGAAGGCCGGCCCGAAGGGGATGCCGACGCTCAACGTCTTGTACAGGGCACTGAAGTTGTAGAGGAAGATCAGGACCACGATGAGCGGGATGGAGCGGAAAGCCCAGACGTAGGTCCAGCTGACCGCGCGCAGTACCGGGCTCTTCGACAGCCGGGCCAGGGCGAGCAGGACACCGCCGATGAGGCCCAGCACGGCGCTGTAGGCGGCGACTTCGAGGGTGATGAGGAGGCCGTCGAGGATGGTCGGCCGCAGGAACCAGTAGCTCCAGCGGTCCCACTGGTAGAAAGGGTTGGTCACCAGCCCGTGGGCGAACTGGGCGACCAGGACCAGGACGACCGCGGTGGCGATCCAGCGTCCCGGCCGTCGCAACGGCAGTACTCGCTGGGCGGTGAGGGCCTTGGGCGGTTCGGCGGTGGTCGGCGCCTCGGGCAAGGTGACGGTGGCGCCAGGGGGTTCGCTCATGGTGGGCTCCGGCTGGGTGGGAACACCCCGGATCCACGCCGGTGTGCGGGGACGCGCAGGACGGCGGGAGACCGGGAGTGGGAAGGGCGACGGCACACCGCGCGGGCGGTGTCGGTCAGGGAGTGCGAGGGCTGCGGGGAGGAGTCAGCCCCGACAGCCGGCACGGCCCGGTGCGGTACACAGTGCGCTGCTGACGCGGAGCAGATCGACGGCGCGGTCGGCGACGAGCAGGCTCGCGTACGTCCGTACGCAGCCCTGGGAACGGCGTGCGGCCGTTCTGGGAGCTGCGTACATGGCGTCACCGTCACTGTTCCGGCCCCACGGGCCTCGCGCTTACCGATGTGTCATCGGCCGGGTCGTCACCTGGGGCACCCCACCGCGGTGCGAGGGTTGCCGGTCAGCCAGCCAGGGCTTGTCACTGACACTCATGACCGTTCTGGGCCGTAGTAAAGACAAGTGCCCGAACGTATGTCAACGCCGGTCCACCAGGTGGAACGGCTAACGGGCGCAGTGCGCCGCCCAGTCGAGGATCTGCACGGCCGAGCCGGCGGCCTCCAGCCCGCGGCACTGGGCGTGGTGGCGGCGGTCGATGCCGTCGAGGTCGAGGTGGGCGCCGAAGGCCGGGTGGGCGGTCAGACGGCGGGCGTAGGACCACAGCGCCGGGTGGCCGGCGATGCGCTGGACCGCGACGGCGTCGAGATGGTGCCGGTGCACGGTGTCGAGCCGGACCAGGGCGACCCACAACTCGACGTCGGCGGCGGTGACTTCGTCGCGGATCAGGTAGGTGCGGCCGTCGAGCCGGCGGTCGAGGGCGCCGAGGGTCTCCAGCAGCGTGGCCACTGCCATGTCGCGTTCCGCCGCTTCCCCTCCCACGGCCCCGGCCCGCTGCGCCGCCCCCTCGATGCCCTCCACGCACATCCGCTCCACGGCCTCGATCTCCGACTCCGCGCCGCTCGGGTAGAGCGAGGGGCCGCAGGTGTCGAAGCGGTGGGCGAGGTCGCGCATGATGTCCCGGTCGTGGGTGCTGACGATCCGCCCGGACCATCCGTCACTGAGCACCGGCGCCGCGGCCGGACCGGAGTAGCTGTGCGCGCTCGCCTCGTACAGCGGGCGCAGGACGGAGTGGCCGCCCTCGGGACAGTCGGGGACGGCGGGCAGGTAGGTCACCGGACAGACGGCGTCCAGGCCGAGCAGGGTGTGGGTGACGGCGATGCGCAGGCCGGCCGGACACGCGGTCGACAGATGGAGCCGGTAGCGGCCGGGAACGGCGTAGTGGCCGCTGCGCGCGTCCCTGCCGATGCGGCCGCGGAAGGCGGGCGTGGGCCGGACGGAAACGTGGGCGGGCGGCGTTGTGACGGTCATGACTCTCCCCGGAAGCGGGCGCGGACGTACGCGCGGCGGATGCGACATCGGGCTGGGCCCCGTGGCCGGATCCCCCTGCTCCGCCCGGAGGGCGGGCCCGGCGATCGGTGCCGGGCCCGCCGGGGCTACGGGGATGCGACGACGGAACCCCGGTGCGGGGCTCAGCTGGGCACGCCGGACGGCACGACGCTGCGCGGTAGGCGTCGGCGCGGCAGGTGCGCAGGTCAGCCCATGGGGCCGAGCGCGCTGCAGACGCGGAGCAGGTCGATGTGACGTCGGGAGGTCAGCAGAGGCGAACGGCTCACTCGGACGGTGACCGGATCAAGGCGCCTCATATTTCCCTACCTGTTCACTGGGATTCCTCATCGAGTGTCGATCCACCGGCCACGGACGTCAAGAGGTCCGTCCCGCATCGCGGACATCCCGATGGACGCGCCCCCGCCCCTGGACGGTCCACCCTCCCCGGGTCACTCGGCGCGGCCGGGCCGGGTGCCGAGACCGGGCCCGCGGACAGCGCGGGCTACGGATTCGCTCCGCTCCGGCCCGCCTCCGGGATTCGGCTCCACGGCGACGCCCCATTCCTGAACACCCGTCCGGCCCTCCCGTGGACGACCGGCTACAGTGCGCGAGACGGCAGCCCGGGCAGAGAGGCGAAGCGTGACCGACACCAGCAGCACCCGACCCGCCGACAGCCCAGCGCAGGCGCCGCGGCGGAGCCTGCTGCACCGCCTGATGCGCTACATCCCCCTGGTCGCCCCCGTCCTGCTGTGGGCCGTGCCGTGCTGGGTGCTCCTGTACACCGGCCAGCACTGGCCGCTGCCCGTCACGCTCGCCGGCACGGCCCTGTTCGTCCTCGGCCTCGCCGGGATGCCGCTCGCGATGGTGCGCGGCCACGGCCGGCGCCAGCAGGACCGGGCGGCGATCGTCGGTGACACCCTGCTGGGCGCCGGCTGGGTGCTGTTCACCTGGTCCGTGCTGCTCGGCGTGCTGCTGCGGCTCGCGCTGACCGTGGCAGGCGTCGGTGAGAGCCAGGACCGGGCCCGCATCGTCACCTGGGCCGTCCTCGGCGTAGCCGCCGTCCTGCTCGTCTGGGGGTACGCCGAAGCTCGCCGCGTGCCACGCGTGCGCAGGCTCGACGTGCAGCTGCCGCGACTGGGCGCCGGGCTGGACGGCCTGCGCGTCGCCCTCATCACCGACACCCACTACGGCCCGCTGGACCGCGCCCGCTGGTCGGCGCGGGTGTGCGAGACGGTGAACACCCTGGAAGCCGACCTGGTCTGCCACACCGGTGACATCGCGGACGGCACGGCCGAGCGCCGCCGCGTCCAGGCCGCCCCGCTCGGCACCGTGCGCGCCACCCGGGCCCGGGTGTACGTCACCGGCAACCACGAGTACTACAGCGAGGCCCAGGGCTGGGTCGACCTGATGGACGAGCTGGGCTGGGAGCCGCTGCGCAACCGCCACCTGCTGCTCGAACGCGGCGGCGACACCCTCGTCGTCGCCGGCGTGGACGACGTCACCGCCGAGTCCTCCGGCCTGGCGGGCCACCGCGCCCACCTCGCCGGAGCCCTGGACGGCGCCGACCCCGGCCTGCCCGTCCTGCTCCTGGCGCACCAGCCCAAGTTCGTCGACCGGGCGGCGGCCGCCGGGATCGACCTCCAGCTCTCCGGCCACACCCACGGCGGGCAGATATGGCCCTTCCACCACCTGGTCCGCATCGACCAGCCCGCCCTCGCCGGTCTCAGCCGGCACGGCGCCCGCACCCTCCTCTACACCAGCCGCGGCACCGGCTTCTGGGGCCCGCCGTTCCGCGTCTTCGCCCCCAGCGAGATCACCCTGCTCGTCCTCCGCTCCCCGGACCGGCCCGCCACGCCGTAGCCACCGCCGTACAGGAGGCGTCCGGCGCCGCGATTGCGCCCGCCGCGCCCTCAGGAGAACTGGACGGTGACGTCGGCCGGCAGCCGGTCGAAGACCGACCGGCTCGTCGTCGTCCGCGGTCATGGTGTGCCCCGGCGGCCCGCGGCGGCAAGGTTCCCGCCGTCGCGGGCGGCCCGCCGGGCACGGCGCGGCCCGAGTGCGTGGCCGACCGCGGAGGCGGGGAGGAGCACGGCGGCCACAGCGCCGCGCGTGCGCCCCGGCCGCTCCCGCGCCGGCTTCCGGTCCGGCCTCCCGTGCCGTGGCCCGCGGGAGGGTGCGGGACCCGACGGCCCTCGACCGCTCGCCATGGGCCGCCTCCTCCGGTCGAAGGGAACGCTCACGAGCCGGCACGGGCAAGGCGCGCTGCCCGGCTCTGTGGCGCAGGCGGCCGCGGGGCGGGCGCGCCGCCCGGGCCTGGCCGCCCTAACGGTGTTCGGGGTTCTCGAAGTCGCGGCGGCATCCGGCGTCCCAGGCGGTGCGCTGGTTGCCGTAGGCGGGAATGCCGCCGAGGTCCTTCAGCGCCCGCGCCAGGTGCAGCAGGTTCCAGGTCATGAAGGTGGTGTTGCGGTTGGTGAAGTCGTTCTCCGGGCCGCCCGAGCCGGGGTCGAGGTACGAGGGGCCGGGGCCGGCCTCGCCGATCCAGCCGGCGTCCGCCTGGGGCGGGATGGTGTAGCCCAGGTGCTGCAGGCTGTACAGCACGTTCATGGCGCAGTGCTTGACGCCGTCCTCGTTGCCGGTGATCAGGCAGCCGCCGACACGGCCGTAGTAGGCGTACTGGCCTGCGTCGTTGAGCAGGCTGGAGCAGGAGTAGAGGCGCTCGATCACCCGTTTCATGACGGAACTGTTGTCACCCAGCCAGATCGGGCCCGCCAGTACGAGGATGTCGGCCGCCAGGACCTGCCGGTAGAGGTCCGGCCAGGCGTCCGTCTCCCAGCCGTGCTCGGTCATGTCGGGCCACACGCCGGTGGCGATGTCGTGGTCGACGGCCCGTACGACGTCGACCCGCACGCCCTGCGCGTCCATGATGCCGGTGCTCCGGTCGATCAGTCCCTGGGTGTTGCTCGTCTCCGGTGACCGTTTGAGGGTGCAGTTGACCACCAGGGCCCGCAGGTCGTCGTAGCGGTTCGGCGGTGCGTCGGCGGCGCGCGACGAAGCGGTCACGAGGTCCTCCCGGACTTGGAGCCGCGCGAAGGGCGGCGGCGCGTTCACATCCGCATCCAGCGTCCGGGCAAGCCGCGGCGGGTGCTACCGCAGCACCTCCGAACGGACCTGGTGGACCCCTGGCGGCCCGGGCGAAGTACCAGGTCCGCCGGGTCACCCGCCGGTTTCGGCGCAACGTGACATTGTATATTCGGAGGCCATCGAGCTGGACCGGCGGAGGAGCGCGGATGCCTCATCTCGGATCGCGGGCGGTCTCCGCCCAGACCCATCTGCGCGACCAGGTGGCCGACGCTCTCCGGGCGGCTCTCATAGCGGGCGAGCTGCGGCCTGGGGTCGTCTACTCCGCCCCCGCCCTCGCGTCGGAACTCGGCGTCTCCGCCACCCCGGTGCGCGAGGCGATGCTGGATCTGGCCAGGGAAGGCCTGGTCGAGGCGGTGCGCAACAAGGGCTTCCGCGTCACCGAGATGACCGAGCGGGACCTCGACGAGTTCACCGGCCTCAGGACACTGATCGAGGTTCCCACCGTGGGCCGTGTCGCCGAGACGGCGAGCGCCGAGCAGTTGGAGACGCTGCGCCCGCTGGCGCGGCGGATCGTCACGGCGGCCCGGGAACACGACGTCATCGAGTACCTCGAAGCCGATCACCGGTTCCACCTGGAGCTGCTGGCCCTGGCCGGCAACCAGCGCCTCGTGGAGGTGGTGGCCGATCTGCGCAAGCGATCGCGGCTGTTCGGGCTGACCAGTCTCAACGAGACGGGACGCCTGGTCGCTTCGGCCCAGGAGCACGTCGAACTGCTCGACCTGATGGTGGCCGGCCGGGCGAAGGAGGCGGAGGAGTGCATGCGCCGGCATCTCGCCCATGTCCGCACCCTGTGGGCGGACGGCCGGGCGGAAGCCGAAGAGTGCGAGCCGGCCCCGCGGCCCGGCGACCGCTAGCACTCCCGCCTCGGCGCCGCCACCGGCCCGGGCCGGCACTCACAGGGTGAAGCCGGCCGGGTAGGGGTCCGACGGATCGAGCAGGTACTGGGCGGTGCCGGTGATCCAGGCGCGGCCCGTGACGGACGGCAGGACGCCAGGACGGCCCCCGACCGTCGTCTCTTCTCTGATGCGCCCGGTGAAGCGGGAGCCGATGAACGACTCGTTGAGGAACTCCTGGCCCGGCGCGAGTTGCCCGCGCGCGTGCAACTGCGCCATCCGGGCACTGGTGCCGGTGCCGCACGGAGACCGGTCGAACCATCCGGGGTGGATGGCCATGGCGTGCCGTGAGTGCTCCGCGGTGGACCCGGGGGCCTCCAGATAGACGTGGTGGCAGACGTCGATCTCCGGGTTCTCCGGGTGGGCCACCGGGTTCTGCTCGTTGATCGCGTCCATGATGGCCAGTCCGGCGTCGAGCAGCCGCTGCTTCTCCGCCCGGTCGAAGGGGATGCCGAGGTCCTCGGTCCGGACGAAGGCGTAGAAGTTGCCGCCGTAGGCGATGTCGTAGCGCACCGCCCCGTAGCCGGGGACGTCGACGACCTGGTCGACCGCGTGGCAGTACGACGCGACGTTCTCCAGGGTCACCGACTCGGCACGGCCGTCGCGGACCCGGACCCGCGCCGTGACCAGTCCGGCCGGTGTGTCCAGCCTTACCCGGGTCTCCGGCTCGACGGCCTCGACCATCCCGGTCTCGACGAGGACCGTCGCTACGCCGATGGTCCCGTGCCCGCACATCGGCAGGCAGCCCGAGACCTCGACGAAGAGCACGCCGAAGTCGGCGTCCGGCCGGGTCGGGGGCTGCAGGATGGCGCCGGACATCGAGGCGTGCCCCCGCGGCTCGCACATCAGCAGGGTGCGCAGGTGGTCGCGTTCGGCGACGAACCGCTGCCGCCGCTCGGACATCGTCGACCCGGGCAGGACGCCCACCCCGCCGGTGATGACACGGGTCGGCATGCCCTCGGTGTGCGAGTCGACGGCGTGGTAGCAGACGGAGGACCGCATCGTCAGCTCACCCCGCTGTCGATGAGCGCCTGGGTGGCGGCGCGGACGACGGCCTCGGTCTCCGGGCCGAGCGGCCGCCGCGGCGGGCGGCACCTGCCTCCGCGCCGGCCGGTCATCTCCTGGCCGAGTTTGACGGCCTGCACGAACTCCGTCCTGCTGTCCCACCGCAGGACCGGGTGGAGCCGGCGGTAGAGCGGGAGCGCGGTCTCCAGGTCGCCGGCGACCGACGCCTCGTACAGGGCGAGGCAGGCCCGGGGGAAAACCTGCGGGTATCCGGCGACCCAGCCCTTGGCGCCGGCGAGACCGACCTCCAGGACGGTGTCGTCGGTGCCGATCACGAGGTCCAGTCCGGGCGCGAGTTCGGAGATCTCGTAGCACCGCCGCACGTCAC
The DNA here is from genome assembly GCF_042793175.1 of Streptomyces sp. NPDC056580. NCBI lineage: Bacteria > Bacillati > Actinomycetota > Actinomycetes > Kitasatosporales > Streptomycetaceae > Streptomyces > Streptomyces sp. NPDC056580. The sequence continues at coordinate 394,118 of NZ_JBHTVE010000004.1, read as the reverse complement.
CGGAGAACTCCTTGACGCCGACGATGAGTCCCTCGGCGTGCAGCTTCGCCAGCAGTTCCGGGCGCAGATCGACCTTGGTGTCGACGGGGTTGTTGTACGCGGTGACCGGCAGACCCGCCGACGCCACCAGCTCGAAGTGCTCAAGGACGGCACGGTCGTCGGCGCGGTAGGCGTTGGGCGGCAGGCACATGACGGCCTGGCAGCCCGCGTCCTTGGCGAACCGGGCGTGCCGCCTGGCCTCGACACCGCCGTAGGCGCCGACGCCGGGCATCACGGTGAACCCGGCCGGTGCGTTGGCGACGGCCGTCTCCACGACGCGGTCGCGTTCCTCGTGCGTCAGTGTCTGGTATTCGCCGAGCGATCCGTTCGGCGCGACGCCGTGCACCCCCTGTTCGGCCAGCCAGGCGACGCTCTCCCCGTAGGCGCCGAAGTCGACCGCGAGGTGGTCGTCGAAGGGCAGGCTGGTGGCGACGAGGACGCCGTGCCAGGGCGTGCGGGGCTGGGTCCGGGTCATGACACTCCTTGTCGGTCGTCGGAGCCGCCCCTGCGTGCGGGGAGACGATGCTCCGGTGACGGTCATTCGTCCAGGTCGGCGAGAGCTCCCAGGGTGACGGGCGCGGCGACGAGCCGTTCCGCGGGCACGTAGGGCCGGTCCGGTGCCGTGAGGCCGTGCACGGCCGGTCCGCACATCCGCCCCTGGCACCAGCCCATCCCGGCCCGGGTGAGCTGCTTGACCTGCCGGTGGTCGCAGGCGCCGCCGTCGGCGAGGGCGGTTCGGAGGGCCCGCGCGGTCACCTCCTCGCAACGGCACACGACCGTGTCGTCGGTCAGCCAGGAGGACCACGCCGGAGGAATCGGGTGGGCGAGGGCCAGTGCCCGGGCGAAGGCGCGTCGCCGGGCCACCGCGGCGCGCACCGCGGCCGTCCGCTTCCTTCCCGCGCCGGGCGCGGCGCCGGAGTCGGCGAGCACCGACGCGGCGGCGAGGCGTCCCTCGGCCAGTGCGAGCGCCGCCCCGCCCACGCCGCACGCCTCGCCCGCGGCGTAGAGGCCGGGGACGGTGGTGCGCTGCCCGTCGTCGACGGCGACGACGGCGTTGCCGTCCGCGGAGCCGGTGAGGTCGCAGCCGAGGGGCGGGAACAGGTCGAGCTGCGGTGCGAATCCCCAGCCGACGCCTACCGTGTCGACGTCGATCCGCCGTTGCGTGCCCGGGCGCGGGCTGCCGTCGGACGTCACGGCGGCGATCCGGACCGACGTCACCCGGTCGCCGCCCCCTGCTCCCACGGCGCCGGTGATCGCGGTGCGCGTGCGGACTCGGACGCGGTGGCGGGCCAGCGCGGCGGCGTATCCCGCGGCCTCGGCCCACTTGTCCGGGTTGCGCAGCAGTGCGCCGGGATGCCGCAGCCATGCCCGGGGGTCCGCGGCTTCGCAGACCGCGACCACCTCGGCTCCGCGCGCCGCGAGGGCCGCGGCCACCGGGAGCAGGAACGGGCCGGTGCCGCCCAGCGCCACGCGGCGTCCGGCGACGACTCCGCCGCCCTTGAGCAGTGCCTGGATGCCGCCGATGGTGAGTACGCCGGGAAGGTCCCAGCCGGGGAACGGCAGTTGCCGGTCGTAGGCGCCGGTCGCCACGAGGAGCCTCGGAGCACGCAGGACGAGGGCGGTTTCCCGTGGCGCGTCGCGCCGGTCGACCGTGTGGACGGCGAAGCCGTCGCCGTCGCGGACGGCGGACCACACGTGGTGTGCCAGGCGCAGGTCGAGCCGCCCCGCGGCGCGGCCGGCCGACAGGGCCCGGCACAGCCCGCGGTACTGCCGCAGTCCGTGGTGCAGGTTCCCGGTCGGGATCGCCGCTCGGGCGTGCTCCGGCGGGTGCCGCCAGAACTGGCCGCCGACGGCGGTGCCGGAGTCCACCAGAACGACGCGCAGCCCGCCGGCCAGGGCCGTGGCCGCCGCGGCCATGCCGGCCGGGCCCGCGCCCACGACGACGAGGTCCGCGGGCTCACTCGTGGTCATCCTGGTGGCCCTCCTCGGTCGTGACGGTCATGCCCGGCCGTGCCGGGACCAGACAGGCGCGCTGTCCGGGGGCTCCGTCGACGGTCACCAGGCAGTCGAAGCAGACGCCGATGCCGCAGAAGACCCCCCGTGGGCGGTGCCCGACGCGGGTGGTGCGCCAGGCGACCCGGCCCGCGGCCACCAGGGCCGCGGCGACGGTCTGCCCCTCGGTGAACGGCAGGGGTTCGCCGTCGACGACGATCTCGCTCATGCCGGCGCACTTTCGGGGGTGAGGAAGCGGTCGGGCAGCAGGCCGGTGTGCGCGGCCGGGTCGGCGCCGCTCCAGGGGCGGCCGAGCAGGTGCGCGGTCACGAGTGCACCGGTCGCGGGGGCGAGACCGATGCCCGCGCCTTCGTGACCGCACGCGTGGACGACTCCCGGCGCCCGCGGGTCGGGCCCGACGACCGGCAGGTGGTCCGGACAGTACGGTCTGAAGCCGCGGTAGGCGCGGATCAGGTGCACCTCGCGCAGGAAGGGGAACAGCCGGCAGGCCTGCGCCGCGAGCCTGGCCACCACGGCGGTGTTCAACGTCCGGTCGAAGCCCACGCGTTCGCGGCTCGCGCCGATGAGGAGGGTGCCGCCGCGGGTGCCTTCCACGACGCACGAGGTCTCCGGTCCTGCGTCGGACGAGGCGACGTTCGCGACGTAGTCCGCCGAGTAGACCTTGTGCCGGACCATCGGTGGGAGCGGTCGGGTCACCAGGACGAAGCCCCGGCGTGGCAGCACCTCGACGGGTGCGCCGAGCCGGCGTCCGACCTCGCCGCCCCAGGTTCCGGCGGCGTTGACGACGGCGTCGCAGGGCAGCACCTCGCCGGCCGCGGTCCGGACGCCGGTGACCCGGCCGTCCCCGGTGGTCTCGGCGCCGACGACCTCCCCGGTGTGCAGGCGCGCGCCGCGCCGTACGGCGGCCCGCAGCAGCGCGGCCGCCGCCAGGACCGGCTGCACCTGGGCGTCCTGCGGGTAGAGGACGCCGCCGGGCACCTCGGGCGCGAGGTGGGGTTCGAGGGAGCGCACCCGGTCGACCGGTTCGGCGACGACCCCGGCCGCTTCCTGCCGGGCGGCGAACTCCCCGAGCGGCGCGAGCCCTTCGGCGGTGCTCGCGACGACCAGGCCGCCTTTGGCCTCGAACTCGATCGCTTCGGGCCCGAGTTCCGCGGCGGCCTCGTCCCACAGCGTGCGGCTCAGGTGCGCCAGGTCGAGTTCGGGGCCGGGTTCCTTGTCGGAGAGGAGGATGTTGCCCTCCCCGCGGCTCGTCGTCCCGGCGCCGACGGGGCCGCGGTCGGTGACAGTGACGTCCATTCCCGCCGAGGCGGCGTGGAAGGCGCATGCGGCGCCGACGACGCCCGCGCCCACGACGACGGCCTTGAGGGTCACCGGACTCCTCCCTGTGCAATGTCACATGCCATCGCTCAGGCTATACACCCGACCGGCCGCGGACAACGCCCCGTCCGCGGCCCGCACCGAGCGAGTCCGGGCGGCCGTCCGGCCGTCCGGCCGGTGGACCCGGGCCCCGACGGACCGGCTACCGCACCAGGCAGGGCCGCTTGGCGTCGAACTCCCAGCCGGGCACCAGGTACCGCATCGCGGCGGCATCGTCCCGCGCCCCCAACGCCTCCTCGCGGTACAGCTCGTGGGCCGCGCGCAGGCGGTCCATGTCGAGTTCGACGCCCAGGCCAGGGGCGTCGGGGACGGCGATCTCACCGTCGGCGATCCGCGGCGGGCTGACGGTGAGCCGCTCCAGGCCCTCCTGCCAGATCCAGTGCGTGTCCAGGGCGTTGTACTCGCCGGGGGCCGCCGCGCCGCAGTGCGTGATCATGGCGAGTGAGATGTCGAAGTGGTTGTTGGAGTGACAGCCCCAGGTCAGGCCCATCGCGTTGCACAACTGGGCCACGCGCACCGATCCCTGCATGGTCCAGAAGTGCGGGTCGGCCAGCGGAATGGACACCGACTGCAGGGCCAGGGCGTGGGTCAGCTGCCGCCAGTCGGTGGCGACCATGTTGGTCGCCGTGGGCAGGCCCGTGGCGCGGCGGAACTCGGCGAGGACCTCCCGCCCCGAGTAGCCGCCCTCCGCCCCGCAGGGGTCCTCGGCGTAGGCGAGCGTGCCCACCAGTGGCGAGCACAGTTCGACCGCCTCGCGCAGGGACCACGCGCCGTTCGGGTCCAGGGTGATCCGGGCCCCGGCGAAGCGGTCCTTGAGCGCGCGTACGGCCTCGACCTCCTCGGCGCCCGGCAGGACACCGCCCTTGAGCTTGAAGTCCCGGAAACCGTAATGGTCGTACGCCGCCTCGGCCCTGCGGACGATCGCCTCGGGCGTGAGGGCCTCCTCGTGCCTGAGCCGGTACCAGTCGACGTCCGAGCCGGGCTCCCGGACGTACGGCAGGTCCGTGCGGCCGGGGTCGCCCACGTAGAAGAGATAGCCGAGCACCCGTACGGACCGCCGTTGCTGACCGTCTCCGAGCAGCGCCGCGACCGGTACGCCGAGGTGCTGGCCGAGCAGGTCGAGCAGCGCCGACTCGACGGCCGTGACGGCGTGGACGGTGGTGCGCAGGTCGAAGGTCTGGGCGCCTCGTCCGCTCGCGTCGCGGTCGGCGAACCGGCTCGCGATCTCGCGCAGGACGCGCTTGTAGTCGCCCACCTTCGCGCCGACGACGAGCGACTCGGCGTCCCGCAGCGTCCGGGTGATCTTCTCGCCCCCGGGCACCTCCCCCAGTCCAGTACCGCCGTCGGAGTCGGTGAGGACGACGATGTTGCGGGTGAAGAAGGGACCGTGGGCGCCGGAGAGGTTCAGCGCCATGCAGTCGCGGCCGGCGACGGGGTAGACGGCGAAGTGGGCGATGGTCGGCTGGCTCATGCTGGTCCGGTTCCTCGTGTGCAGTGGCTTCTCGGGTCGACGCCCGTCCAGCCCGCTGAACGTGCTGAGCCGCTTCACGGTGCTCATCCTCATATGCAGACGACGGACATGTATGAGAACGGAGCTAAGCGGTTCGGCCGTGAACGGTCAAGGTGTGCGAGGGCACGGACCTACGATGTTGCCCTGCCGGAGAACAGCCGGGTCCGGGAGGTCAAGTCGACGGCCCGCACCGTCGCCCTCCTCTAACTGCTCGCCGCACGCGGCGACCGGCCGGCCCGGCTGGACGAACTCGCCGGGGAACTGGGCGTGCCGCGCTGCAGCATGTACCAGCTGCTCCAGACCTCGTCGGCTGCGGCTGGGTCCGTTCGGACACCACCGGCTCCCGCTACGGGACCGGGATCCGCGCCCTGCACACGGGCATGAGCTAACTGGACAGCGACCCGTGCGTGCGCGTGGTCCGCCCCTTTCTCGACAAGGCGTCGGACGCGCTCGGCGAGACGATCCATCTGGCCCGGCTCGACGGCCCGAACGCCGTCTACCTCGCCACGCGCGAGTCCCACGGGTACCCGCGCACCATCAGCCGGGTCGGCCGGCGGATCCCCGCCCACGCCGGCGCACTCGGCAAGGCCCTGCTCGCCGAGCACCCCGACGACGACCGGCTCCCGCCCCCCGGCGACGGCTTCGACCGCCTCATGGAACTGGCACGGGCCTGCTTCGAGCAGGCCGGCCGCGGGTTCGCCCACCCCTGAGGCCGGCTCACGCGGTCGCGGCCGGCGTCACCCGGACCCGGCCCGGCCGGCGGGACGGGGGCGGCCGGGTCGCGGGAGCTGTCGGGTCAGCCGCCGCTCTTGCGCCTGAACGACCGCTGGCTCGTGGCCGGGCCGTGCGCCGCCCGAACCTTCGACGCGTTGGGGCCGGCGGCGGCGTCGGCGGCGTCCGACTGCGCACCGCGCTTGCGCGCCAGGGCTTCGCGGAACTTGCGCTTGAGGTCGCCGTCGCCGTCCGGCGCCTCGGGGGACGTCTCCGGCGTCGCCGGCTCCGAGTCTTGCGTGGACGCGGGCTCCGCGGTCATCGTGACCTCCTGGGTTCGGGGACGGGCGAGCCCAGCTTGTCATGCCTGGACGCGGTGCGGGGCGAGGACGACACCATTGCCGCTCACCTCCGGGCCGGCGCTCTCAGCCGTTGCGGCGCACGAGGGCGGCCTTGCGGGCTTCGGCGAGCTTGCGGGCCTCACCGGCCCTGCGGGACCTGCCGCCGGTGCCGCGGGAGTCGCCCTTGCCGGTGCCGAGGCCGCGGAAGGGGACGTTGGTGTTCTTGGGACGGGGAGCGGCGGGCCCGCCGTCGAGCGGGATCCCGGAAGCAGCCCTGGCGCCGGTGATCCGGCTCAGCTCCGCCTCGCCCGAGCGCACCTTGGTGACGGTCGCCTCGACGCCGGCTTCGGCCAGCATGCGGCCGGCCTCCCGGCGCAGGCCCGCCGGCACCAGCGTGACCACGGTGCCGGACGCGCCGGCGCGGGCGGTGCGGCCCGCCCGGTGCACGTAGTCCTTGGGGTCGGTGGGCGGGTCGACGTTGACCACGAGATCGAGGTCGTCGACGTGCAGGCCGCGGGCCGCGACGTCGGTCGCCACCAGAACGGTGATCTGCCCGCTCTTGAACTGGGCCAGCGTCCGGGTGCGCTGTGGCTGGGACTTGCCGCCGTGCAGGGCCCCGGCGTGCACCCCGCTGGCCCGCAGATGCCGGGTGAGCTGGTCGACGGCGTGCTTGGTGTCGAGGAACAGCAGTACGCGGCCGTCGCGGGCGGCGATCTCCGTGGTGACGGCGTAGCGGTCGGGGCCGTGGACGACCAGCAGGTGGTGCTCCATCGTCGTGACCGTGCCCGAGGACGGGCCGACCGAGTGGACGACGGGGTCGTTGAGATAGCGGCGGACCAGCTGATCGACGTCGCGGTCCAGCGTGGCCGAGAACAGCATCCGCTGACCGTCGGGGTGCACCTGGTCGAGGACGTCGACCACCTGCGGCAGGAACCCCAGGTCGCACATCTGGTCGGCCTCGTCGAGCACGGTGGTCCTCACCCGTCCCAGGCGGCAGGCGTTGCGCTCGATCAGGTCGTGCAGGCGTCCGGGGGTGGCGACGACCACCTCGGCTCCCTGGCGCAGCTCGGCGATCTGCCGGCCGATCGACAGGCCGCCGACGACCGTGGCCGTCCGCAGCCGCAGTGCCTCGGCGTAGGGCGCCAGCGCCTGGGTGACCTGCTGGGCCAGCTCCCGGGTGGGCACGAGGATCAGGGCGAGTGGCTGCTTCGGTTCGGCGCGCCGCCCGGCCGTGCGGGTCAGCAGCGGCAGGCCGAAGGCGAGCGTCTTGCCCGAGCCCGTGCGTCCGCGCCCCAGGACGTCGCGCCCCTCGAGGGCGTCGGGCAGTGTGGCGGCCTGGATCGGGAAGGGCTCGCGCACCCCGAGCCCGCTCAGGGTGCGCAGCACCTGCGCCGGCAGTCCCAGACCGGCGAAGGAGACGGCCTCGGACAGCGCCGGGGCCGTGGAGACGGGCCGGGCGGGACCGCCGTGAGCGGTGCCGGGGTCTTCGGGGTGCTTCATGAACAGCCTTCCGCAGGGGAACGAACCGAGGAAGGCCCGGCAGGATTGCACGGCCAACGCACGAGCGGGGCCGGGAGGCAGCAGCGCCCACCGCGACGACCACGCAAAAGCATGACGTTAACACACGGCATGGCGTCGCGCCGGGGGCACCGATGCCGACGTGCGGCGGGGGGGCGCCCCGGGGGGGGGGGGGGGCCCCCCCCCCCCCGGGGGGGCGGGCCCCCCCCCCCCCCGCGCGGGGGCCGGGCGGCCCCCCCGAGTGCGCGCGGGTGCTGGGCGCGA
>NZ_JBHTVE010000004.1:166872-386335 GCF_042793175.1 Streptomyces sp. NPDC056580 | reverse complement strand
GTACCAGCCACATGCTTGTGTTTCCCACGCGGCTTGGGGGGGCCGGGGGGCCCCGGCGCCGGCGGGGGGGGGGGGCCCCCCGGGGCCCGGGGGGCCCCCACAGCCGCCGGGCGCGGGCCGTCCGGCCCGTCCGGTCCGTTCGTCAGGACGGACAGCCCGAGTCCGCGATCACGTAGTAGCCGGACGAGGTCTCCGCGAGGGTGTGGGTGACGGCGACGTTGTAGAGGCCCATGTTCTGGTCGGAGCCGTTGGCGTAGACGTAGCCGAGGCTCTGGTGGGCGCGGCCCGCCGCGACCTGGTTGTAGTTGTTGTCCGTGAAGCACCGCGGCCGGTACCCGGTGGTCGTGGCCGTGACCGCCGGCGACCGTGTGCCGGCAGCGCCGGCGGAGTCCGCGGCCGCGACGGTGTAGCTGTACGCGGTGCCGGAACCCAGCCCGGTGTCGGTGTAGGTGGTGCCCGTGGTCGAACCGACCTTGCTGCCGCCGCGGTACACGACGTACGACGCCGCGCCGGTCACCGCGGACCAGGCCAGCGACGCCGTGGTGTCGGTGGTGCCGGTGACGGTGAGCCCCGTGGGCGCCGGGAGGGCGCCGGTGCCGCCCCCGCCCGGGCCGTCCAGGCCCCAGAACTTCGCGGTCCAGTAGGACGAGCAGATGTAGCCGAGGTAGTAGGTCCCGGTGCTGCCGCACTGGCCGGTGCCGGAGCCCGGGTCGACCGCGAGGCCGTGCGCCATGCCGGAGACGGAGAAGGTCTCCACGGCGGGCCTGCCGCTCGGGTCGTCGTACACGGCCTGTGTGGTGCCGCCGGTCAAGGTGGTGGTGGACGACGGGGTCCGGCCGATGCCCCAGACGTTCGTCCACTGGTCGCGTGACTCGGTGGCGTTGGCCGGGTTCACCGTGGTGTCGCCGGTGCCCTGCCAGATCGCGACGCGCGGCCAGGGGCCGCCCCAGCCGCCCGACGCGCTGCGGACCGCGTCGCCCCACTGCTGCGGGGTCTTGCTGACCGCGTTGTGCTGGCAGGTCAGACCGCTGGAGAGGTCGGTCGCACAGCCCGCCGGGATGCCGGAGTCGATCGCGCCGCCCGCGAACACGTCGGGGTAGTCGGCGAGCATCACCGAGGTCATCGCGCCGCCGGCGGACAGCCCGGTGACGTAGACGCGGCCGGGGTCGCTGCCGTAGCGGGTCGTCGCGTTGGCCACCATCTGCCGGATCGACAGCGCCTCGCCCTGACCCCGGGTGTAGTCGGAGGACTGGAACCAGTTGAAGCAGGAGTTGGCGTTGTTGGCGCCTGTGGTCTGCGGGAAGACCACGGCGAAGCCGTACATGTCCGCGTACTTGGGCCAGCCGGAGTGGCTGTAGTAGTCGCTCGCGCTCTGCGTGCAGCCGTGCAGGGCCACGACCAGCGGCGCCCCGGACGGCAGGTTGTCGGGGGCGTACTGGAACATCTGCAGATTGCCCGGGTTCGAGCCGAAGCCCGTGACCTGCTGCAGGCTCGCGGCCCGCGCCGGGGCCGGGGAGAGTCCGAGGACCACGGCGATCAGGGACAGGACCAGCGCCGCCGCGCAGGCGGGGCGTGGCCACGATCGGCGCGGCAGCGGGTGGGGGGAAGTGGGGTTCATCGAGCCACCTGGGTGATCGCGACGGGTGGGGAGGTGGGGGGGGAGCCGTGCTCCTGCAGCGAAGCGCGGTGCATGGCCCGGGGGTTACCGGGACGTTACGTGCGGGCTGCGGGAGGCCGTAATGGAGACGCGCCCCACCTCGCGGTGGCCGGATCTGTGGGCCCTCACCGTTGCGGCGCGCGCGGAACCCGGTAGCCGGTAACCGGAAGCCGCCGGGGCCGGCGAGAGGGCGGCCCGCCGCCGGGCGGCGGCGGGCGGGGTCGTCGGCGGCGGCGCGGGGCGGACAGCGCGGTGGTGATGTCGTCCGGGGCGTCGAGGCTGTGGGCGCTGACGACCGCGTCGCGGTACGGCAGGGCGGCGGCCATGCCTGCCGCGAGCGGGGTAACGCGGGCCGCCGAGCGCGGGTCGGCCCAGACGACGTGGTAGGCGACGCGGGGCAGCCGGCCATGTGGGTGGCGGGGCCGGCCGGCCCGCCGGTGTCCCAGCCGTCGGAGACGATGGCGGTCACGGCGCCGTGCGCCATGCCGCGCCGGCCGAACCGCTCGTCGAACTGCGCCGGGCACTCCCCCTCCGGGGTCCCCCGGACCGGTCCGGGGCCGTCCGGCCGGCCCGCGCGAGAGCGTCGTGCGGGCCGGTCCGCCGCAGGACGGACCGGACGGCGGCTCTGGCGGGCGGCCGCCGCGGAAGGCGCGGGGTGACACCGGCGCTCTCCCACCCGGTGTCACCCCGCGCGCCCGGCGTGATGAGCTGCGCGTGCTGGAGACGCCCGCCACGCCGTCGGACGCCACCTCGCACGTCAGCGCCCTGCGGCCGGGGCACCGTTCCCCGGCCACGGACGCGTTCCCGCACACGCCCGCGGCGACCCGCATCATGCGGGCGCCGGGCGCGGGCTTCCCGCACCCGGTTCCGGCCCGCGGTGCACGTCACGCTGTGGGACGCGTGAACCCCGGCCGGCCCGCCCGGCGCGCCCGGGCGGGCCGGGCGGTTCAGGCCTTGTGCTGCATGGAGCTCCGTGCCGGGTTGCCCTGTTCGGCGGCCTTGGGGTCCTTCTCGCCGGCCTTGGCCCGGACGCCGTCGGCGATGCGCTTGCCGATGGTCTCGTCGATGTTGGACCAGTACTCGAAGGCCCGTTCCAGGACGGGTTCGGTCACTCCGTTGAGAAGGTGCCCGACGACGTTGTCGACCAGACGGTCGCGGGCGGCGTCGTCCATGACCTCGCGCACCAGGGTGCCCGGCTGCCCCCAGTCGTCGTCCTCGCGGTGGGAGACGTAGGCGGAGCGGGTGATCTCCCCGTCTGCCGTCCAGCTCGGCGGGGACCCGTAACGCTCGGTGTCCGCCGCGGGGCCGCCCTTGGAGTTCGGGGCGTAGACCGGGTCGGTGGTGTTCCGGTACGCCATCGCCCCGTCCTTGGAGTAGGTGTGGACGTCGACGACGGGCGCGTTCACGGGGAGCTGCTGGTAGTTGCCCCCGATCCGGTGGCGGTGGGCGTCCGCGTAGGAGAACAGCCGGGCCAGCAGCATGCGGTCCGGGCTCGGTCCGATGCCGGGGACGAAGTTGTTGGGCTGGAACGCCGCCTGTTCGATCTGGGCGTGGTTGTCGGTGGGGTTGCGGTCGAGCGTCATGCGGCCGACCCGGATGAGCGGATAGTCCCCGTGCGGCCACACCTTGGTCAGGTCGAACGGGTTGAAGCGGTAGTTCGCGGCCTCCTCGTACGGCATCACCTGGACGTACAGCGTCCAGCTCGGGAAGTCGCCGTCCCGGATGTGCTCGAAGAGATCACGGGTGTGGTAGTCGGTGTCGACCGCGGCCATCTGGTCGGCCTCGTGCTGGGTGAAGAACTCGATGCCCTGGTCGGTCTTGAAGTGGTACTTCACCCAGAACCGCTCGCCGGCGGCGTTGATCCACATGTAGGCGTGCGAGGTGTAGCCGTTCATGTGGCGCCAGGTCCGGGGGATGCCGCGGTCCCCCATCAGCCAGGTCACCTGGTGGGCGGACTCCGGGGAGAGGGTCCAGAAGTCCCACTGCATGTCGTGGTCGCGCAGGTTGTTGTCGGCGCGGCGCTTCTGGGACCGGATGAAGTGCTGGAACTTCATCGGGTCCTTCACGAAGAACACCGGGGTGTTGTTCCCGACCATGTCGTAGTTGCCTTCGCTGGTGTAGAACTTCACCGCGAAGCCGCGCGGGTCGCGCCAGGTGTCCGGGCTGCCGCGCTCCCCGGCGACGGTCGAGAAGCGGATGACCAGGTCCGTGCGGGCGCCCGGCTGGAAAAGGGCCGCCTTGGTGTACGCGCTGACGTCGTCGGTCACCTCGAAGTGGCCGAACGCGCCGCTCCCCTTGGCGTGCGGCTGGCGCTCGGGAATCCGCTCCCGGTTGAACTGCGCCATCTGCTCGATCAGGTAGGCGTCCTGCAGGAGGATCGGTCCCCCTGGCCCCACGGTCAGAGAGTGTTCGTCGCTTTCCGCCGGTGCGCCGGAGTCGGTCGTCGTGGCGGGTCGGATCTCCGTCATTGCTCTGCCTTCCATGGTGGCTGTCGTCTCCGAGCGTCCGCGTGCCGTGCGGACGCGGCGGAGCGCTCCCGACCGGCATGTCGTCTCCCACAGACCGCGTGACCCACAGGAAGCCGGGTAAACACCCGCATCCCGGGGCGCCACCGGCAGGGGTGGCCGGTGTCGGCCGGCCGGAGCAGTCACGGGCCGTGGGCGCCGGCGCGGCGCCCGCCCGCGCCCTGTCCGGCCTGGACCGGCCGAGTACCGGCGCTCCGTCGGCTCAGGTACGGACGAGGGGCGTGTCGACCAGGTGCTCGGCCAGGAACCACGCCTGGAGTTCGCCGGTCCGGATCACCTGCGAGACCAGCAGGTCTTCGGTGCCGTCGTCGCCCATGTCACCGGCGCGCGAGGCCGCGTCGTGCGCCTCGGTCAGGACGGTCTCGTGGGCCTCCAGCAACCGCGACAGCATGGCCGGCACCTCCTCCACGCCGTCCGGCGGACGCGGGATCGAGGTGATCTCGGCGACGTGCCGGGGGTCCCCCACCGCGACGCCGCCCAGGGTCTGCACCCGTTCCGCGAGGGCGTCGACGACTTCGAGCTGCTCACCGGCGTGCGGCCACCGGACGCACGGGCCCTTCCGCCGCGGCCCTACGCGCCGGGCGGCCGCCCGGTGGTGAACGCCCGGCGGGCCACCGTGACGAGTTCCGCCGCCGGGCCCACCAGGCGCCGCCCGGTCGGCCAGACCGCGCGCAGGTCGCGCGTGAGGTCGACGCCCGCGACGTCGACGCCGATCAGCCGGCCCTCGGCGATGTCCCCGCGCACGGCCAGCTCGCTCAGCACCGACGGCCCGGTGCCGGCGATCACCGCGCCGCGCACGGCGGCCGTGGAGCCCAGCTCCACCAGGGGCCGGACGCGTTCGCAGCCGGCGAGGTGCAGGGCGCGGTCCAGCGTCTGGCGGGTGCCGGAGCCGCTCTCCCGCAGGACGAGCGGCGCGCGGGACAGCTCCCGCGCCGACAGCGGCTCGTGCCGCCGGGCCCACGGGTGGGCGGGGTCGACCACGACCACCAGCCGGTCCTCGGCCACCTGCCGCGTGGACATCACGCGGGACAGGCGCGGGCCCTCGATGAACCCGACGTCGGCCTCGCCGGCCTCGACCAGCTCGGGCACGTGCTCGCTGTTGGTCACCTGCAGTCCGATGTACAGCTCGGGCCGGCGGCCGCGCAGCTCGCTGATCCAGGCCGGCAGCAGGTACTCCGCGATGGTCAGGCTCGCCGCGACGCGCAGCTCGGCCTCCCGCCGGTCGCGCAGCCTGCCGGCGCCGGCGAGAAGCTGGTCGAGCTCGTCCAGGACCCGCCGGGCGTGCCCGGCGACGACCTGTCCGGCGAGGGTCGGCCGGGAGCCGCGGCGGGTCCGGTCGACCAGCACCAGACCCAGTCCGCGCTCCAGCGTGGACAGCCGGCGGCTCGCGGACGGCTGGGAGATCCGCAGCCGCTCGGCCGCCCGGCCCAGGCTTCCCAGGTCGGCCACGAGGACGAGGAGCCGCAGCGACTCCAGGTCGGGGGTGCGCGGCGGGAGGAGGACGGTACGGGGATCCGGCACGGGAGCGTCTGTCACAGCCCAAGCGTAGGTATCGGTCATACGTTCTCGCTATGACCTCCTGCCCGGTCGAGGGCTACAGCGTGAGCACCGGGCCGCCCAGAGTGGTGATCATGAAGGACGTCAGCCTCTCCCGGTCAGGGACCGCCCGCCCGCTCCGTTCCGCCCGCGCCGCCCGGCTGCCCGGCTTCGCCGCCCGGCTGCCCGGGCTCGCCCTCGCCGTGGGCGTCGCCCTCGTGGCGACCGCGCTGGGCCGGCTGGTCCCCGTCGTCGGCGGGCCGGTGAGCGGGATCGTGCTCGGGGTGCTGGTGGCGGTGGCGGTGCGGCCGGGCGACCGGACGCGGCCCGGTGTCGCCTTCGCCGCGCGCGGAGTGCTGCAGGCAGCGGTGGTGCTGCTGGGCGCGCAGCTGTCCCTCGGCCAGGTGCTGCGGGTCGGGGCCGGCTCGCTGCCGGTGATGCTGGTGACCCTGGTGGTCTGCCTGGCGGCGGCGTACTGGCTCGGGCGCCGCCTGGGCGTCGTCCGCGACCTGCGCACCCTCATCGGTGTGGGCACCGGCATCTGCGGGGCCTCCGCGATCGCCGCGGTGACGCCGGTCATCGGCGCGGCGGAGGCGGAGGTGGCCTACGCCGTCTCCACGATCTTCGTCTTCAACATCGCCGCGGTGCTGACGTTCCCCGCCCTCGGGCATCTGCTGGGCCTGGGCCAGCACGCCTTCGGCCTGTTCGCCGGCACCGCGGTCAACGACATGTCGTCGGTGGTCGCCGCCGCCGCCACCTACGGCGGCCCGGCGGCCGACTACGCGGTGGTGGTCAAGCTGGCCCGCACCCTGCTGATCATTCCGGTCTGCCTGGGCCTCGCCGCCCTGGCCCGCCGCCGCGCGCGGACGGCGGACGCGGACGCCGCCGCCGCCCCGTCGGATCCGGGACGGGCCCTGCCCGGACCTGTGCGCGTCGGCCGGCTGGTGCCGTGGTTCCTGATCGGCTTCCTCGTCCTGGCGGCCGCGAACACCGCCGGCCTCGTCCCGGCCGCCGCCCACGGGCCGCTCGGCTCGCTCGCCGGATTCCTGATCACCGTCGCCCTGTCCGCGATCGGCCTGTCCACCGAACCCGCCGGACTGCGCCGGGCCGGTCCCGCTCCCCTGCTGCTGGGCGGCTGCCTGTGGCTGGTCGTATCCGCCACCAGCCTGGCTGTCCAGTTCGCGACCCGGTGCCTGTGACCGACGCGCGGGAGGACGGACGGCCCGGGGAGCCGGTCCCCGGGCCGCCGCATCGCGAGCCGCGCCGCGACCGCGCTGCCGGGACCGCCGTCACCCCTGAGTCCGTCGGGCCGCGGACCCGCCCGAGTGCGCCGCGCGCGCCCGTGCGGCACCCCGCGGCGGCGGCACGTGCCAGGGCTCCCGGCCGAGGTCGGCGGCCGGGAGCCCTGGGGGTGGTTCACGCCGTCGGGAGGAGGGGGTCGGACGCCTCGGGCTCCGCGGGCCCCGCTTCGCCGTCGGACCCGAGCCGCATCTCGGGGGCGGGGCGGCGGAAGCCCTTGGTGATCACCGCGAGCCAGACGATGCCGATGACCAGCCAGCCGAGGCCCAGTCTGACCGCGGTGCCGCCGAGCTGGGTGATCAGGTAGACGTCGACCGCGGCACCGGCGGCCGGCAGGAGGAGGTACCGCACGGGCGAGTGGCGGGTGCCGGAGCGCCACTGCCGCACGGCGTAGGCGATGACGCAGACGTTGACGAGGGTGAAGCCGAGGAAGGCGCCGAAGTTGATGAAGGAGGTGGCGTCGGCGAGCGAGAGGTTCATGGCCAGCAGGCCGACGGCGCCGATCACCAGCACGTTGGTGACGGGGGTGAGCAGCTTGCGGTGCAGGCGTCCGAAGACGCGGCGCGGCAGGGCGCCGTCCCGGCCCATGACGAACATCAGACGGCTGGTGCTGGCCTGGATGGCGACGCAGGAGGCGAACCCGCCCAGCATGCCGACGATGTTGGCGACGTCCGCGAAGGTCTTCCCGCCGACGGTGGTGGACAGCAGGTATCCGGCGGAGTTCTCGTCGGGGAAGGAACCGCCCGGGTGGGCCCACTGCATCAGGAACGAGATGACGACGAAGACGGTGCCGCCGGTCAGCACGGTCAGGACGATGCTGCGCGGGATGGTGCGCTGCGGGTCGCGCACCTCCTCGCTGAGGGTGCTCACCGCGTCGAAGCCGAGGAAGGCGTAGGCGGCGACGGCGGCGGCCGCGGTGACGGCGGAGACGCTGGTGGCGCTGTTCCAGAAGGCGTGGCCGGCCGCGGGGGCCCCGCCGTGGCCGAGGCCGTAGTGGACGCAGAGCACCGCGAGGACGACGAGGACGGCGGTGACGCCCAGCAGCAGCACCCGGTTGACCCGGTCGGCGACCTTGAGGCCGACGACGTTGATGGCGGTGGCGAGGACCACGTTGATGACCAGCCAGGCCCACTCCGGGACGCCCGGGAACTGGGCGTGCAGGTAGATCGCCTGGAGCAGCCAGGCGACCATCGGCAGGAAGAGGTAGTCGAGCAGGAGCGCCCATCCGGCCAGGAAGCCGACGCGGGAGTCGAGCTCCTTGCGGGCGTAGGTGTACACGGAGCCGGAGCTGGGGTGGACCTTGGCCATCTTGGCGTAGCTGAAGCCGGTGAGCAGCATGGCGCCGGTGGCGATCACGTAGGCGGTGGCCGCGGCGCCCTTGCTGGTGGCGGCGATGACACCGAAGATCGAGGTGACCACGGCGGGGGCCATGTAGGCGACGCCGAAGGCGACCACGGAGAGCAGTCCGAGGTCTCCGCGCATGCGGGTGGGCTGATCCGTCACTGCGTCCTCTCTTCCCCGGGCGTACGGCGGGTCCCGGCGGGACCCTGCGGGAGGGGCGCCGGGGCGGTGGCGCCGGCCCAGGCGGCGGGGTCGATGCGGCCCTGGTAGAGGGGCAGGGCCAGGGGCTGGTCGTCGGGGCGGAACTGCTGCCACGGCCGGTTGAGCGCGGCGGTGCCCAGACGGCGGACGTTGGCGACCTCGTCCAGGTCGATCACGTCGGTGAGGGTGGTGTCGCTGTCGGCCGCGGCCTCGGAGCGCACGTTGCCCTGCGGGTCCACGAGCAGGCTGCGGCCGGTGCCGGCGGGGGCGGCGCAGTTGACGCTGGCGACGAACACCTGGTTGACGATGGCGTTGGCGCGGGCCAGCACGGTCTCCTGGGCCCGGTCGCTGCCGGAGGTCAGCACGAAGTTCAGCACCAGCTCCGCGCCCATCCAGGCCAGGTGGCGGGTGGTCTCCGGGAACCACGCGTCGTAGCAGATCGACAGTCCCACGCGGCCGATGCCGTCGAGGTCGAAGACGGTGAACCCGGCGCCGGGGGCGACGGTCTCGTAGGGCCGCCACGGGAAGACCTTGCGGTAGGCCGCGATCCGTTCGCCGCGCGGGGAGTACACGGGGGCGGTGTTGTAGACGCGCCCGTCGGCCCCCCGCTCGTAGACGCTGCCCGGGGCGAGCCAGACTCCCAGGTCGCCGGCGATCTCGGCGAGGGCGCGGTCGCGTGGGCCGTCCAGGGGTTCGGCGAGGGCTTCCGGCAGCTCGGCGGGGGTGAGCGCGGCACCGCCCGCGGGGGCGCCGAGATGCAGCTCGGGATATACGACCAGCGGCGCGGCGGGGAGCCCCGCCGCGCGCTTTCGCACGTCGGCGGCCAGGCCGTCCAGGTCGTCGGCCGGGCGCTGGGCCGCCTGGGCCAGCAGGAGAGGGAGAGGTCGGGACATGGGCACCGGTCTTGCCTCGGGGATTAGTTAAACGAAATTTAGTTAACGAATGCGGACCGGTCAATGGATTGCCACAGGTGAGATACGAGCGGCCGTCGCCGGTGTGCGAGCATGTCAACCATGGCTCGACCCAGGAACCAGGCGGAACGCCGCGCCCAGCTCATCGACGCGACCGCCAGGACAGTGGTCGATCTCGGGGCCACCGCCACCAAACTGCGGGACGTCGCCCGGGTCGCCGGGGTCACCCCCGCCTCGGTGCTCTACTACTACGCCGACATCCAGGAACTGTTCGCCGCCGTGTTCGAGCGCAGCGCCGCGACGTACTTCGTCAGGCGTGAGCAGGCCATCGCGGCGGCGGAAGGCCCGGTCGACCGGCTGCGCGCCTGCGTGCGCAGCGGGGTGCCCTGGCCGGGAGAGGGCGAGCAGAGCACGCGGCTGCTGTTCGAGCTGTTCCCGGTGGCCCTGCGCAACGAGGGCGCGGCGGACCGGCAGCGCACCTTCGCGCACCAGCAGTCCGAGCTCTACCGTCAGGTGCTCGAACTCGGGCAGAAGAGCGGCGAGTTCACGCTGACCGGCGACCCCTGGGCCCTGGGACGCTCCTTCGTGGCGCTGGAGGACGGCTACGCGATGGACCTGCTGGTCGGCGACGCGACCGCCCGGGACATCGAGGACCGCCTGCTCGACCACGCCCGCATCGTCACGGGCAACCCGGCCTTCGCCCGGCGCGGCTGACCGGCCGCGGTCCGCGCCCGCACGGCTGCCGCCCGTTCGGGCCGGCGCTTCGCACCCGGAACACGACCGGGCCCCGGCGATCGACGCCGGGGCCCGGTTCCGGGTGCCGCGGATTCAGCGGTCCGTCACTTCCCCGCCGTAGGAACGGTGCACGGCGTCGGCGGCCTTGTCGGTCTGGGCGTCGTACTTGTTCCCCGTACGCTCGTCGACCAGACGCTCGGCGCTCTCGACGCCCCTGTCGGCCTGGTCGGGGTGGCTCTTGGCCATCTCCTTGGCCTTGTTCGCCATGTCTCCCAGCTTGCCCATAGGTACCTCCCGGCGATGCGTGTGCGTCGTACCCGGCTTCTGGTACCCCTGCCCCGCCGACACATGCGGTGCCTCACGGACGACGCCCTCCTCGTGGCCCGGGCCGTGAGCGGCTGACGGCCGCCGGGCGCGGTCCGGCGGACCGGCGACCGCGTTGTGCTGGTGCGCCGCCGGGTCCATGTGGTTATCTGGCTCCATGACCGTGCTCGTGACCCGCCGCCACGTCGACTACGTGCGTGTCACCACCACGGGTTGTCCCGCCGCGAGCTGAGTCCGCGCTCCGGCTTCCGACCGGTCTCTTTCCCACCGCGTCCCGCTGAACGCCGCCCGTTCCAGGGCCGGTTCGCAGCGCCGCGGCACTTCCGCGCACCCGCGTCCGCGTCCGCGTCCGGCACCGCGCGTCTCCGCTCCCCGCACCCGCACTCGCACTGGCACTCGCACTCGCACTCGCACACAAGGAGCCCCACCATGAGCCAGCCCATCGACTCCGTCACCGCGGGCCACACCCCCGAAGAACCCACCGGCCCCGACACCTCCGCGTGGTCCTTCGAGACAAAGCAGATCCACGCGGGCGCCGAGCCCGACCCGACGACCGGCGCCCGGGCGACTCCCATCTACCAGACGACGTCGTTCGTCTTCCGGGACACCCAGCACGCGGCCGACCTGTTCGCGCTGGCCGAGCCCGGCAACATCTACACCCGCATCCACAACCCCACCCAGGACGTCTTCGAGCAGCGCGTCGCCGCCCTGGAGGGCGGAGTCGCGGCCGTGGCCCTCGCGTCCGGGCAGGCGGCGGAGACCCTGGCGATCCTGACGCTGGCGGGCTCCGGCGACCACATCGTCTCCAGCACGTCGCTGTACGGCGGCACCTACAACCTGTTCCGGCACACGCTGCCGAGGCTCGGCGTCGAGGTGTCGTTCGTGGACGACCCGGACGACCTCGAGGCGTGGCGGGCGGCGATCCGCCCGAACACCAAGGCGCTGTTCGCTGAGACCCTGGGCAACCCGCGCGGCAACGTGCTCGACGTGCGGGGCGTCGCGGACGTGGCACACGCGGCCGGGGTGCCGCTGATCGTGGACAACACGGTCCCGACTCCCTATCTGCTGCGGCCCGTCGAGCACGGCGCCGACATCGTCGTCCACTCGGCGACGAAGTTCCTGGGCGGACACGGCACGGCCGTCGCGGGTGTGGTCGTCGACGGCGGCACCTTCGACTTCGGCGCGCACGCCGAGCGGTTCCCTGACTTCACCGAGCCCGACCCCAGCTACCACGGGCTGCGGTACTGGCCCGCGCTCGGCCCTGGGGCGTTCGCCGTCAAGCTCCGGGTGCAGCTGCTCCGCGACCTCGGGCCGGCCATCTCCCCGCACTCCGCCTTCCTGCTCCTGCAGGGCGTGGAGACCCTCAGCCTGCGGCTCGACCGCCACTCGGCCAATGCGCAGGCCCTCGCCGAGTGGCTGGAGCAGCGGGACGAGGTGGCCGCCGTGCACTACCCCGGACTGGAGAGCAGCAGGTGGTACGAGGCGGGGCGGAAGTACCTGCCCCGGGGCGCGGGCGCCGTGGTCTCCTTCGAACTCCGGGACGGCGTCGAGGCCGGCAAGCGGTTCGTGGACGCCGTCGAGCTGTTCAGCCACCTCGCCAACATCGGTGACGTCCGCAGCCTCATCATCCATCCGGCGTCCACCACGCACAGCCAGCTCGACGAGGAGCAGCTGGCGGCCACCGGCACCTCACCGGGCCTGGTGCGCCTGTCGGTCGGCATCGAGAACCTCGCCGACCTCAAGGCCGACCTGGAGGCGGGGTTCCGCGCGGCGAAGGGCGCGTCCTGAACACCGTGCTGACGCCGTCCGAGGCTTCCCTCCCGCCGGCCTCCGGGGCCTGGCGGGAGGGGGACCCGCCCGGCCGTCGCCGGTGGTACGAGCACGCCGGGCCGCTGCGCCTGGAGGCGGGCGGCGAACTCCCGGGCGTACGGCTGGCGTTCGAGACCTGGGGGCGGCTCGCCGGCGACCGCTCCAACGCCGTGCTGGTGCTGCACGCGCTGACCGGCGACAGCCACGCCGCGGGCGACGCCGCACCCGGTCACCCCACCCCCGGCTGGTGGGACGGGCTCATCGGCCCGGGGCGCGCCCTGGACACGGACCGCTGGTTCGTCGTGGCGCCGAACGCGCTCGGCGGCTGCCAGGGCAGCACCGGACCGTCGTCCCGCGCGCCGGACGGACGCCCCTGGGGCGGCCGCTTCCCCTTCCTGACGCAGCGCGACCAGGTGGCGGTCGAGGCCGGCCTGGCCGACTTCCTGGGCATCGACCGCTGGGCGCTGGTGGCCGGCGGGTCGATGGGCGGCATGCGCGCACTGGAGTGGGCCGTGTCGTGTCCGGAACGCACCCGGGGGCTCCTGGTGCTCGCCACGGCGGCCGCGGCGAGCGCGGAACAGATCGCGTGGGCGGACGTCCAGCTCCACGCCGTGCGCGCGGACCCGAACTGGCGCGGCGGCGACTACCACGACGCCGGCCCCGGACTCGGCCCGCACGCGGGACTCGGCCTGGCCCGCCGCCTCGCCCACGTCACCTATCGCAGCGAACCGGAGCTCCGGGTCCGCTTCGGCCGCGCGCCGCAGGGTGCCGAGGACCCCTGGCGCGGCGGCCGGTACCGGGTCGAGTCCTACCTCGACCACCACGCCGCCAAGCTGGTGCGCCGCTTCGACGCGGGCAGTTACGTCACCCTGACGGAGGCCATGAACAGTCATGACGTCGGCCGTGGCCGGGGCGGCATCCGCGCCGCCCTCGGCCGTGTGACGGCCAGGACGCTCGTGGCCGGCGTCGACTCCGACCGCCTCTACCCGCTGTCCCAGCAGGCCGAGCTGGCGGCCGGCATCCCCACCTCGGACCACCTCCGGGTGATCGGGTCCCCGTGCGGCCACGACGGCTTCCTCACCGAGGTGGAACAGGTCGCCGCGCTGGTGGGGGAACTCCTCGGGTAGGTCCGGACCCCGGCGGGTCCCGGCCCGTCCGCGATCAGCTCATCTGCGCTGCCCCTGCTCGGCCAGGAGCCGGTAGGAGCGCACGCGGTCGCCAGGCGCGGACCGGGCCGAGCAGCCTGAGGGTGGTCACGGCGGTGCACAGCGGGATCCGCGTGCGGCCAGGACCCGGACGGAGGCGACTCACACGGCTGCTGCGGCGGCACGGGTGGGCAGGGTCGTTGTCCTTGCTTGGGCGCGGAAAGGGGTGGGGGCGGTCACAGGACAAGGCGCGGGTGCGCTCCTGGCGGGGCGCGTCCAGGAACCTGGGGGCGAAGGCTGCGGGTGCCATGCTGTCACCGCAGGAAGCAAGTACACATTGTGGACCGTGTGCGGGCGGGTCCGCCGTCCGGGGCGGCAGGCGCGCCCAGGTCAAGCCGCGGCCGTCGGATTCATTGATTCGGCGGCGCGGCGGTACTCGGCGTTGATGCGCTGGGCCTCTTCGAGCTGGTCCTCGAGGACGACGATCCGGCAGGCCGCCTCGATGGGCGTGCCCTGGTCGACGATCTCCCGGGCGCGGGCGGCGATGCGCAGCTGGTAGCGGGAGTAGCGGCGGTGTCCGCCGGCCGAGCGCAGCGGGGTGATGAGGCGGTGCTCTCCGAGGGCGCGGAGGAAGCCCTGGGTGGTGCCGAGTATTTCAGCGGCCCGGCCCATGGTGTAGGCGGGGTAGTCGTCGTCATCGAGACGGCCGAACGAGTCGTCTGCGGTCATTGCACCTCTCTGAGGAACGCGTGTAGGGGCCCGGGAGCATGTGGCTCCCGGGCCCGGAGGAACTGCTACACCATCTGCCGGCCCTGATACCGCGCCGGCCTTCTGTTTCCGCGGACCCGACCTGACTGCTGTCGGGGGCGGGGGGATCGCATATGCGTGACCGGAGACCACCTCACTATCGATGTCCTGCGGCACCCGGGCTCCGTACTGCTCGCCCGGGCGATCCTGATGGCGCTTGGCTCCTCCGTTCTTCCCTCTGGATCAATCACTTACCGAACGGGAACTGCGTACTGCTGGTGTTGCGTACTGCTGGTGGCCTCTCACAGCGCCACTTCGGCAGCCGGCCCCGTCGCCCGTCCTGCAACTGCTCCGGCTCAGAACCCCGCTGCCTCCCGGTGCGCGCGCCCGCAGCCGACGCCTTCACCGAGGTACTGCTCACTGACTTCGCTGCTGGGTACTGCCGACTGCGCTTCCTACGGGTACTGCTCACGGCGGCCCCTGATCACCGCGGGCCACCCGGTCCGGTCACCAGTCCCGTCGCCGTCCTGCAACCAACCTGGCTTCGAAACTCCGTCACCGCACCGTCCTGCGCACTGCAACTGCGGGAACTACGGTCCTACTGCCCGGCAGTTCGTCTCTGCCGGGCCCTTCGATCCCTTCGGGCTACGAGAGAAACCATAACCACACCACAGCCCAATGTCTACTCCGGTCAACATAGATTTCCGAGCGCTCGACGGTGAGGTAATCGACCTCGAACAGCGACACCGAGTGGCGCGAAGGGCGGCCTTCGCCGGGTTGCCCCGCGACATGGCCGGGGCACAAGCACTGCACGGACAGGACGGGCATCGGCCCTCGGCCTCTGAGGCGCCGCTCATCAGGCGGAGCGACGCGGCGGGCGCGGCTGGGGGCTCCCCAGGGGAGCACATGGGACACCCGGCGCCGTGTCCGGGGGAACCGCCTGGGCTTGTCCGGCCTCTGCGGCGCGCGAGAGAGACATGCACAGCGGCCCCGCAGACAGGAGGAGCAGGGTTCCACTGCTGGGTCCGCGAGGCCGGTGCATCACTCACGTGCCCTGCGATGCGACCGATACGCCCGATCCCTCCCAACCGCTCGCACGACACGGCTGGTTACGCGAGTGGGGCCCGGCCACACACGGCCGGGCCCCACTACTCCTCGCGGGTGGCGCGTTCCTCGCGCCGGGTGCGTCTGTCGACTACCAGCGGTACCAGCGGCCCTTGCGGCCGCCGCTGTCCGCGGTGCGGACGACGAAGCCCAGCAGCCACACGACGAGCACGATCACTGCGATCCACCACAGCGCCTTCAGCGCGAAACCCGCGCCGAAGAGGATCAGGGCCAGAAGAAGAACCAGAAGCAGGGGAACCATTGTTATCAACCTCCTGGCCACCGGATGCCCTTACCTGCCGCCGACAAGCCCACAAAGTGGGAGTTACTTCCGCGCGGCACGGGGCATGTTCACGGGCTGCGCTCCATGCAGCATTCCCTCGCCCCCGCCCCTCACGCACCACGACGCCGCCTCGCGAACTGCGGTGAGGCGGGGGCCTCATTCAGGGTCTCGCCTCCCGGCTTCACTGCCACGCCCCCAGGTGACCTGGCTCCAGCCCGTCCTACTTTGCGGCTATCCGCTCAAGGCCGTCCTGGAGGAGGCGGACGGCCTCCTCCGCCTCCGTGTATTCCTCAGGACTCGCCAGGACAGTGCCGAACGTGCCACCACTCTCGGCAGTCAGGGCTCGCCAGCGCAGGACCGGTTCGAGCGCGTTGAGGGCACCGGAGAGGAACCAGGCCATGCGGCCGTGAGTGCGCGCAAGAGAGATCGCCAGGACGGCGAGCGCTTCCCGCAGGTGTTCCAGCCGGTCGATCTGCGGCAATGCCTCCTGGGCGTCCGGCGGCCCGACAACCTTCCGCAGGCCGGGCTCGGTCTCAAGAGCAAGGGCCCGGTCGCTGGGGACCAGCTCCCACACCTGGTCATGGATCTGCTGCTCGGCTTCCTCGACCAGCATCGCGACGATTCTCCGCATGTCCATGCACTCACTCTAGGCTGGCCCCCACGGGCGCGGCCGCGCCGCGGCAGCGGATCGACAGCGGGCGCAGCAGGCACTGGCCGACTCTCCACGCCGACCACTGCCAGGGCGGTCACGACTGCCGGGACGGTCAGGACCTCATGACTCAAGATGCGCGGGCGTCACCGAGTTCCGGAACAACCTGGCCGTGTCCCGGTATCAGAGGTCTTCGACCCAGATCAGGAAGAGGACCTCTGCGAAGGGTTCCGCCTGCGCGGGGGCCCGCACCCGGTTTGCAGGCGGCTGACAGGATGCCCAGGCTGGAAGGAGCGAGGCCGGGAAGTGGTCGCCGGCCGGCGACCGGCTGGTCACCCTGCCGGTGCGACGTCCCGGCGTACGGCAGCGACGACACGTCTCGAGGTGGCACATGACATCAGCGACGACGACCGACGCGGCGGAGGAGTTCCGTCGGCTGAGCGACGACGATCCGGAACTGCAGGCCCACGGCACGTACTACTCGTGCAGCTTCCTGCTGGACATGGACCCCCACCGGTTCCTCGTGCGGATGCACAAGGGAAAGGTGGACGAACTGATCACCGACCCCGAGCCGTTGGTGGCCTACGACTTCGCGATCCGCGCGGACGCGGAGACATGGCAGGGCTTCTGCCGGGAGACGCCTCCGCCGATGTGCCACGGCATCTGGGCGGCCACGTTCCGGCGGGGCATGCGCCTGGAGGGCGACCTGCTCGTGCTCATGCAGAACCTGCGCTGCGTGACCCGGCAGCTGGAGCTGCTGCGCGTCACGGGCCCTCTCGGGCCGGCAGACGAGGCCGGGCCCACCCCATCCCCCTCGTGAGACACAGGAGCTCCCCATGGTCAGCGGCAGGATCTCCCCGGTCACCGGCCACTACGTCACCATCGACGTGGAGGACGCGCAGTACAGGGTGTTCTACCTGGAGAACGGGCAGGGCACGCCTCTGGTGTGCCAGCACACCGCGGGCTGCCACAACCACCAGTGGCAGGGCCTCCTCGAGGACCAGGAGATCACCGGCCGCTACCGGGTGATCGCCTACGACCTCCCCCGGCACGGCAAGTCGGACCCGCCGCTCAACCAGGAGTGGTGGAAGGAGGAGTACCGGCTCACCGCGGACCACTTCACGTCCTTCATCGTCGCCTTCTGTGACGCCCTCGAACTGCAGGACCCGATCTTCACGGGGTCGTCGTTCGGGGGGAACGTGGCCCTGCAACTCGCCCTGCGGCACCCGGACCGGTTCAAAGCGGTGATCCCCGTCGAGGGCGCGGACTACTCACCCGGCTTCTACCTCGACTGGTGGCAGCATCCCCACGCCAATGCCGCCCAGGTGTGCGCCAGCGGCGTGTGGGACCTCATGGCTCCGCAGTCCCCTGAGCAGGACCGCTGGGCGACCTGGTTCTACTACACCCAGGGATCGGAGGCGTTCAAGGGCGACCTGTACTTCTACTCGGTCGACCACGACCTGAGGGACCGGCTGGACGACATAGACGGCGACCGGTGTCCCGTGATCATGCTGACCGGCGAATACGACTACCTCACCACCCCTAAGGACGGGCGCCGGACCGCAGAGGCCATCCGCGGAGCGGAGTTCATCGAGATGAAGGAGATCGGCCACTTCCCGATGAGCGAGAACTACCCGCGCTTCGCCCAGTACCTCGGGCAGGCCCTGGAGCGGATCGAGAAGCGGACCGGCCACTGAAGGATGTTGCAGAAGGCAGTGGTCACGCAGCCTTCTGCAACACCCTTCAGGGAACGGCTCAGCCGGTAGGTGGTCGGCAGCGCAAGGCGCCCGCACAGCGTGTCGATCCGGATCATCTCCCCGTCGACTGCTGCCTCCCGAAGACGGCGCAACCGCATACGCATCTCCGCCTGGGGCACCTGCCCACATTCACTGGCCGGCCCACCTCGCGGGCGTCAGGGGCCGGCTTTCACTGACGCGTCTTCGTCAGTCAGCAGCCGGGCACTGCGAACGAGGCGCAGTGCCGTGGTCAGGAGCAGGCCGCCGATGATGTTGCCGAGAACCGCCCAGGCCAGCCACCGCAACCAGTCGGTGTAGCCGTAGGGCGCACTGCCGGTCTGCAGGCCGGCGAACGCGATCAGGGAGTCCAGTACCGAGTGCCACAACCCGAGCCCGGCCAGGACGAACGCGGTGGTGATCGATGCGGTGATCTTCCCGGTCATGGACTCGGTGCCGTGATGCATACGGGTCATGAGCGTGATGACGCCGCCGCCCAGCACAGCAAGGCAGAAGGTGCGCAGTGTGTAGCCTCCCCCGACGAACAGCGCACCCGAAGCAGCCGCAGTGCGGTGCAGGTCCGGATAGGCCTGCATGACCAGCCAGGTGAGCACCCAACCGCCGATCAGGTTCATCACCAGGACCGTTGCCCACATGCGCACCAGGTCAAGCCAGGTGGCCGCACCAGCGATGACGGTGGCGACGGGTACCAGGAAGCCCTCTGTGAACAGCTCGCTGTGACCGAGCAGCAAAGCGATGAGGCCGACGGAGAAGGCCAGTCCGGCCAGGAGTTGGCTGCCGGTCTCGTGGTGCACGAACAGCAGCGTCATGACGCCGACACCAACGTCGATACCGCCCAGCAGCGAGGTGGCGATCAGAGACGTCCAGGTGCGGTGCAACCGTGGCCGGCCCTCGGCCACGATCCGTTCCGCCGCTTCGGCGACTCGTCGTTCCCCGGGGCCGCGCATGATCTGGTCGTCCGGCGCCATGACGGTTCCTTTGGCTCGCTCCGGGATGGGTTCCGTTTCCTGACGTCGGCGAGTGGGCCCTCTGCCCATGAAGCCCGTCGCCGCACACAAAGGGGACAAACCCTCAGGTACCCCGCAGTGGCCGTACATGCCCCTACGGCAGGCGTTGTCGCGCGGGAGATGTGGTGTCCCAGATACTGGAACACGTCGACCCCGCACTCGACGATAATGGTGGCAGCCGTGGGATCGGCACACTGCTTCACCGTTTGCCGCAGCAGGGCACAGGCGCCGACC
The DNA here is from genome assembly GCF_042793175.1 of Streptomyces sp. NPDC056580. NCBI lineage: Bacteria > Bacillati > Actinomycetota > Actinomycetes > Kitasatosporales > Streptomycetaceae > Streptomyces > Streptomyces sp. NPDC056580. Next base: position 367,074 of record NZ_JBHTVE010000004.1, on the reverse strand, counting down.
GGCGGCCCGAAGTGCTGTCCGACGGCGGCCGCAATGGATCAATGGACGTGATCACCGAGGCGACAGCGACGCCGTGAGAACGCCGGGTAAAAGATTGTCCGCTCGTCATTCCCGCGGCGGCGCCTCTTACCCGTGTTGGCTTGCCGCCGCTGCTACCAGCCACCAGGTCCGTTGCCCTGGCCGCGTGACTTCACCACGCCACCGCCTCAAGAACGGAAAAAGGCGCGGTCTCGCCGGTCCTGACAGCTGGCGCCAGAAGACAGACTGAGATCACGAGGCGTGGGTGGCGGTCGGGATCTTCGGCGCTGTGCTGGAGACGGTGCACCCGTGACGGGTGCGGTCCTCTGCGGAGCAGGCATCCGGCTCTTCCCCGCCCGCCCGGCTTATGCCAGCCGTCGTGCGCACCCCAAAGGAGTTTGTGCGCGTGCCCACAAGGCTACTCGACGGTGGCTGGATCGAAAGAGTTACCGCGTTCGCCCACGTGCCTTCGGCGATCGGACGAACACTTATGGAACGCGCCTGCGGGCGCGCCCTCGCGAGGTCGCATTACGTACCCCGTGACCCGTGGCAGACGCCGGAGCGACTGCTGGCGTCGTCAAAGACAGTGAAGCAGGACGCTCATGACTGTGCCAGAAGAGAACAGGCCCAAGACTACGACGACCGACGAGGTCATCCGTCAGCGCGACGAAAGGGACACCGCCGAATCGGCGGGCGGTGGCGCGAGCAGCCGGAACATGCGCGAAGCTCTGGACGAAGCCGATGTGCGTCCCGAGGACATGCAGGAGGAGTAGTACGGAGCCACCGTTCCCGCCCGCCCCCCTGAACGGGGGTGAGCGACCCAAATGCCGCCTCTCGCGCCGGGAGAGGGTACGCATGGAGACGGCCGAGCTGGTCGAGCACACGATCAAGCCGACTGAGGTGGCTCGGCAATCGAAAGTCGACCTATCAGCGGCACGGCCTGTGACGTGACGGCGGCTGCTGTCCGTGGCCGGACCAGTTCCCGCAGTGGCTGTGCCACCGCCTGCGCACCGACCCGGCCCGCGGGCAGACGCCACCCGCCGCTGATGGTCGCCCCCCTCTTGTACACAGCCGTCACCACCCTGCTCAGGGTGGGGCACTTCTGCGTCGAGCGCCCTTACGCCCGGGGCTCCGCCGGCCAGTTGCCCCCCTTGCACCGGCTGAGGGCGCGCGGCTGGACTCCGCGCCCGGCTGGAGAGGTCGACCGCGCCCGGGGCTCGTCCGGCGGGCGGTGACGGCCGGTGAGCGCCGCTCAGCATGCTCTGGCCATGGCGGCGGCCATCTTCCCTATAATTCCTATCGATTTACTAGGGAACCGTTGACGTGCCCCCGGCAGGATGCGCAGGATGATGTACGCACCGTCCACGCGGCCGCCGTTCGCTCGCCGTCCGCGCGCCGGGTGCGAGGCACACGGCCGGCACGGCGGCACGGTCGGCCGGCTGAGCCCGTCGCCGCCCGGCGCTTCGCCGTCGACTTCGAGGAGACCTCCACCATGGGCGTTGCCACCGCGCCGGCCGGGCCACTTGCGGATGCGGACCGGACCGGGCCCGGCCGTGCGCACTGGCTGCGCGTGGCCCGCGAGTCGGCGGACGACCTGGCCACGGACGCGGTGGCCCGCGAGCAGGCGGGCAAGCCCCCGCTGGACGAGGTGTCCCGGTTGCGCGAGGCGGGCCTGCTGACGCTCCTGGTGCCGGCCGGGTCGGGGGGAGGCGGCGCGGACTGGCCCACGGCCTACGCCGTGGTCCGGGAGATCGCCGCGGCCGACGCCGCGATCGGCCAGCTCCTCGCCGGCCACTACTTCCTGTCGTGGAGCGCCCGGTTCCTCGCCGAGCCCGCCCACGCCGCCCGGCTCGAACGGCAGTGCGCGGCGGAGCAGTGGTGCTGGGGCGGCGGACTGGCCCGGCAGGACCTACCGCTGACGCTGGCCAGGGCGCGCGGCGGCCAGGTGCTCGACGGACGGCAGAGCTACGCCACCGGAGTCCTGGTCGCCGACCGCCTGGCCGTGCGGGCCGTGCGGGCCGACACCGGCGAACCGCTGGCCGTCGTCGTCGACCCCGCCCGGCACGGGGTCGGCACCGGCGGCGACGCCGACGCCTTCGGCCAGCGCCTCGCGGCGGGCGGGAGCGTGGAGTTCGACGCGGTGCCGGTCGCCCCGGACGACGTACTCGGTTCCCTGTCCGCGGACGAGGGCGACCTGTCGCCCGTGACCGCCATGGCGTCACCGGTCGGGCGCCTGCTCTCCGTCCAGCTCCGCCTCGGTATGGCCGAAGGGGTGCTCGCCGAAGCACGGGAGTACAGCAGGGCGGGTCACGCGCACTGGCACCCCGCCGGGCCGGCCGGCACCCCCGAGGACCCGCACGCACTGGCCGCCTACGGGGAGCTCACCGTCCTCACCCGCTCCGCGTCCGCGCTCGCGGACCAGGCGTTGGACGCCGTGCACGCCGGGCTGGCTCGCGGCGAGGACCTCAGCTACGACGAGTACGCGGACGTCTCCGTCCTCGTAGCCATGGCCGAAGCCGCCTCCTCCCGGGCCGCGCAGGAGTCCACCGCCCGCGCTCTCGACATCGTCGGCGCCCGCTCCGCGTCGTCGCGGCTGGGCTTCGACCGCTTCTGGCGCAACGCCCGTACCCACACCCTGTACGAGCCCGTCGGGCCCCGGCTCCGCGAGGTGGGGGACTACTTCCTCAACGGCACGCATCCGCCGTTCGTCCTGCCCGTCTGACCGCCGCCGTCCATCATGCGAACACCCTCTTGGGGCGGACGGCTCCTTCTGCCACGATCCCTAGCAACCGGGTAGGAAAGCTAGGGAAGTCGGGGTGGGGTCATGAGGCCGGCGAACCGCGCGCTCCTGACGGCGCCCCCGCTGACCTCGCGCCGGCACATCGACTTCGGCCGCACGTCCAGCGCCATCTGTCGGCCCGCCTGAGCCGTCCGCGGACCGCGCCGCTCCCGGCGGGCGGTCCGCCGCCACCCGGTCTGTCTCCCGCCGCGCCCGCTTCGGGGTCCGGAGCACCCGTGCCGCCGCCGCGGGCCGGCGAGTCGAGCACCCGCGCCCGGCCGCGTCCGGCCCCCGCGTCACCACGTGCGCAGCCGGCTTCGCGCGGCCCCGTGTCACCACGTCCGCAGCTCCCCGCACACCCCTTCCCTGAGAGGACACCTCCGTGTCTGCCGCAAGACCGCTCACCACCCTGCGCACCATCGCCGTCGTAGCGGCGCTCCCCGTCCTGCTGACCGCCTGCGGGTACGGTTCCGACTCCACCGACGACGGGAAGAAGACCGCGGTCGCGGCGGGCGCGAAGAAGCTCTCCGCCGACGAGGTGAAGATCGGCTACTTCCCCAACCTCACGCACGCCACCGCGCTCGTGGGTGTGCAGAAGGGCCTGTTCCAGAAGGAGCTCGGCGGCACCACGATCAAACCCTCCACCTTCAACGCCGGCCCCTCGGAGATCGAGGCGCTCAACGCCGGGGCCATCGACATCGGCTGGATCGGCCCCTCCCCCGCCATCAACGGCTACACCAAGTCCAAGGGCAAGAACCTGCGGATCATCGGCGGTTCGGCCTCCGGCGGCGTGAAGCTGGTCGTGAACCCAAAGAAGATCAGGTCCCTGAAGGACGTCAAGGGCAAGAAGATCGCCACGCCGCAGCTCGGCAACACCCAGGACGTCGCGTTCCTCAACTGGATCGCCGGACAGGGCTGGAAGGTCGACGCCGAGAGCGGCAAGGGCGACGTCTCCGTCGTCCGCACCGACAACAAGATCACCCCGGACGCCTACAAGTCCGGCTCCATCGACGGCGCCTGGGTGCCCGAGCCCACCGCGTCCAAGCTGGTGGCCGAGGGTGCGAAGGTGCTGCTCGACGAGTCGACGCTGTGGCCCGGCAAGAAGTTCGTGATCACGAACATCATCGTGTCGCAGAAGTTCCTCAAGGAGCACCCGGACGTCGTCGAGGCCGTGCTGCGCGGCTCGGTGAAGACGAACGAGTGGATCAACGCCAACCCCGGCGAGGCGAAGGCGGCCGCCAACACGGCACTGGAGAAGCTGTCGGGCAAGGCGCTGCCCGCCGAGGTGATCGACCCGGCCTGGAAGTCCATCGTCTTCCTCGACGACCCGCTGGCCTCCACCCTGGACGCCGAGGCGCAGCACGCGGTGACGGCGGGCCTGCTGGACAAGCCGGACCTGAAGGGCATCTACGACCTCGCCCCGCTCAACAAGGTCCTCAAGGCCGAGGGCAAGGGCGCGGTCGACGCCGCCGGCCTCGGCACCGAGTAGCGCCGCCCGCGGCGGTCACGCGCCGCCCGGCCCGGTCACAGGACCCGGCCGGCCGTCCACCGGCTCCACCGCCGTGGACGGCCGGCCGGGTCCTGCTGTCTTCCGGGCCGGACCACCTCCCAGACATACCCCCGGGGGTACTCGTGTTACGTTGAGACGCATACCCGGGGGGGTAATCTCTGGAAGGGACATCTCCGTGTTCTTCGTCGACACCATCGAGCTCGAGGGGCTGGGCAACCGCCACTACCTGGCCGGCGGCCGGGAGACGGCCGTGGCGGTGGACCCGCCGCGCGACTTCGATCAGGTCCTGGCGGCGGCCGCCCGGCGCGGGGTGCGGATCTCGCACGTGGTGGAGACCCACATCCACAACGACTACGTCACCGGTGGCCTCGAACTGGCCCGGGTGACGGGAGCCGCCTACCTGGTGCCGGGCGGGGCGGACGTGTCGTTCGCCCGGGTGCCGGTGGGCGACGGCGACACCGTCACCGTCGACAGCGGCCTCGAGCTGCGGGCCGTGGCCACGCCCGGCCACACCCCGCACCACACCTCCTACGTGCTGCGCGAGGACGGCGTACCGGTGGCCGCGTTCACCGGCGGGTCGCTGCTGATCGGCACGGTGGGCCGCCCCGACCTGGTCGAGCCCCGCCTGACCGAGCGGCTGGCGCGTGCGCAGCACGCCTCGGCCCACCGGCTCGCGGCCGAGCTGCCGGACGAGACGCCGGTGCTGCCGACGCACGGCTTCGGCAGCTTCTGCTCCTCGGCGCAGGCGGAGGGTGACGCCACCACGATCGGCCAGGAGACGGCCGTCAACGCGGCGCTGACCACGGACGTGGACTCCTTCGTCGCCGGTCTGCTCGCCGGCCTCGACGACATCCCCGCCTACTACGCGCACATGGGTCCGGCCAACGCAGGCGGTCCGGCGCCGGTCGACCTGACTCCCCCGGCCGTCGCGGACGCCGACGAGATCGCCGCCCGGCTCGCGGCCGGTGAGTGGGTGGTGGACCTGCGCAACCGGGTCGCGTTCGCGCGCGGCCACGTCGCCGGGTCGTTCAACTTCGAGGCGGACGGCAAGATTGCCACCTACCTGCCCTGGATGATCCCGTGGGGCAAGCCGGTCACCCTGCTCGCAGAGTCCCCCGAGCAGCTCGCCGCCGCCCAGCGGGAACTGGTCCGGGTGGGCATCGACCGGCCCGCCGCCGCGGCGACGGGCACGCCCGGGCAGTGGGTGCCCGAGGGCGGCCGGCCGGTGTCCTTCCCCCGCTCCACCTTCGCCGGCCTGGCCGAGCGCGGCACGGACGGCGTGGTCGTGCTGGACGTGCGCCGGGACTCCGAGCGGGCCGCCGGGCACATCCGGGGCTCGGTGCACATCCCGGTCCACGAGCTGCACAAGCGGATCGCCGAGGTACCGGCGGGCACCGTCTGGGTGCACTGCGCGGGCGGTATGCGCGCCGCGATCGCCGCCTCACTGCTCGACGCCTGCGGACGGGACGTCGTGGCCGTGGACGACGGCTTCGACGCCGCCGCGGCCGCCGGGCTGACCCTGGTCACCGGATGACCGCCCTGCCGTCGCTCCCCGGCGAGCCACTGAGAGACCGTGCGATGTCCCCCCTGCGCCGCGGCGAGCACCGCGTCACCGTCGACGGGGCCCACCGGCGCGTCCAGGACGCCGGCGCGCCGGCCGTCCTGCTGGACGTGCGCGAGCAGGACGAGTGGGACGCCGGGCACGCGCCCGGTGCGGTCCACACGCCCCTGTCCCGCCTGGCCGCTGGGGCGGCGCTGCCGGACGCGGCCCGGGAGCGTGCCCTGGTGGTGATCTGCCGCAGCGGTACCCGTTCGCGGCAGGCCGCCGAGCTGCTCGCCGGAGGCGACACCGGACGCGGCGCCGGCCGGGGCGCCGGCCGGGGCGCCGGGCCGGTGGACGTCGTGGGCGGCATGAAGGCCTGGGCCGCCGCCGGGCTTCCGGTGGTCGACGCACACGGGAACCCCGGATCGATAGCATGACCGCCCTGCTCCTCGCGCTCGTGGCCGGCGCCGTCGTCGGCCTGGCCCTCGGCGGGCTGGGCGGTGGCGGCAGCGTCCTCGCGGTGCCCGCGCTGATCTACCTGCTCGGCCTCACCCCGGCGGAGGCGACCACGGCCGCACTGGTCATCGTCACCCTGACCTCGGTCACCGCCCTCGCCGGGCACGCCCGGGACGGCAACGTGTCCTGGCGCACCGGCCTGTTCTTCGCGGCGGCGGGCATCGTGCCCGCGATGATCGCCGGAGCCGCCGCCGGACGCCTGCCCCAGGCCGTGCTGACCGCCGCCTTCTCCGTCGTCGCGGCGCTCGCCGCGCTGCGCATGCTGCGTCCCGCCCGGCCCGGGGCCACGGGGACGGTGCGGCCCGCGAAGGCCGGCGCCGCCGGTGCCGGGCTCGGTGCGGTGACCGGGTTCCTTGGCGTCGGCGGCGGCTTCCTCGCCGTGCCGGCCCTGGTCGGTGTGCTGAGCCTGCCCATGCGCCGCGCCGTCGGCACCAGCCTGCTGGTCATCACGGTCAACTCGCTGGCCGCGCTCGGGGCCCGGGCCGGCACCGGCACACGACTGGACTGGGCGGTCGTCGCACCGTTCACCGCGGCGGCGATCCTCGGCGCCTGGGACGGCAAACGGCTCTCCCGGAAGATCAAGGGCCCGGCCCTGCAGCGCCTGTTCGCCTGCGTCCTGCTCGCCGTGGCCGCCCTGATGCTCCTCGACGCGCTCCTCTGACCGCGGCGGGGCCCGGCCGGCCCGGCCGTCACGATCCCCCGCACCTCCACAGCAGTCCGGCCCCGGTACGGGGCACCTCCGCACACAAGGATGAGATCCACGATGAACACCCCCGTCACCCTCGACCCCCAGCAGGCCGGCGACCGGCTGCACGAACTCACCGTCATCGACGTCCGCACTCCCGGCGAGTACGCCGGCGGCCACATTCCCGGCGCCCTCAACATCCCGCTCGACCAGCTCGGCCGGGCGCTGCCGGAGATCCGGGCCGCCGCCGGACGCGGCGAGGTCCTGGTGGTCTGCGCCTCCGGCGCCCGCTCCTCCAACGCCTGCCGGACGCTCGCCGAGAACGGCGTCCGGGCCGCCACCCTCGCCGGCGGCACCGGCGCCTGGGCCGCCCAGGGCAACGCGCTCGCCCGTCCCGAGGGCGGCACGCGGGCCGTCTGGGGCATGGAGCGGCAGGTGCGTCTGGCCGCGGGCTCCGCGGTCCTGCTCGGGCTGGCGCTCGGCGAGTTCGTGCACCCGGCCTTCCGGCTGCTGTCCGCGGGCATCGCGGGCGGCCTGGTCTTCTCGGCGGTGACCGACACCTGCGGCATGGCCGCGCTGCTGGCCAGGCTGCCGCACAACCGGCCCCGCCGGGCCGACCTGGAGAGGACGCTGGCCCGCCTGCGCGGCAACTGACCGGGGCGGCCGCGAGCGGCACGCGCCGCGTGGCCGCCGGCGAGGCGGCCGCCGCCACGGTGCCGCACACGACGGAGGGGTGACCCCGGGAGCCGGGATCACCCCTCGCGTCTCGGCGGCCGCGTCAGCCGAGGTCGCGCACCCCGATGGCCTGGATGCCGCGGCCGTGCGTGGCCGCGTACAGGGTGCCGCCGTCCGGGCTGAGCTTCAGCTGCAGCACGGCGACGGCCGGGAGGGAACCGACGCGCCGCCACTCGCTGCGGCCCGGGGCGCGGTAGACGACGCCGAGGTCGGTGGCGAGGGCGAGACCGCCGTTCGGCGTCACCACGGCCGAGTCGGCCGGCACGTCGGGAAGGTTGGCCGAGACGTCCTTCCAGGTGGTGCCGCCGTCGGTGGACTCGAAGACGTGGCCGGCGCCGGCGCCGGGGCCCTCGGTCCAGTGCCGCGAGAAGCCGTTCACCGTGAGGAAGACGTGGCCGGCGTTCTTCGGGTCGACGGCGAAACCGCTGAGGTACCGGTTGGGCACCGTGCCGTCCGCTCCGGTGGCCGGCAGGCTGATGTCGTGCCAGCCGGTGCCGTCCGCGTTGCCGACGGCGATGCCGCGGGCGAACCCGTCCTCGTTGCAGGGCCCGCACCAGGCCGCGTACACCTTGCCGCCCGAGGCGGCGACGGCGGTGGCGGTGCGGCCGGCGCCGAGGTCGTACACGCCGCGCCACTCGGAGCCGCTGCGGATGGCGTAGCCGTGGTCCTGCACCCAGATGTGGCGGCCGCCCGCGATCCAGGTCGCGCTGTTCCTCAGGTCGGCGGCGAGCGGTGCGATGAAGCGGGCCTCGCCGGTGGCGTTGTCGGCCGGGGCCACGTTGTACGAGGTCGCCTTCGCGGGGTCGGTGATCCAGGAGCCGTCGTTCACGGCGCAGTTCTGGGTGACCTGGACGGCGAGGTAGACGTACTCCTCGGCGATGTTGCAGCCGTTCGCCGGGTCGGTGAGGGTGTCGCCGCCGTCACCGCCGAAGTCGGAACCCATCACCTTGTCGTCGCTGCGCAGGATCGACTGGCCGTTGTCCTGCAGACCGCCGGTGACGGCCGGGCCGTGGTGGTCCGGGTCCCTGCCGACGCCCACCGAGTAGTACTGCAGGGTGTCGATGGTGCCGTCGTTGAGCGAGGCCCAGTCGGTGGCGTGGCCGGAGGAGTCCTGGGAGCCGCGCACCGGGCGCCGGTACGCGCCGCCGTCGTTGCCGACGTAGACGTAGCTCCGGCCGTGGTAGCGGCCGATCGCCACGCCGTGCTGGTCGGAGTGCGTGGTCTGGCTGCAGCTTCCGGACTGCCGGGCGGGATCGATGCTCCAGCAGGGGAAGTTGAAGTTCCAGTACGGGCCGACGGTGGACCAGGAGGCGCCGCCGTCCTTGGTCTCGTAGACCTCCTCGAGGCCCGCGTACACGTGCTCGGGGTCGGCCGGGTCGACGGTGAGGAACTGGTTGTACCAGGCCTGTACGCCCGGCATGTATCCCGCGGTGGTCAGCGCGGAGCCGTCGGCGGTGAGCTGCTTGTAGTCGGCGATCCTCGTCCAGGGGCCGAAGGGGGAGGCGGCCCTGTAGATGCCCTGCAGGCCGCTGTCCGGGTTGGTGGCCATCTGCTCGGGCGACTGGTCGATCGCGTAGTAGCGCGAGCCGTCGGCGGAGCGGGCGAAGGTGACCGTGCCCACGTTGCCGGCGTCGGTCGGCAGTTCGCCGAAGCCGCTGGTGATCCGCCGCCAGCCGTCCGCGGTCCTGGTGTAGAAGCCGTTGTAGTCGTCGCCGCTGCGCCAGCCGGCCGCGAGGATCACCCTGGAGGGGTTCTTGGGGTCGATGGCGATGTCGTTGGTGATGTTCTTGTACGCGGCCTTCGCGTCCGTCGCCTTCGAACCGCCCGGCAGGTAGTCGGGGTTGGGCGCGAACTCCAGCTTCCAGGGGCCGTGCAGGTTCTTGGTGGAGTGGCTCCACACGCCTTCGCTGGTCGCCGCCCAGACCTTGCCGCCGCCGAACCGCAGTTGGCGCACGGTGGTGCTCTCCAGTTCGTCGCCGCCGACCCGGCTGCGGGTGCTGAAGGCACCGTGGTGCGGGTCGGACAGCACGTACACACCGCTGCCCAGGTAGGCGTCGGCGTTGGTGTTCGCCTCACCGGTGCCGAGCCACAGCCGGCCGGCGCCGTCGACGGCGAGCGCGCCCGTGGACTGCGAGGGCAGCCGGTCGCTGATGGACCGCCAGTGTCCGCCGCCGGTCCGGGAACGCCACACTCCGCCGCCGGCGCTGCCCGCGTAGACGTAGCCGTCGTCGTCCGCGGCCATCGCGGCCATCCGGCCGGTGACTTCGCCGGAGCCGCCGCTGGAGTTGGAGTCGATGTCGCGGTAACGGGGGTCGTCGGAGTCGTAGGCCAGTCCGGTGACGTGCCGCCAACTCCCCTTGGTCCGCTTCAGGTCGTTCAGGCTCCGCCAGGCGGCGCCGTAGGCGCCCGGTGCGACGACGCCAGGCGCGGTGCGGGCCTCGGCGTACTGGTCGGCGCCTTCGGCTATCTCGTCGGCCTCGTTGCCGTCGTCCCCGTCCTCCGATCTCAGCCGAGGGGCGGTCCCCACCGTGTGCTCGCGCTGGGCGGCGAGCCGGTCGAGGGCGCGGACCCCGAAGGGGCCGCCGTGGCCACCGGGCGCGGCGCTCGCGGGTATCGCGGCGAGCCCGGCTGTTGCGGTGATGGCGCAGATCGTGAGCCATCGTCTTCTGCGGGTTGGTGCTGGCACCGGATCCTCCCGAACGGGTGTGGTACAGCCGTCGCAGCAGACCCGATCACGAGCGGGCGGAGGGGTCCGGCACTTGGCCAACTCTTTGTCCGGAACCCGACATTGTGAGAGAGACGGCGGTGCGGGCGCCGCGGCGGGAGCCGGCCGCGAACGCGTGTTTGACCCTCGACCTGGTTGAGGGCGCAGAGTTGCGGGTGTGGAGAGCGAGATGCGCAGTATCGGGGAGATGGCCCGCGACAGCGGACTGGGTGTGAGCGCCCTGCGGTTCTACGACCGGGCGGGCGTGCTGGTCCCGGTCCGGGTGGACCCGGCCAGCGGGTACCGCTGGTACGGCCCCGGACAGCTGGACGAGGCCCGGGTACTGGCGCTGCTGCGCCGGGCCGGAATGCCCCTGGCGGACGTCCGCCTGGTCCTGGCCGCCTGGTCCGGTGCCGACACCGGCCTGGTCCGCAAGCTGCTGCAGGCCCACCTGGGCCGCCTGGAGGCGGGGCTGTCCGACGCCCGCACCGGGTTCTCCACGCTCCGAGCCCTACTCGACCAGAGGGAGAACCCCATGACCACCCCGCTCCGCACCGCCCCGTTGCACCTGTCCGTCCCGGCGCCGGCCCTGGCCGCGGCCCTGGACGCGGTGCGCTTCGCGGTCGGCACCGATCCCGAACTGCCCATGCTGGGCGGCGTCCTGTTCGACGTCGAAGGCGACGCCCTGAACACCGTGGCCACCGACCGCTACCGGATGGCGGTCGCCCGGGCCGCGACCACCGGACACGACGGCACGGGCGCCCGGTTCCTCGTGCCCACCCCGCTCACCGACGCCATGCGGGCGCTCCTGGACGGCGAGCAGACCGCCCGGCTGGCCCTGGACGGCGACCGGGTGACGCTGGAGGCCGGCGACCGCCAGGTGGCCGGCCGGCACCTCGACCACGAGTTCCCCGACTACCGCCGTCTGGTCCAGCTCCCCAGGGGACGCCGCGCCCTCGTCGACGCGCCCGCCTTCCGCGAGGCGCTGGCGACCGGCCCGGTCCACGAACAGGACGGCTCCCCGGCCGTCTTGAGCGTCCTGGACATCACGGACGACGGCACGGCGACCGTCTGCAAGGACACCGAACCGGGCCAGGGCCGCATCGCCGTCAACCGCGACTTCCTCCTGCAGGCCCTCACCGCCGTGCCCCACACCCACCTCGTCCTGGAGTCCACCTCCCCGACGGCCCCCCTGGCGATCCGCCACCCCGACGACGAGCACACCTTCTCGCTGCTCATGCCGGTGCGGCTGGAGGACTGAGGCCGCCCTCACATACGCCCGGCCGGTCCGCCCGGACCTCCCTTATTCTGAGGCACCCGTCCAGATCGCAGCGGTCCACATGGGAGGCGTCCGGCCTTGACCACGGAGCTGGCTTCCGTCACTGGTGTACGACAGGCACTTGCGGTCATCGTGCCCGCTCGCCTCACGGCTCCTCCTCCGTGGCAGGCGGGCCCCATACCCTTCGACCTGGGCGGCGGCCGCCGCACCGACGCCGAGACCCGGCAGACGTATTTCACACCGGCCGCCGCCCGCGTCCTCTACGGCACCCCTGGGCGCCCCTGCCGGTGGCACCGGTTCATGGACTTACGGCAGGGCACGCTCCACCTGCGAGGCATCGAGCTGCTGCGCACCGACACCGCGCGCCAGCCCCACCAGGCACTTGCCGTCCTGCACTTCGACATCGCGGGCCCCGCACTGCTGGAGACGCTGCGCGCCATCGGTCACCGGCAGTCCGCGGGGCCCGATCCGCTCGACGGTGCGCTCTCCCCCGCGGCGCTGCTCGAAGCGGTGGCTGTGCCGCAGACCGACGCTCCCTACACACTCGCCTTCGTCACTCCGGAGGCTCATCACTCCCCCGCCCTGCGACAGGACGGCAGGCTGCCCGAGACCGCCGACCGCTGGCTGTGGTCCCTGGCATCCCGTTCCACGGACGCCGACTTCCCGGTGGCACTGGAGGAGTGGCCGAAGCAGCGGGCACAGGTGCTTCGATTGTCCGCGGACTGGAGCGCACTGGTGTTGCGCCACGGCGCCGCGTTCCTCGGCCACCGGCCGGATACCGGGGACGGCGACTTCTTCGGCTTCGCCGAGTCGCACTGCCGCACCGTCTACCTGGATGCGCTGCTCCTCGGGACCGTCCAGCGTGATCACATCGACGAGCTCACCGACGCCCTGTCGGGCATCTTCGAGGGTGCGCGGCTGGCCCGGCGGGTCTCCGCGCTGGAGCGGCGCATCGCGGCCTTCCGCAGCACGTACTGGCGTCAGCACCTGACCGCGCACGGACCGGCGAACGACCTGCTGACGGCATATCAGGCGCAGCACCGGCTGCCTGCCCGCTTCGGCGAGATCCTCGCGGAGGCGGCCGACTACGCGCGGCTGGTACAGACCCAGGAGAGCCAGCAGATCGCCGGAGCCCTGGGGGTCCTGACCATCCTCGGCCTGCCGCTGAGTACGGCGCTGGCAGCTCTCCCGCTGCTCGATCTCCAGGGCGTCGTACCGCTGCTCGTGGCACTCGGCGGGGCCCTGTCGGCCACGGCCCTCGTGCTCACCACGCGTTACGGCCGTCTCGTGCTGTCCTCACTGAGCGGGCAAGGATCCGAGGGCGACGGATGAACGCCGGCACGATCCGGCCGTATACGCATACGGCCGGATCGTGACTGTGCGTCAGGCTGTCGCCCTGCTAGCTTCCTGCCCTGCGGAGCAGGGAGAGAAGGATACGGGCAACGGGGTGACCAGCAGCGAGGGTGAGCCGCTCCGGCTGTACAGGAAAGCTCTCAGGTACGCGGAATCCGACCCCGAGGTGTTCCTCGGTACGGCGAGGAGAGCGGCGGAGTCGATTCTCTTGGACATCGCGCTACGGGAGGCCGTCGGCAGCAAGCCGACCCTTGAGTCCCTTCTGACGGTTCTCACGGGCAAGGGCCTGGTGCCGCCGAAGATCGTACTGGCCATTCGCACGATCCAGAACTACGGCAACTACGGCAGTCACGCACAGGACGCGTCGACCGAGGAGATCTCGGCCGACGACGTACGGCCGTGCCTAGACGCGCTCACCCAGTTGGCCGTCTGGTACGGGCAGACCAGCACGTCGCTCGCCGAGGAGCACGCCAGGCACCGGCTCACGGCACACCAGCGCAGAACGGGCACGACGCGGCTCGCCGACTCGACGCTGATCGTGGTGAAGGCGGTGCTGCTGGGCTGCGGCTTCGAGAAGGCCATGGCACGGCGCAACCACCGCGTCGTACCGGTCCAGCTCCCCTGGGCCGACAGCCTCGTACGCGACGTGTCGACCCGGCTCCTCGACGCGGCCGTCTACAACGAGCAGCGGGTGCTCCGCATGCTCGAAACCGAGGAGGCGGTCCGCGACCAGGTCGTGACCGTCGGGCGGGTCGGCTACTCGATGGGCGGCCGGAACTTCTACCTCCTCGCCTCTCGGGCCGGGCGCTGGGGCAGCACGACCGCGGAAGAGTTTCTGGCGAATCCCGAGGGCGCGCAGATCGCGGTGCCCAAACACAGCGACATGTTCGACAACCTGCTGTCCGCCCTGGCAACCGACGAGGAGGGATTGCGATCCCGTGGGGTCACCATCCTCGACGTTCCGCATCACCTGGGCCTCGAACTCTTCCACCTCAACCGTGACGTGCTGGCGGTCGGCGGCCAGAACCTCCGCATGCACGCGCACGAGGACGACGCGTACTTCGAACTGCTGAACTCCGAGGTGCTTCCCGCTGCCACCCAGGCACGGCTGCGATCCGCCGCCGCCAACGTGCTGATAGCGAACCGCAAGTGGCTGGAGGAACTGGACCTGCGACCTCGGGAGTTGTTCACGGAACTGATGCGCTCGTTCCACGGCGTCGGCACCGACGAGGAGCACTTCGAGCGCATGATCCGGGACCTGGTGACGCATGCGTCCTTCCCGCCGGGGACCCTGGCCGACAGCCGGGAGCGGCTGGTGCGCCATGTGCTGTTCGAGAGCTACCGCTGGGGTTCCCCGTGAGCCGCGCGAAGCGGGTGCTCGTCGTCGGCGGCACGAACTTCGACGTCATCGCCCAGGCGGAGCGGCTGCCCCTGGAGCACGAGAAGCTGCGCGGCACGGCGTGCGCGGTGACTCCGGGGGGCGCTGGTGCCAACACGGCTGCCGGGCTGGTCCGTCAGGGCTGCTCGGTGCGGCTCGCCTCGGCCGTGGGGGGCGACACGGCCGGCATGATGTGCCTGCAGGCTCTGCGCGAGCGTGGCGTCGACACGTCGCTGGTGCGGGTGGAGGCCGGAGCCCGGACCAGCACCGCCGTCGTCCTTTCCTCGGGCGGCGGCAAGCGGATGATGACGTTCGCCGGCGCCGATCGCGGTCTGGCGTTCGACGCCGTCACCGAGGGCGACGTGCGCGGCTGTGACCACGTCCATGTCGTGGGCGAGCCCACCCAGGCCCTGCGACGCATCGTCGCTCTGGCTCACGGAGCCGGGCGCAGCGTCTCCGTCGAGTGGAACGGCCGGGACATGAGCGACCTGGCGGCGAAGGCGTCGCTCAACTTCATGAACGCCGACGAAGCGGCCCGGGTCCCGCAGGCGTCCGCTGCCGATGCGGCCACGAACGCGCGGCGGTGTGCCGATCTGGTTTCGGGCGATGTGATAGTGACCATGGGGCCCGAGGGCGCCCTGTGGGCCACTGCTGACGGACAGCTCTTCCACCAGCCGACGACGCCGGTGGATCCCGTGGACAGGACGGGCGGAGGCGACGCGTTCGACGCCGGTGTCATAGCCGGCTGGCTGAACGGGGAACCACCGGCCGCCTGCATGCGGCGGGGACTCGACGCGGCATTGCACGTACTCAGGAAAGTAGGAGCTCACCCATGACGAGATGGCTTGGCGTCGCACTGCTTCCGCGCGCCGATCACCTGCGTGCCGCCGTGCAGTTGCAGAGGAGTGTCGGCGGAGACGTCGATCTGGAGCCGCCGCTGAGCACGGACGGAAACCTTCCCCATGTCACCGTCTTCCAGGGCCCGTTCCACGATTCTCTCGATCCGGCCGAGACCCTGGCCGGCATCAATGCGTCCGCGGCAGACATGGGGTTGCCCGGCGAACTCACGCTGTCCAGCCCGGGCGTGGTCTATCAGCCCACCGGATGGCTCTTCCTCGCTCTGGAGCGGCCGCCCCTGCTGATGTCCCTGCAGGAGTCCGTGGTGGCCGCGCTGGACTCGCACCTCGACCGGAGTGCTTTCGACGGGGACAAGGACGTCTCCCGTTTCACGGACAGCGAGCGGATCAGTTACCAGAAGTACGGCTATCGCTACGTCGGGGACGCCTATGCCCCGCACATGACGCTGGGCCGCGCGCCCGAGGCGGTCGCCCGCGAACTGGTCCGCACCACGCCGAAGCGGGTCTCGCTTCCCGGCGCGTGGGTCTTCGACCGGCTCAGTTTCTACGTCATGGGTCAACACGGAGCTCACGCACAGAAGTTGGTGGAGCTGCCGCTGGCCCGGCCGTGACCGGACTCCAGGCGTACCGCTCGATCGCCGAACGAGCCGTCGACGAGGCGGTCGGCTGGCTGTCGACCGCCTCGGACGATTGGACGGCGCGACGGTTCAAGGCCTCCGGGGAGGAAGTGACGGACGCCGACACCGAGGTGGAAGCCCGTGTGACACGGGTCCTGGCGGATCTCTCGCCGGACGTGCCGGTCGTCGGCGAGGAGTCGGCCCCGGAACACGACCGGTTGCCGGAACACTGCTGGTTGCTGGACCCCATCGACGGCACCATGAACTTCACCCGTGGCGCGCCCATGTACGCGGTCTCCCTCGCCTACGTACGAGGCGGCGCTCCCGTGCTCGGCGTGATCCACGCGCCCGCTCTCGCCCGGCGTTGGGCGACCGATCCCGCGGTCACCGCCCCGGCGGCCGAGGCGGCGGGAGCGGGAGACCTGCGGCGAGCGGTGGTCGGTCTGTCGGGAACGGGGTCCGGCGCCCTTCCCGTCCGGGGCTTCCTCGGCCGCCTCCAGGAGGAGGTGTACCGCCTCAGGATGCAGGGCTCGATGGCGCTGGACCTCGTGGGCGTCACCGAGGGCTGGCTCGACGCCTGTGTGTGCGTCGCTCCCAAGCCATGGGACGTAGCGGCAGGGGTCGCGCTCTGCCGCGAGCGTGGGCGGACGGTCCTCGGCGCGGCGGGCGAGACTTTCGTCTTCGGCTCGCCGCTGCTGGTGGCCGGTGCGGCCGAGTCGGCCCACGCGCTGGTCGAACTGTGGAGACACGGCTGACCACTTCGCCGTGCGAGCCCCTTCGGGGCATGTGACAGTGGGCGCTGGGGGCGGGGGGCTCCCCAGCGGTCGCTGACCGGCATGGCCGCCGCCCAGGGCCAGGGAGAGACGGCCAGGAGCCGCGATTGCATGGCATGTACATGCCTACCTACATAGGATGGCCCGTGCTGAAACGGTGGACTAGACCAGACTTCGGTTCCGTGTAGTGGGAGTACGGCACCGGCGGGGCATCCACGGGAACTGCCGCGTGCCCGCAGGGCGTGCGCTGCTGTCGGGGGTGGCCGTGAGGGGGGCTGACGTGGTGGGGACAGCTCTGTGCCGTCGCTGCGCCGGCCGTAGGTGCCGCGGAACCCCTCGATGAGCGGCGCTGGTTGGTGAACCGCATACCTGTGTGAGCGGCGTCGGCGGTGCGGGGATGATCCGCATCAACACCATGGCCCGGACCATGGCGAGCGCCCAGCAGCAGATGGTCACGGCACTGCACTCGTCCGGCCTTCCGGTGAGCTACGAGTCGCCCGATCCGGACTTCGCGGGCCGGCGCGCCTGCGACGACCCCGAGGGCGTCAACAAGATCGTCGTCGCCCCGCAGGGGAACGGCGACTTCCGCTGCAATCTGGGAGAAAGCTGGTGCGTCAGCCGGGAGAGCTTCCACCCCACCGGGACCGGTACGAGCGCCTACGCGCAGGCGTTCGCCCGCGCCGTGGGCAAGCTGTGACGCGCGTGCCCGCTGACGGCCGGGGCAGGACCGCCGGGTGGGCGAAGGCGCTGGCCGCCTTCGTCCTCCTGGTCCTGTTCCCGCTGGTGATCTGGTTGTTCGTCTCCTTCCACAGGTCGGGCGCGTTCCCCTGGTGAGACCGACGAGGCTGTCCGGGGACGGGGAAAAAACCCTGTCCCCGGCGCAAGCGCTCTCTGTAAGATCCGCTTCCGATGATCAACATGTCCCGAGCGAAGGGTTCCCCCAGCATGAAGAACGTCCGGCTGCGGTCCAGGATCGGCGCGGTCGTCTCCGCGTTCGCCGCGACCGCCGCGCTCATGGCCACCGCCACCCCCGCCCACGCCGCCGAGTACAAGGTCACGGACAACTGCGACGTGCCCTGGATCACCTGTTCCGAGGGCGACCTGTGGCTGCTGTACAACTCCAAGGAGCTGGCGGTCAGCGGTGGCAGATACGTGTCGAGCTGGTCGTCGTTCTACGGCAACGTCAGCGACTACTACGGCACCAGCCAGTACCAGGGCTCCACGCTGAGCACGTACCGGTACGTGTTCAACGGCAACGGCAACGGATCCGGCCAGTACACGAAGAACAACGCGGCCTCGGTGCAGAACTGCGCCCCTGCCGACAACTACCGCGTGTACTACAACTCGGGTTACGGCGGCACCTCGCAGTACTTCGCGCACAACGATCCCTACGGTGACTGCAACCTCACCAACCTGATCTCGGCGCTGAAGAACAACAACGCCTCCCAGCACTTCGCCTGATCCGAACCGAGGAGTCACCCCATGTGGAACAAGCGCGCCCTCATCGCCGCAACTGTCATGATCACGACAACCGGGATGCTCTCGGCCTGCGGAGCGAGCGGCTCCGGCCATGACGCGGCCCCGGCGGCGGCGGGCAAGCCGCTGGTCGACAAGGCCAACTGGCCCAAGGCGACCCCGCAGCGCGGCCTGGCCAAGGGACTGTCCCTGCCGCTCGAGGCCTACATGCAGACCTACGCCGACACCGTCACCCTGGACACGGCCACCCGCCACCTCCAGGAGAAGTGCATGGCCGGCTACGGGTTCGACGTCAAGCTCACCGTCGCCGGCGCCACCCCGCCGCCGAACGACAACGACGCCAACATGGAGCGCCGTTACGGCCTGACCGACCGCGCGACCGCCGCCGAGTACGGTTACGGGCTGCCCGAGGCGCTGACCGACCAGCCCCGGCAGAAGGTGCCGGACCTGAGCGAGGCGCAGGTCGAGGTGCTGACCGGGCACGGCAAGCCGACCAAGGCGGGGGCGAACGGCTCCTTCGTCGCCAAGGCGGCCCCGAAGACCTACAACGGCAAGAAGATCCACGCCAAGGGCTGTGCCGGATACGCGGCCGAGAAGATCGCCGAGCCGGCGGCCGACCTCCAGCTCGTCTCGGAGCTGAACGGCCGGTCGTTCGTGCAGTCGATGGACGTCCCGGCCGTCAAGAAGGCCATGGGCGCCTGGTCGCAGTGCATGAAGGGCAAGGGCTACGAGGCCGCGACGCCGACCGAGTCGGCCGAGCTGGTCCCGCACACCGACCCGGCCTCGCGGAAGGAGATCGACGTCGCGCTGGCGGAGATCGACTGCAAACGGCAGACCGGCCTGGTCAAGGTCTGGTTCAAGGCCGAGACCAAGATCCAGAAGCAGCAGATCGCGGACCACAAGGGCCGGCTGACGGCGGCGAAGGCGGAGAACACCAAGGCCCTCACCGCCGCCGGCGCGGCGCTGAAGGACTGAGACCGGACAGGGTCCCGGCCGCCGTGCGACACGGTGGCCGGGACCCTGTCGCGGGCGCGGGGCGCTCAGGCGCGCAGCCACACCGCCGTGTCCCGCGGCAGCCGGCCCGCGTCGTCCAGCGGGCCGCTGGCGAGCAGCAGCGCCTCGTGCGGCGGGAGTCCGGCCGGCTGCCCGGAGAGGTTGACGACGCAGACCAGACCGTGCTCCCGGGCGAAGGCCAGCACTCCGTCGCCGGCGGGCAGCCAGGTGAGGGGGCCGTCCCCGAGGCCCGGCTCGGACCGGCGCAGTCGCAGGGCCGCGCGGTACAGCGCGAGCATCGAGTCCGGGTCGGCCGCCTGCCGGTCGACGGCGTAGCGGCCCCAGCCCTCGGGCTGCGGGAGCCACGGCCCGGCCCCGGTGCCGAATCCGCACCAGGGGGCGTCGGCTTCCCACGGCAGCGGGACGCGACAGCCGTCCCGTCCCGGGTCGGTGCCGCCCGAGCGGAAGTGCATGGGGTCCTGGATGCTCGTCCGCGGGACGTCGGCCTCGGGCAGCCCCAGCTCCTCCCCCTGGTAGAGGTAGACCGAGCCGGGCAGGGCCAGGGTCAGCAGGGCGGCGGCGCGGGCCCGCCGGGTGCCCAGCGCCAGGTCGGACGGGGTGCCGAAAGCCTTCTTCGCGAAGTCGAACGAGGTGTCGGCACGCCCGTAGCGGGTGACGGTACGGGTGACGTCGTGGTTGCACAGCACCCAGGTGGCGGGGGCTCCGACGGGGGCGTGCTCGGCGAGGGTGTCGTCGATCGCGCGCCGCAGCCGGTCCGGTTCCCAGGGGCAGGCGAGGAAGTTGAAGTTGAAGGCGGTGTGCAGCTCGTCGGGGCGCAGGTAGCGGGCGAAGCGCTCGGCGTCCGGCAGCCAGACCTCGCCGACGAACACCGCCCCGTACTCGTCGGCGATCGACCGCCAGGAGCGGTAGACGTCGTGCAGCTCGTCCTGGTCGATGTACGGGTGCGGGTCCACGCCCTCCTCGAAGTCGGCGAGCGCGGGATCCTTGACCAGCAGGGCGGCGGAGTCGATGCGCACGCCGGCGACGCCGCGTTCGAACCAGAACCGCAGGATCTCCTCGTGCTCCCGGCGGACCGCGGGGTGGGCCCAGTTCAGGTCGGGCTGCTCCGGGGTGAACAGGTGCAGGTACCACTCGCCGTCGGGCACCCGGGTCCAGGTGGGCCCGGAGAACTGCGACGGCCAGTTGTTGGGCGGCAGTTCGCCGCCCTCGCCGCGCCCGGTCCGGAAGTGGAACAGCTCCCGCTCGGGACTCCCGGGCCCGGCGGCCAGCGCGGCGCGGAACCAGGGGTGCTGGTCGGAGACGTGGTTCGGGACGATGTCGACGATGACCCGGATGCCCAGTTCGGCGGCCTCCGCGATCAGCTTCTCGGCTTCGGCGAGGGTGCCGAACGCCGGGTCGATGGTGCGGTAGTCGGAGACGTCGTAGCCCCCGTCCACCAGCGGGGAGGCGTACCAGGGAGTGAACCAGACGGCGTCGACGCCCAGTCGCGCGAGGTGGGGCAGTCTCGCCCGGACTCCCGCGAGGTCCCCGGTTCCGTCGCCGTCGCCGTCGGCGAAGCTGCGCGGGTACACCTGGTAGATGACGGCTTCACGCCACCAGTCGTCGGTGCGGGGCGAGTGAGGGGCTGCCAACTGACGTTCCTTTCGGGCAGTGTGGATCTCCGCCGCCGGCCCGGATGCTGCGGGGCGTCGGACGGGCCGGCGGCGAAGGCTGGGGAGGGGGGTGCGGGGGCGGGCCGTGCGGTCAGCCCTTGAGGCCGCCGGCGGTCAGGCCGCTCATGATGTTCCGCTGGAAGACCAGGAAGATCAGCAGGGTCGGCAGCGAGGCGATCGTCAGGGCGGCGATCAGGATGTTCACGGGCACCCCGGTGGAGAGCGAGTAGATGCCCACGTTGAGCGTCTGCTTGGACGGGTCGGGCAGGGTGAGCATCGGCCAGAGGAAGTCCTTCCAGACGCCGACGATCGCGAAGATCGACACCACCCCGAGGATGGGCCGGGAGACGGGCAGCACGATCGACCACAGGACGCGCATCGGGGAGGCGCCGTCCATGGCGGCCGCGTCGAGGAGCTCCTTCGGAATGGAGTCGAAGAACCGCTTCAGCAGGAAGATGTTGAAAGCGTTGGTGACGGAGGGAAGCCAGATCGCCCAGGGCGAGTTGAGCAGGTTGCGGTGCACGAACGGCACGTCGAGGACGGTCAGGTACTGGGGTACGACGAGCACGGTGGCCGGGATCATGAGCGTGGCCAGCATCATGCCGAGGATCGCCTTGCCGAGGACCGGGCGCAGCCTGGACAGTGAATAGGCGGCGGCCACGTCCAGGACGAGCTGGCAGGCCAGCGCGCCGAACGCGTAGAACGTCGTGTTGAGCAGCAGCCGGGAGAGGTCCATGACGTCCCAGGCGCGGCTGTAGTTGCCCGGCGTGAAGGACCTCGGCACCAGGGTCGGCGGGGTCTGGATCACCTCCTGCGGGTCTTTGACGCCGCTGGAGGCCAGCCAGTACAGCGGTCCGAGGAACACCAGGGTGAAGGCCGCGACGACGACGGCGAAGACCGACCAGTAGAGCAACCTGCCGCGCGGCTCGGCGAGTCGGGCCGGTGAGATGAGTGTGCGTGTGGACATGCCGGTCTCCCCCGTCTACTCGTCGCCGGCGCGGCTGAGCCGCACGTACGCCGCCGAGAACCCGGCGAGGAGTACGAGCAGGAGCAGGCCGAGCGCCGCCGCGGCACCGTAGTTGTTGAAGTTGAAGGCGTACTGGTAGATCAGGTAGACGACCGTGGTGGTCGAACCCTCGGGGCCGGCGCCGCCGGTGAGCAGGAACGGCTCGACGAAGACCTGCATGGTCGCGACGACCTGCATCAGCAGCATCAGCGAAAGGACCAGCCGGGTCTGCGGGACCGTGACGTGCCAGACCTTGCGCAGCAGGCCGGCGCCGTCGAGCTCGGCCGCCTCGTACAGCTCGCCGGGGACGCCCTGGAGCGCGGCGAGGTAGACCAGGGTCGCGCCGCCCATGTTCATCCAGGTCGAGGCGATGACGACGGACAGCATCGACAGGCCGGGGTCCTGCAGCCACTGCTGCTCGGGCAGGTGCAGGAAGCGCAGCAACTCGTTGAGCAGACCGTACCCGGGGTCGTAGAGGTACTTGAAGAGCAGCACGGAGGCGACCGGCGGGAGCATCACGGGCAGGTAGACCAGGAGCCGGAGGTAGCCCTGGCCGTGCCGGAACTCGTTGATGACGATCGCGGTGACGAAGGGCACCGCGAAGCCGAGGAGCAGCGCCAGCAGGGTGAACAGCAGGGTGTTGCGCCAGGCCTGCCAGAAGGCGGGGTCGTGGTAGACGGTCTCGAGGTTGTCCAGGCCGACCCAGCGGGTCCCGCCGTTGCCGGTCTTCTGGAACGCGAGGGCGAACTCCCTGATCATGGGGTACCAGGAGAACACCGCGAAGCAGACGACCGCGCCGATGAGGAAGCCGTGGGCGGTCAGGTTGCGCCGCAGGCTCCGGGCGAACCGGCCGTCGGGAGGTGGCGGGCCCGCTGTGCGCGGGGGTGCCGGGCGGGCGGGGTCCGCCGTGCTCGGGGTCAGACTGGGGGCCGCCATCGTCGCTCCTTGGTGCTCGGCTGCGGGATTGCTGGGGCACAGGGGCCGCGGGGGGACGGGCCGCCGCGGCGCTGACACGGTGCTCCCGGCGGGGGCCGCCCGTCGGCCCCCGCCGGGCGCCGGTCACTGGTTGGCGAGGACCTGGTCGACCTGTGCCTCGGCCGTGGAGAGCAGCTTGTCGACGTCGGCGTCCTTGTTGGTGAGGATGCCGGACATCACGTTGTCGAGGACCTTGTAGATCTCCTGCGCCTTGGGCGGTTCGGCCTTGCCGGGCACCGGGTTGTCCATGAACGTCTTGAAGTTGGCGACCGGCATGGTGGCGTTCGCGAGCCGCGCCGCGTCGTCCTTCTTCTTCGACTCCCCCAGCCAGAAGTTGGGCTGCGGGACGCCGACCGGGAGCTTGTCGGCCTTGGTGCGGGCCCAGTCGAACTGGCCCTTGCCGACGGTGAGGTTCTTGAAGTTCAGCCAGGCGATCGCGGCTTTGATCTTGTCGGCGGAGATGCCGCTCTTGATCATGTAGTTGTTGCCGCCGGCCAGTGTGCTCTTCTCACCCGGGATCGGGCCCATGCCGAAGTTCTCGTACTTCGCGCCGAGTTGCTGGACCATGTACGCGATGTCGTCGGGAGCGGCGAGGAACATGCCGAGCTTGTCGCTCGCGATCTGCTTCTGCAGGTCGCCCCACTTCAGCAACTGGGTCTTGCCCATGCTGTCGTCGTCCCAGCGCATGGCGTGCAGGTTGCGCGCCACCTGGCGGCCGATGTCGTTGTTGAACGCGGCCTTCTTCCCGCTCGCGTCCACGATGTCGCCGCCGAGGCTGTACACCTGCGCGGTGAAGTGCCAGCCGCCGGTGTTGGCCGCGCTGTAGTCGCCGTAGCCGGCGATGCCGTTGCCGAGGGCGGCGATCTTCCTGGCGGCGACGCGGACCTCGTCCCAGGTGCGCGGCGGGGTGTCGGGGTCGAGGCCGGCCTGCTTGAAGAGTCTGCGGTTGATGAGCAGGCCCATGGTGTAGTTGCTGGTGGGCAGGCCGTAGAGCTTGCCGTCGTGCTTGAGCGAGCCGAGCACGTTCGGGTCGATGTCCTTCAGCAGCGGGACCGTCTTGTCGTTGACGTAGGCCGTGATGTCGGCGGCCCCGTCGTTGTCGAGCACCTGCGGCAGGTCGGTGAAGTACGTGTAGAACACGTCGGGCTGGGACTTGGCCTTGAGCATCGCGGTGAAGCGGGGCGGCTCCAGGCACTGGCCCGGGGTGGAGCGGCCCTCGATGGTCACGTTCGGGTACTTCTTGTTGAACTCGGCGACGTCCTGCTTCCACTCGCGCAGTTCGGCCGCCTTGGCCGCGGGGGGCATGCAGTCGATGGTGATCGTCACCTTGGTCTTGGGATCCAGGGGGGCGGCCGGGTCGGAGGAGCCACCTCCTTCGGAACCACCGGCGCCGTTGTTGCTCGCGCTGGTGCCGCAGGCGGCGAGCGCGGTCAGGGTGAGCGCGGAGACGAGGGCGACCGCGCCGGAGCGGCGGGTACGGCGGAACCGGGCACTTCTCATGGGTGGTCCCCTTCGGGCATGAACGGTGAGGTCACCCCACCGTCGGTGCGACTCGGTGCGTTGTGGGGCGCCGCACACTCAACCACCCCCAACAACAGCCCGCAAGATGTCGCGCTAACTTCGTAATTGTTTGACAGTCACTGAGTCCAGCCCTACGCGCGCGGAGTTGACGTAACGGCCTCAACAGGCCGTACACAGACGGCAGAACAGTCCGCGGCCCGCCTCGGGAGGCACCAGAGGCGGGCCGGGACACCCTCGTCACGAGGGCAGGGAGTGCACGCAAGCGTGCTGCAAAGTCCCGCAAGCAGTTTGCGGCGACCTCAGGGGTTGATGTTGATCTTGAAGGTGCTGGTCGTGTTACGGACGTCCACCGCGTTGCCGCTCAGCCGGAGGCCGTTGAACGTCACCTCGCCGACGGCGGGACCCTGTCCCGCCTCCGGCATCTCGTTGGCCCACAGACCGAAGCCCGACTTGGCGTCGTAGGCGTCCCCGCTCCTGCGGGCGCCGCTGATGGAGACGTCGGTGAAGACGGTGTCCTTGACGGGATACTGCGGCTGCCCGCCGGAGTAGTTGGTCTGGAACATCACCCCGCTGTAGGTGGGATCGACGATGTCGACGTGGTTGACCCGGATGCCCTGGAACACCTTCGACGCGGAGAAGACCCAGATGGCCGGGAAGGTCTGCGCGCCCCAGAAGTGGCCGCCGGCCCGCTCGATGGTCACGTTCTCGAAGGTCGTCGGATCGGTCCCGAAGCCGTTCATCGGGTAGCCGAAGTCCAGGGAGGAGATGGTGATTCCGGAGTACACCAGCGTGTCCGCGATGCGTATGTTGCGGAAGGTGTTGTGGTAGCCGCCGTAGACGGCCACCCCCGCGGCGCGCCAGGTCAGGGTGCTGGTCAGGTTCTCGTAGACGTTGTTCTTCTCGTCCGCGCCGCCCGCGTCGATCGCCGAGAACAGCGCGAAGCTGTCGTCGCCGGTGGCGCGCGCGTCGTTGTTGGTCACCAGGTTGTCGGTGGAGCCGTTGGTCATGTTGATCCCGTCGGCGAACATGTCGCGGATCCGGGAGTTCCTGATGGTGATGCGGTCCGTGTCGGCCCCCCAGTACAGGCAGACCATGTGCTCGTTCCAGATGTCGTCGATGACGACGTCCGAGACGCCCGAGAAATCGAACACCTTGCCCGGGCCGTCTATCCGCGAGGTGTAGTTGCCGAAGTACGCGAAGCCCTTGAAGAGCGAGCCCTTGGCGGTCGTGTCGGCCCGGAAGCCGATGTCGGTGTTCTCCTGCGCCGCCGGCGCGTGGAAGGTCGTGTACCAGGGTCCGGCGCCGACCACCTTCACGGCCTTGCCGTACACCTGGAACTTGTTCGACGTCTCGTAGTCGCCGGGCGGCAGGTAGACGCCGACCAGCTTGCCGGTGGTGTCCATGCGCACCCTGTCCAGGGCGTCCTGCACGGCCTGGTGGGTGAATCCGGTGGGCACGGCGTACGCGGCGGGGTCGGGGTTGGCGACCGGCGCCACCTGTTCCAGGCTGACGAAGTCGATGGCGTACGTCGAGGTGTTCGCGGCGTCCTTCTGCAGCCGGACGGTGCTGCCCTTCGGCACGGTCTCGCCGAGGAGGACGTGCGCCTCGTCGTAGATGTGCCGCGGGGCCCCCGAGCCGGGGGAGTTGCCGGGCGCGGTCTCCGCCCCGTACAGCCAGGCGTACTTCGACGTCAGCGGCAGCGCCTTCTTGAAGACGCCGTCGACGTAGACGTCGATCGTCGTGTCGATGCCCCCGCCGCCCGGTGCGTCCGGGACGGAGAAGCGGGTCACCAGGGTGTTGGTCGCGGCGCGGGTGGTGAACTCGACGTACTGCCCCGTCGAGTTCAGGGTGACGGCCTTGCGGCCGGAGGCCTCGCCGGCGATGTCGCCCACGGTGCGGTTGGGCCCGACCACCTTGGCTCCGCCGCCGGTGGCGCCGTCCTCCGCCTCGTACATGTCGTAGGGCATGTTGGCGCCGCGGCCGACGAACAGCGGCTGGACGGAGGTGTTGTTCGCGCGTTTGACCGGCAGCTCTTCGGCGTCGTCGGCGACGACGGTCTTCACGGTGTACGAGCCGTCCGCGGCGGTCCACGGGCCCAGCCGGACGTCCTGTGCGGAGCCGGCCGCGAGGATCCCGTCCCAGGAGCCGGTCAGGGTCTTGACCGTGTCGCCCTTGGAGCCGGTCAGGGTCAGGGTGACGCCGTGGGCGCCCGCGGCGCTGGCGCGG
The DNA here is from genome assembly GCF_042793175.1 of Streptomyces sp. NPDC056580. Taxonomy (NCBI): domain Bacteria; kingdom Bacillati; phylum Actinomycetota; class Actinomycetes; order Kitasatosporales; family Streptomycetaceae; genus Streptomyces; species Streptomyces sp. NPDC056580. The sequence goes on along the minus strand of NZ_JBHTVE010000004.1, from coordinate 340,457 downwards.
GTTCCCTGGTTCCTCAGGGTCACCTTGAAGGTGACCTCGTCGCCCGCCGTCGGGCTGGACGGCGAGGTGGTCACCGCTGACGCGACCAGGTCGGAGCTGTCGACGGACTTGACGACCAGCGGACTCAGGCTGCTGTACGTGTTGTTGGACTCGTTCTGCTCGATCACCGCGTCACCGTCGTCGGCGACGGCACCGAGCTGGTAGGTCCCCGCGTCGCGCTGTCCGAGGGAGGCGGTGACGGTGGTCTCCTCCCCCGCCGCGAGGGCCCCGACCTGCGCGGTGGCGGCCTTGGTGCCGCCGAGGGTCACGGCGACCCTGCTCGGCGGGGCGGCGGCCGGGCCGCTGTTGCGCACGGTGGCCGACACCATGACGGAGTCCGTCTCGACCGGGGCGGCGGGCGACACGGTCAGGCCGGTGACCTCCAGGTCGGGGTTGGGCGCCGGGACCCCGATCACCTGGAACTCGGCGAGCTGGCCGCCGGTGGCGCCGGAGTTGGCCGTGAACCGCAGCCGCACGTCGGCCACCCGGGCGGTGACCGGGACGGTGACGGCGTTGCCGTCGGCCGGGTCGAAGGTGTAGCTCTTCGCCGCGACCAGGGACGTGAAGCCGTCGGCGCTCTGCTCCCGGCCCAGCACCTCGATCGTCTGCGTCCGCCTGGCCCAGACGGAGTCCGGGTTCAGCTTCAGCACGAGGCGGTCCAGGTCGGCGTTGGCGCCCAGCTTGACGGTCAGCGTGTTCGGGTAGCTGCCGGCCGCGCCCTCCCAGTAGGTCGTGGTGCTGTTGTCGTCGGCGTTCGCGGCGACGTAGGGGTCGACGGCGGAGGAGGCGGCGATGGGCTTGCCGACGGCGAGGTTGGAACCCGCGCCCCCGGTGCCGTTGCGGGTCACGCTGTTGCTGGGCGCGGACTGGTTGCCGGCCGCGTCCCTGGCGCGCACGTAGTAGGTCACCGTGCGCGTCGTGGGCTGGGTGTCGGTGAAGGTGGTGACGTCACCGGCGACGCTGTCGCGCAGGATGTTGCCGGCGTAGACGTCGTAGCCGGTGACCCGGGTGTCGTCCGTGGACGCGGTCCAGGTCAGCTTGATCTGGCCGTCCGCCGGTTCGGTGTACGCCAGGTTCGAGGGGGCGGTCGGCGCCTGGGTGTCGCCCTTGCCGCCGGTGCGGGTGACGGTGTTGCTGTTGCCCGACTGGTTGCCGGCCGCGTCCCGGGCCCGCACGTAGTAGGAGACGGTCTCGCCGGCCGGGCGGGTGTCCGTGTACGTGGTGACGTCACCGGCGACGCCGGCCAGCAGCGAGCCGTTGGCGTAGACGTCGTACCCGGTCACTGCGACGTCGTCGGTGGCCGCGTTCCAGCTCAGCCGCACCTGTCCGGTGGCGGGCTCGGTGAGCGTCAGTCCGGCCGGGGCGCTGGGGGCCCGGGTGTCCCCCGTTCGCGGGCCGTACACCTCCATCTCGGCTAACTGGGCGCCGGGCTGCGCGGAGTTGGCCGTGACGAGCACCCGGACGTAGCGGGTGGTGGCGGCGTCCAGGGCGACGGTCGCCGAGTTGCCCGTCGCCGGGTCGAAGGTGACGGCGCGGGAGGCGGTCAGATCGGTGAAGTCCGTGCCGTTCGCGCTGCCCTGGACCTTGAGCGTCTGGCTGCGCTTCTCCCAGCCGGCGGGCAGCCGCAGCACCACGCGGTCGACGCGCACGGAGGAGCCGAGGTCGGCGCGCAGCCACTGCGGGAAGTCGTCGTTGGCGCTCTCCCAGTAGGTGGCCCGGTCGCCGTCGCCCGCGTTCTGCGGGATGTACGTCTGGGTGTGGCTGCTCGCGGTGAGGTTCCGGCCGGCGGCCAGGTTCACCGACGACTCACCGGCGGCGTGCACCTCCAGCTCGGAGAGCTGCGCCGCCCGCCAGCCGGTGTTGTCGGTGACGTCGATCCGTACGAACCTGGTCCGGGCGGCCGGGAAGGCGACCGTGACGGTGTTCCCTGAGCCCGGGCTGAAGGTGTACGAGGCGGAGGTCTTCAGCGTGCTGAAACCCGTGCCGTCGGCGCTGCCCTGGACGGAGAGCGTCTCGGCCCGGCTCTCCCATCCGGCGGGCAGCTTGAGGACGACCTCGTCCACGTTCTCGGTCGTGCCCAGGTCGGTCTGCACCCACTGGGGCAAGTCGGAGCCGGCGCTCTGCCAGTAGGTGCCCTGGTCGCCGTCGGTGATGTTCGCGGCGGCGTACTCGCTGTGGGCGCTGCTGGCCGACGACCTGGCCCCGAGCGCGATGTCGGGTCCTCCAGCGGCCCGGGCGGTCGCCACCGGGCCGACCAGCGCCAGCAGGCTGGTCACGATCACGGCGCTCAGGCACCGCGATCCCCTTCTGCGGATTCTCATCAGTCCCTCGAATCTAGGCCTCATGAATGAAACGCATGGATGTCTCCTCTTTGCGTTGAACGCTCAGAGAGTTCCAGAGAGCTGTTGAGTCGTCTACGCTGCTGACGCGAGAACTTGTGGATCACGGCATACGAAAACACCGGCGCGAGGACACCGCTGGTGCGGTGTCCTCGCGCCGGTGGCGGCCGGGAGGCGAGGAGGGGGGTCAGCCCGCGGGCGGGGGCGCCGTGGAGCCGCGCAGTACCAGCTCGGGCTCGAAGAGCAGCTCACCGGGGTGCGAACGGGTGCCCTGGAGCTGGGCGCAGAGCAGCTCGACCGCCGCCCGGCCCATCGCCTCGATGGGCTGACGGACCGTCGACAGCGGCGGCTCGGTGCAGTTCATGAAGGCGGAGTCGTCGTAGCCGACGACCGACACGTCCCCGGGGACGCTCAGCCCGCGCCTGCGCACCGCCCTTATGGCGCCCAGCGCCAGCGGGTCGCTCGCGCACACGATGCCGGTCACCCCACGCTCCAGGAGCCGGGCGGCCGCGGCCTGTCCGCCCTCGAGCGAGAACATGGACCGCGCGACGAACTCCTCCGGCAGCTCGGCGCCGTTGCCGCGCGCCACCACCCGGGCGGCCTCCAGCTTGCGGCGCGAGGGGACGTGGTCGCCCGGGCCGAGGACCAGCCCGATCCGCTCGTGCCCCAGGGAGGCGAGGTGGCGCCAGGCCTGCTCGACCGCGACGGCGTCGTCGCAGGCGACACAGGGGAAGTCGAGGCCCTCGATGGAGGCGTTGATGAGGACCACCGGGATGTCCCGCTCGGCGAGCTGCCGGTAGTGGTCGTGCGGCGCGTCGGCCTGCGCGAACAGACCGCCGGCGAAGACCACGCCGGACACCTGCTGCTGCAGCAGGAGGTCCACGTAGTCCGCCTCGGAGACGCCGCCCTTGGTCTGGGTGCAGAGCACCGGCGTCAGCCCCTGCTGAGCCAGCGCGGCACCGATGACCTCGGCGAACGCCGGGAAGATCGGGTTCTGCAGCTCCGGCAGGACGAGCCCGACGAGCCGGGCCCGCTCGCCGCGGAGCTGCGTGGGCCGCTCGTAGCCGAGGACGTCGAGAGCGGTGAGCACCGACTGGCGGGTCGACTCCGAGACACCGGGCTTGCCATTGAGGACACGACTGACCGTCGCCTCGCTGACCCCCACTTTCTTAGCCACCTGAGCAAGTCGTCGCGTCATGTACGCAAGCCTAGCGCAATTTCCGCAAATGAATTGCGTCGATTGCCGCCCGCGTTGGCGGCGGGGACCGGGTCACGCGGTGCCGGGCGCGGGTCATCGGGCGGCCGGGGCCAGGACGGTGCGGCAGTCGAGCCGGGCCGCGGGGCTCAGCAGCTCCTCGAGCCGGGTGAAGAGCGCGAGCAGCTCGGCGCCCCAGCGTTCGCGGAAGGCGGGATCGAGGCGGGCGAGGTCGAGTTCGTTCGCGGCCGACAGTTCGGCGAAGTCCCGGCGCGACCGCGGACCGGGCACGTGCGGCTCGCCGGTGAAGCGGTCGTGGAAGGGCGCGTCGGGCCGCGCGAGCCCCGGGTAGGTGGCGCCGCGGTCACAGGAGGCGTAGAGGTAGACGATCGCCTCGGCCTCGGCGCCGATCACCGCCGCGAGTTCAGCCCGGCGGGTCACCGGCAGCAGGGCGCCGGGGAACCCGTCGGTGCCGTAGAACGCGTGGCAGAGCCCGGCGAGCCGGAGCGCCGGACGGGCCTGCCAGAGCGCCAGCCGGTCCTGGACGCGGCGCAGGTGCGCGAGAAGGGTGCCGCCGGGGTGCGCCATGGTCTCGGCGCCGCACTCGCGGAGCAGGGCCAGGGCCCGGTCGGCGGCGCCGGCGGGTACAGCGGTGTCCGTTTCCATCGGATCTTGCGTCCTTTCACCTCAGCGGGCCGAGCCCGGGTGGAACTTGGGGAGCCGTACGGTGATCTTCGTGCCGGCGCCGACGCCGGTCTCGATCACGAGACCGTGGTCGTCGCCGTAGACCTGGCGCAGCCGCATGTCCACGTTGCTCAGGCCGATCCCGGCGGACGGCCCGCCGCGTCCGCGCAGCAGGTCGCGCAGGCGCTGCGGGTCCATGCCTACGCCGTCGTCCTCGATGACGACGCGGGCCTCGGTGCCCTCGTCCTCGGCGGTGATGGTGATCCGGCCGCGGTCCACGGACTCCTCCAGACCGTGTTTGAGCGCGTTCTCGACCAGGGGCTGCAAGCAGAGGAACGGCAGGGTGACGGGCAGTACCTCGGGGGCGATCCGCAAGGTCACCTCCAGGCGTCTGCCGAAGCGGGCGCGGGCGAGTTCGAGGTACTGCTCGATCGAGCGCAGCTCCTCGGCGAGCGTGGTGAAGTCGCCGCCCCGGCGGAAGGAGTAGCGCGTGAAGTCGGCGAACTCCAGCAGCAGTTCCCGGGCCCGCTCGGGGTCGGTGCGGACGAACGAGGCGATGGAGGCGAGCGAGTTGTAGATGAAGTGCGGGGATATCTGGGCGCGCAGGGCCCGGATCTCGGCCTCGATCACGGTGGAGCGCGCCCGGTCCAGGTCGACGAGTTCGAGTTGGACGGAGACCCAGCGGGCGACTTCCTCGGCGGCCCGCACCACGACGGCGGACTCCTGGTCGGCGAAGGCGGCCAGGGCGCCGGCCGCCCGGCCGTCGACCGTCAGCGGGACCACCACCCCCCAGCGCACGGGGCAGCGGGCGTCGGGGCAGGCGAGCGGGAACGTCCGGGTGCGCGCGGCGTGGGCGAGGTGGGCCTCGGCCGCGGCCCGGTGGTGGTCGCCGGTGCCGTCCCAGGCGAGCACGGACTCCTCGTCGGCGAGGGCGAGGGCGACCGTGCCGAGCAGCGGACGCAGCCGGCGGGCCGCCTTGCGGGCGGTGTCCGGGGTGAGTCCCGCGCGCAGCGGCGGCGCGGCGAGGGAGGCGGTGTGCAGGGTGTGGAAGGTGGCCCGCTCGACGGGGGTGCCCACGTCGGCCGGGTGCTCCTGCTGCCGGCGGGCGCCGGCGTGGCCGAGGGCGGCGCCCAGGGCGAACAGCGCGAGAGCGGCCACGGCGAGGACGACGGTGCCCAGCGCGGTCACGAGCGGCGCCCCGGGGCCCGCCGGGTGCCACCGCCGGGCGGGACGCCCCGGCCGCTCGCGGGCTCGGGCAGGTGGAGCCGGGCCATCGTGGCGGCCACGGACGCCGGGACCCGGTGCCGGGTGGCCAGGGAGATCAGCACCATGGCCGCGAAACCCACGGGGACCGACCAGACGGCCGGCCAGGCCAGCAGGGTGTGCAGCGGGCCGGATCTCGCCCCGCCGGCGATGGTCACGGTCACCGCGGTGAGCGCGGATCCGCCGCCGAGGAGCAGCCCGGCGACCGCGCCCGGCGGGGTCAGGCCGCGCCACCAGATGCCGAGGAGCAGCAGCGGGCAGAACGAGGAGGCGGACACGGCGAAGGCGAGGCCGACCGCGTCGGCCACCGGCAGGTCGCTGACGACGGCGCTGGCGGCGGTGGGCACCGCGATGGCGGGCAGGGTCGCGAGCCGGAAGTCGCGGATGCCGAGGGTGGGCAGCACGTCCTGGGCGAGCACCCCGGCTACGGACATGGTCAGTCCGGAGACGGTGGACAGGAAGGCCGCGCAGGCGCCGCCCGCGACCAGGGCGCCCAGCAGGTCGCCGCCGGGCCCGCCGATCAGCCGCTGCGGCAGGACGAGCACCGCCGCGTCGGTGTCGCCGGTCAGCAGCAGGTCGGGGGCGTAGAGCCGGCCGAGCACGCCGTAGAGCGGGACCAGCAGGTAGAAGGCGCCGAGCAGGCCGAGCACGACGACGGTGGTGCGGCGGGCGGCCCGGCCGTCGGGGTTGGTGTAGAAGCGGACGACGACGTGCGGCAGGCCCATGGTGCCGAGGAAGGTGGCGAGGATCAGCCCGTAGGTGGCGTACAGGCCGTGCTGTTCGCGGCCCGCCGACAGCGGCTGCGTCCAGCCGGCGGGGGCCGCGTCGGGTCCGCCGTCGCCGGGCAGCGGCACGGGGGCGCCGGGCGGGAAGCTAAGGGCGGTGCCGGGGCCGATCCGGTGGGCGCCCGCGCCGAGGGTGAGCGGGCCGCCCTCCAGGGGCCGTCCGTCGACCGTTCCGGTGACGGTGACGCGCACCGGCTCGTGGACGGTGAGGGTCAGCGGCCGGTCCACGGTGACCCGGGTGGAGCGCTGGAAGACGGGCCGCTCGTCCCAGGCGGGCGCCGGGGCCTGGTCGGCGCGCCAGGCGATGAGCAGGAACACCGCGGGCACCAGCAGGGCAGTGAGCTTCAGCCAGTACTGGAACGCCTGGACGAAGGTGACGCTGCGCATGCCGCCGGCGGCCACCGCCACGGTGACCACGGCGGCGACGACCAGGCCGCCGGACCAGCCGGGCGCGCCGGTGAGCAGCCGCAGGATCAGCCCGGCGCCGCGGAGCTGGGGCAGCATGTAGAGCCAGCCGACGCCGACCACGAGCACCCCGGCGATCCGCCGCACGGCGCGGGACTCCAGGCGGGCCTCCGCGAAGTCCGGCAGGGTGTAGGCGCCGGACCGGCGCAGCGGGGCGGCGACGAAGGCGAGCAGGACCAGGAACCCCGCGGTGTAGCCGATGGGGAACCAGAGCATGTCGGCGCCCTGGGAGAGGAGCAGTCCGGCGACGCCGAGGAAGGAGGCGGCGGACAGGTACTCGCCGCTGACGGCGAAGGCGTTGAGCCGCGGCCGGACGCTGCGCGAGGCGACGTAGAAGTCGGAGGTGGTGCGCGAGACGCGCAGGCCCAGCGCGCCGACCAGCACCGTGGCCAGGACCACGGCCGACACCCCGGCGATTCCGTACGTCTGGTTCAACGCCCGGTCACGTCACCCTCGTTGCGCTCGGCCCGGCGGACGTACCAGGCCCCGGCGCAGAGCAGGACCGGGTACGGCGCCACGCCGAGCAGCAGCCAGACGGCCGGCGGGACGTCGTGCCGCGCGCCGCCGGGGACGAGCCGCAGGAGTACGGGGAGCGGTCCCAGGGACGCGGCGAGCAGGGCCGTCGTGGTGAGAGCGGCACGGAGCTGACGGCGCATCAGCGAACGGACGGGGGCGTCGTCGCCCGGGGCGGCGGCGCGGCCGCCGGGCGGGGCTGCGGCCCGGGGCGGGGGGAGGCGGGCGCGGTCGGTGCGGGGGCGTCCGGTGACCACCTCCCTGCGAGGGACGGATTCCGCACCCATCACGCACTCCCCGGCACCGCGGTGATCACCTTGTTGCCGCGAGTGTACGCAGCACGGGGGCGGTCAGGTAGACACCGGACGCGGATCGCCGCCGGGCCGCCGCGGCCGCCGCGCGCGGCTCCCCGCGACCGCCCGCGTCACCGCCGTCCGCGTACCGTCCCCCGGGCCCGCGCGGCCAGCAGGTCCCGCAGTTCCCGGGCGTTGCGGCGGCTCACGGCGAGGATCCGGTCGCCGATCCTGACGGTCAGGTTGCCGCCGTCCAGGCGGAGTTCCTCGATGCGGCCGAGGGCCACCAGGCGGCTGCGGTGGATGCGGACGAAGCCGCGCGGGCGCCACTGCTCCTCCAGGGCGGTCAGCGGGACGCGCACCAGATGGCTGCCGTGCGGGGTGTGCAGGCGGGCGTAGTCGCCCTGGGCCTCGACGTAGGTGATGTCGGCGACGGGCACGAACCGCGTCACCCCGCCGAGTTCCACGGGGACCTGGTCGCCGGGGCCGCCTGCCGGGGCGGGGCCGGACGACGGGAGCCGGGGCGGCCGGGGTCCCTGCCCGGCCCTGGTCAGTTCGGCGACCCGCCGTACGGCCTCCGCGAAGCGTTCCTTGCGCAGGGGCTTGAGCAGGTAGTCGACGGCCTTGAGGTCGAACGCCCGCAGCGCGAAGTCCTCGTGGGCGGTGACGAAGACGATCAGCGGCGGGTCCGGGTGGCCGCCGAGCAGACCGGCCAGGTCCAGGCCGCTCAGGCCGGGCATGTTGATGTCGAGGAACACGACGTCGAAGGCGTCCGGGCCGTCGGGGCCCGCCGCCGTGGCGCGCTCCAGCAGGCGCATCGCGGCGGCGGCGTCCAGGGCGGGTACCACGCTGCCGATCCGCTCGTCCTCCCCCAGGAGGTACAGCAGTTCCCCGAGCGCGGGTTCCTCGTCGTCCACCGCGAGCGCGCGCAGCGGCTCCTGCCCGTCGCCGGCCCGCGGCCCGGGCCGTCCGGCCGCGTCCATGTCCCGCATCTCCTCGTCCCCTGCCCTCTCGTCCCGCGCCGGACCTCCGGTCCCCGCACCGGCGTACGCGCGCGCGTCCGCCCGAAGGCATCCTCGCCCGTCGGTACCGCGGCCGTCGAGAAGCCGGCCGGCACCGCGCGCCGTCAGTCCGGCAGCCGCATGCGCACCCTCTCCCCGGGCCCGACCCGCACCACCCGGTCCGGCAGGCGGAAGTCGATGGGCGGGCGGCCGGAGGCGGCCGGCACCACGGCCTCCAGCATGCCCGCGCGCAGCCGCAGCCGTACGCCCCAAAGGCCCTGGTAGCGCAGGGAGAAGCCGTAGGAGGAGAGTTCCGGCAGCGGCACCGGGTCGAGCCAGAGGGCGCCGTCGCGGGTCTCCAGGCCGGTGAGGCAGCGCTGTACGAGGTCGAGGGTGCCGGCCATGGCGCCCAGGTGGATGCCCTCGCCGGTGGTGCCGCCCTGGACGTCGGCGATGTCGCCGCGCAGCGCCTCCTGGACGAAGCCCCACGCGTCCGCGCGGCGGGCGCGGGCCAGGATCCAGCCGTGCACCAGACCGCTGAGGGTGGAGCCGTGCGAGGTGCGGTGCAGGTAGTGGTCGACCGTCGCGGACCAGATGTCCTCGTCCAGGCGGTGCCCCAGCCGCCGGAACAGCGACTGGAGTTCGGCGGGCGAGAACAGGTAGCCCAGCATCAGCACGTCGGCCTGCTTCGACGCCTTGTAGCGGTTGACGGTGTCGCCCTCCGCCTCCAGGATCCGGTCCAGGCGCCGGATGTCGCCGTACCGGTCGCGGTAGCCCTGCCAGTCCAGTTCGGCGAGGTCGCCGTAGCCCTCGAACTGGCTGATCACGCCCTCGTGGTGGGGCACGTGGAGGGTCCGGGACACCTCCTCCCAGCGGGCGAGTTCGTCCTCCTCCAGGCCGATGAGCTCGGCGAGTTCGCGGCGGCGCGGCTCGGGCAGGTCGCGCAGCAGGCCGAGCGCGCGCAGCAGCGCCCAGGCTGCGGTCACGTTCGTGTACGCGTTGTCGTCCAGGCCGGGCCGGTCGGCGCCGGGGTACGCGTCGTGGTACTCGTCGGGGCCGACCACGCCCAGGATGCGGTGCCGGCCGAGGTGTTCGTCGTAGGTGGCCGAGTCGGCCCAGAAGCGGGCGATCTGGAGCAGCATCTCGGCGCCCTCGGTGTGCAGGAACTCGGTGTCGCCGGTGGCCTCGCAGTACCGCCACACGTTGTACGCCACCGCCGAGCCGACGTGCCGCTGCAGCCGGGAGTCGTCCGGCAGCCAGCGCCCCGAGCGCGGGTTGAGGTGCAGCTCCTGGGTCTCCTCCCGGCCGTCGCTGCCGCTCTGCCACGGATACAGGGCCCCGCGCAGGCCGGCCTGGCGGGCCGCGTGGCAGGCGGCGTCCATGCGGCGGTGGCGGTAGCGGAGCAGCGCCCGCGAGACTTCGGGCAGGTGGAGGTTGAGGTAGGGCAGCACGAACAGCTCGTCCCAGAAGACGTGTCCCCGGTACGCCTCGCCGTGCAGTCCGCGGGCGGGAACGCCGACGTCGAGGTCGGCGGTGTGCGGGGAGAGGCACTGCAGCACGTGGAAGAGGTGCAGGCGCAGGATGCTGCCGGGCTCGCCCGGGACGTCGAGTTCGGTCCGCCGCCACAGCTGCTCCCAGGCCGTGGCGTGCGAGGTGAGCAGGTCGTCGAAGTCGGGCGCGGTACCGGCCCGGTCGACGGCGGCGCACAGCGGGTCGCCGATGGCGGGGTCGTGGGAGGTGTGCAGGGCGACGCACTTGTCGACGGTGACCGTGAGACCCGGCGCGAGTCCCAGGCGCAGGCGCCGCACGGCCCGGGTCGGCTCGTGCGCGTCGGCCGCGGGGGCGTCGGCGGTCAGCCGGCAGGCGAGCCCGACGGCGATGTCCGAGGTGCGGGTGCGGCAGCGCAGCCACATCGCGCCGGACCCGGCGCTGCCCGTCTCGACCTGGGTGAGGTGGCGGCCGTCCAGGTCGCGGTAGCGGGCCACTCCGGAGTTGGTGACTCCGCCGTCGAGCGCGGCCTCGACGTCGATCTCGCCGGTCCAGTCCTCGGCGGTGAGGTCGGTGCGCAGGGCGGCGAGGTGCGGGTCGCTCATGTGGACCAGCCGCAGTTGCCGCACCAGGAGCGTGCCGCCGCCGTCCAGCCGGTACCGGGTGCGGCGTTCCAGCACGCCCGGGTCCAGGTGGAGGATCTGCCGGTGCTCGGTGACCGGGGCGGTGTCGGGCCCGAGCCAGTCGTGGCCGGCGGGGCGGATGCGCAGCGGCAGCCAGTCGGGGAGGTTGACCATGTCCTCGTTCTCGACCCGGCGGCCGGCGACGTCGGAGGTGAGCCGGTTGTAGACGCCGGCCGCGTAGGTGCCCGGGTAGTGCACGTCGTCCGCGGCGCACTCGGGCAGCGCGCCGCGGGTGGCGAAGTAGCCGTTGCCCAGGGTGCACAGGGACTCCCGCAGGCGTTCCTCGGCGGGGTCGTAACCGTCGTACTCCCACAGCAGTCCCGGCACCTGGGCGGTCCCCCTCTCCGGGTCCCCCGCCGTGGCCGTCACCGTTCGGACAGCAGTCCGGACAGGATCCGGTCCGGGGTCAGGGGCAGTTCGCGGAACCGGATCCCGGTGGCGTGGTGGACGGCGTTGCCGAGTGCGGCGGCGGTGCCGACGATGCCGATCTCGCCGATGCCCTTGCTGCCCATGGGGTTGAGGTGCGGGTCGTCCTCCTCGATCCAGTGCGCCTCCAGGTCGGGGACGTCGGCGTGGGCGGCCACGTGGTAGGAGGCGAGATCGGCCTCGGGGAAGTCACCGAACGGGGCGTCCATGGTGCTGCCCTCGGTCAGGGCCATGCCCAGGCCCATGATCATGCCGCCGACGAACTGGGAGCGCGCGGTGCGGGCGTTGAGGATCCGCCCGGCGGCGAAGACGCCGAGCATCCTGCGGGCCCGTACCTCGCCGGTGACGGTATCGACGGCGACCTCGGCGAAGTGGGCGCCGAAGGCGTGTCGGGCGTACGGGGAGTCGGCGTCCGCCCGGCCGGCGGTGTCGGAACGGACCAGGAGACCCTCGGCGGGCAGCGGACCAGGGTGCTCGGCGAGCCGGGCCGCCAGGCCGGCGCACGCCTCGTGCACGGCCCAGCCCCATGAGGCGGTGCCGGAGGAGTCGCCGGCCAGCGACGCCGGGGGCAGATCGCTGCGGCCCACCTCGGTGCGCACCCGGTCCAGGGGCGCGCCGAGGGCGTCGGCGGCGACCTGGGCGAGGACGGTGCGCGCGCCGGTGCCGATGTCGGCCGCGTTCACCCTGATGAGGAAGGTGCCGTCGGGCAGGGCCTGGGCGGTGGCGGTCGACGGCCGGATCAGGACCGGGTAGGTCGCCGCGGCCACTCCGGTGCCGATGAGCAGTGGGCCCTCGGTCCGGGAGCGCGGGCGCGGCTCGCGCCGGTCCCAGCCGAAGCGGCGGGCGCCCTCGCGCAGGCACTCGGCGAGGTGCCGGCTGCTGAACGGCTTGCCGCTGCCGGGTTCGGCGTCCGGCTCGTTGCGGATCCGCAGTTCCACCGGGTCAAGGCGCAGGGCGTCGGCGAGCTCGTCGACCGCCGACTCCAGGGCGTACATGCCGGGGGCCTCGCCGGGGGCGCGCATCCAGGACGGGCTGGGCACGTCCAGCGGCACCACCCTGTGGGTGCTGAGCAGGTGCGGGGCGCCGTACATGACCCGGGAGGGCACCGCGGCCTGCTCCACGAACTCCCTGACGTGCGAGGTGTGCGTGGTGACCTCGTGCAGCACCGCGGTGAGGTGTCCGTCGGCGGTGGCGCCCAGGCGCAGCCGGTGCAGGGTGGGGGCCCGGTGGCCGACGACGGTGGGCATGTACCGGCGGGGGTAGGCCACCGTGACCGGCCGGCCGGTGTGCCGTGCGGCCATGGCGGCGAGGACGACATCGGGGCGCGGGGTGCCCTTGGAGCCGAAGCCGCCGCCGACGTGCTCGGCCACCACGGTGACGTGCTCCTCGGGCAGGTCGAAGAGACCGGCGAGCACAGACCGGACGGTCGTGCTGCCCTGGCTGGAGGTGTACACGATCAGCCGGTCGCCGTCCCAGTGCGCGGTGCTCGCGTGCGGTTCCATGGGGTGGTTGTGCAGGGGCGGCACCCGGTACTCGGTGTCCAGGCGGACGTCGGCGGCGGCGAAGGCGCCGTACGGGTCGCCGTGTTCGAGGCGGCCCGGCTGAGCGCCCCCTTCGGGCTCGTAGGCGTCCGGGTGGTCGGGGCGGAGTACGACGTCGTGGTGCTCGGTGGCGTAGCCGACGCGGACGGCCCGGGCGGCGGCGCGGGCCGCCTCCAGGGTCTCGGCGACAGCCAGGGCGACGCACCAGCCCCGGTGCGGCACGTGGCGGTTCTGCAGGACGGCGAGGGTGGCGTCGTCCGTCTCGCCGAGGCGCGGGGCGTCGCCGGGGGTCAGCACGGCGAGGACGCCGGGCAGCGCGAGCGCGGCCGAGGTGTCCACGCCGGTGACCCGGCCCCGGGCCACGGCCGCCGGCACGGGCCAGGCGTGGACGCGGCCGGGCAGCGGATACTCGGCGGCGTAGCGAGCCTTCCCGGTGACCTTCTCCCGTCCTTCCCGCCGCCCGGCGGGCGCCCCGAGGGCGGTGCCGGTCCGCGGGGTGGGGAGGGGGTCCTGCTCCAGGGCTCCCGTGCCGGGGCGCCGGCCGGGGGCGGCTTCGCGGGCGGCGGCGGTGCGGGCGAGGGGGTCGTCGTGCGGCAGCCCGGTCCCGGCCACCGGGTCGTCCCGGGGCGCCCCGGTGGCGGCCATCGGGTCGTCGTGCGGCAGCCCCGTCCCGGTCGTCGGGTCGTCCCGCGGCAGCCCGGTGGCGGCCATCGGGTCGTCGTGCGGCAGCCCGGTCCCGGGCAGCGGGCCGCCGTGCGCCAGTGGGTCGTTCGCCATCGGGTTCTCCTGGGGTCGGCCGGGTCCGGGGGTCAGGCCGTCGCGGGGGCGGGCGCGAGGCGGTTCAGGACGTCCAGTGCGAGGTTGCGGGCGAGGGGCACCTTGTAGGCGTTGTCGCGCAGCGGCTCCGCGCGGTCCAGTTCCAGGGCGACGGCGCCCTCGAAGGCCTCGGGGGTGGCCGCCGCGCCCAGCAGGGCCGTCTCCGCGTGGTGGGCCCGCCAGGGCCGGTGGGCCAGGCCGCCGAAGGCGAGCCCCACCTGGTCCACGACGCCGTCCGCGACCCGCAGCACGACGGCCACGGAAGCCAGGGCGAAGGCGTACGAGGCCCGGTCCCGGGCCTTGCGGTAGGCGGAGGGCGCGCCGGCCCGGGCGGCCGGGAGCAGCACGCCCGTGATCAGCTCGCCGGGGCGGATCTCGGTGTCCCGCTCCGGACGCACCCCGGGCAGTCGGTGGAAGTCGGCCACCGGGATGCTGCGGCCGCCCTCGGCGCCGTACAGCTCGACCCGGGCGTCGAGGGCCGCGAGGGCCACGGCCATGTCGGAGGGGTTGGTGGCGATGCAGTGCGCGGAGTGGCCGAGCACGGCGTGGTCGCGGTGGACGCCCTCCAGGGCGCCGCAGCCGCTGCCCGGCTCGCGCTTGTTGCAGGGCTTGTCCAGGTCCTGGAAGTACGGGCAGCGGGTGCGCTGGAGCAGGTTGCCGCCGGTGGTGGCGGCGTTGCGGAGCTGGCCGGAGGCGCCCGCGAGCAGCGCCTGGGAGAGCACCGGGTAGCGGTCGCGGACGAGCGGGTGGGCGGCGAGGTCGCTGTTGCGGACGGTGGCGCCGACGCGCAGCGCGCCGTCCGGGAGCTCCTCGACCGCGTCCAGCGGCAGCCGGCCGACGTCGATGAGGACGCCGGGGCTCTCCACGCCGAGTTTCATCAGGTCGACGAGGTTGGTGCCGCCGGCGAGGTAGCGGGCGCCTGGGTGGGCGGCGTGGGCCTCGACGGCCTCCTGGACGCCGGTGGGCCTGAGGTATCCGAAGCTCTTCACCCGATCACGTCCTCCACCGCTTCGACAATGCGCGGATAGGCGCCGCAGCGGCACAGGTTGCCGCTGAGCCGTTCGCGGATCTCGGTCCGGTCCAGCGGCACGGGCCGGCCGGAGGGCTCCGCGGGGTCGGTGACGTGGGAGGGGTGGCCGGCCGCGGCCTCGGCGATCATGCCCACGGCCGAGCAGATCTGCCCGGGCGTGCAGTAGCCGCACTGGAAGGCGTCGCGTTCGAGGAAGGCCCGCTGCAGGGGGTGCGGCTCCTCGCCGTCGCCGCCGAGCCCCTCGACGGTGGTGACCTCGCTGCCGTCGAGGGTGACGGCGAGCAGCAGACAGCCGTTGACGCGCCGCCCGTCCACCAGGACGGTGCAGGCGCCGCACTGACCGTGGTCGCAGCCCTTCTTGGAGCCGGTGAGCCCCAGGTCCTCGCGGAGCAGGTCCAGCAGGACCCGCCGGTGGTCGACGAGCAGGGTGTGCGGCTTGCCGTTCACCCGGAGGGTGATCTCCGAGTGCGGGTCGAGCCGGTCTTCTCTGGTCATGGCGGGAAGGGCCTTCCGGACGGGCCGCGGTGTCCGGCACACCGCGTATCCAGGCTGCGACGCCTCACACTTACCGGCCACTCCAGGGACCCGCGCGGCCCCCGCCGCCGGGCCGGCCGGCCGGTGGGGCCGCGGCGGCGGGGGTCGGGGCACGGGCGGGGTCAGCCGGTGTAGCCGGCGAGGACGCGGGTGTAGTCCCAGGCGGACTGGGAGACGCCGGAGCAGCTGTCGGCCGGGCCGCCGGTGCACGGGCGGTCGCGGTTGGCGGACCAGAAGGTGAGCCGGGCCAGGTGGTGTGCCTGCGCGTAGGCCAGGATGGTCCGGAAGTCGTTCACCGTGACGGTCTCGTTGTCGTCGGTGACGCCGTTCATGGACGAGATGCCCATGTCCCGGTAGGCCTGGTCGTCGCTGTAGTGGTAGGCGTTCTTCAGCGCGTTCTTCAGGCCCTCGGCGGCCTGCGTGGTGAGGTTGCCCATGTTCTGTCCGGCGCCGCCGAAGTCGAACGGCATGATGGCCCAGGCGTCGACGGTCAGTCCGGAGGAGGCGGCCCGGTTGATGAGGCTGGTGTCGGGGCCGCTCTGCCCGGTGCCGATGGTGACGTACACCTTCAGGCCGGGGTTGGCGGCCTTGACGGTCTTCAGCGCGTCCACGGTCCGCTGCTGCACGGTGGGGTTGCTGTAGGCGTCGGCCTCGATGTCGACGTCGATCGCCTTCAGGCCGTAGGCGTTGACGACCTTCTGGTAGGCGGCGGCGAGTTCGCCCGCGCTGGAGCAGGAACTCTCCAGCTTGTTGCCGCTGTAGCCGCCGAAGGACGGGATGACGTCACCGCCGTTCGCCCGCACGGTGCTCACCGTCTGCTGGTCGACGCCCCCGGTCAGCGGGCGGCTGCCGTCCCACTGGGGGTTGCAGTAGCCGTTGCTGAGCACGAAGGCGAGGGTGAACCACTTCACGCCGGTGGCCTGGGTGATGGTGGTGGGGCTGGGCGGGCTGCCCCAGCCGTTGTACAGGTAGGGGGCGACGGCCATCGGCGCGGACGGGGTGGTGCCGCCCGCCGCGGGGGCGTTCCACTTCTGGTTGGCGCCGCCGCCGCAGCTCCAGATCTGCACGCGGGTGCCGTTCGCGGAGTTGTTGCCGGTGACGTCCAGGCACTTGTCGGCCTGCGGGTTGACGATGTCGTGGGCGGCGGTGACGGTCCACTTCTGGTTCGCGCCGCCGGTACAGGACCACAGTTGCGCCTTGGCGCCGTCGGCGGTCGAGTTCCCGGTCACGTCCAGGCACTTGCCGAGGGCGCGGAGGGTGCCGTCGGCGCCGGCCGTCCACTGCTGGGCGGCGGTGCCGTTGCAGTCGTAGAGCTGCACGGGCGTGCCGTCGGCGGAGGCGGCCCCGGCGACGTCGAGGCACTTGCCGGCGAGGCCGGTGACGGTGCCGGTGGCGGCCTGGGCGGGGGCGGCGGTGAGCAGCCCGGTGGCGAGGGACAGGGCGGCGAGCGGTACGGCCGCGCTGAGCGGTCTGGCCATGTGGGATCCGGCCCTTTCACGTGGGGGGTGGCCGGACGCGGGACCGGGACCCCGGCGGGGGCCGCGGGTCCGGAGCGCACGGCGTCTTTGTTTAAGGCGTGAAGTTAAAGGTCCGGACCACAGGCGTCAAGGGGTTGGACAGCGGTCACGGATCTGGACGGACCCGGTGCGCGACCCGGCGCCCCGCGGCCTGCCGGTAGGGCTCGCCGCGGGGACGCGCGGCCGTCAGACCGCGGGCACCTCGCCGTCGCGGCGGACGGACCGGGTGCGGTGCGGCTCGCCGTCGCGGCGGGCGAACTGGGTGCGGTGCAGCTCGGCGTACCGCCCGTCCGCCGCGAGCAGTTCCTCGTGCGTGCCGCGTTCGACGATCCGGCCGGACTCCACCACCAGGATCTGGTCGGCGGCCCGCACGGTGGACAGCCGGTGGGCGATCACCACGGCGGTGCGCCCCTCCAGCGCCTCGGTGAGGGCCTCCTGCACCGCCGCCTCCGAGGTGTTGTCCAGGTGGGCGGTGGCCTCGTCGAGGATGACCACCCGCTGGCGGGCCAGCAGCAGCCGGGCGATGGTCATGCGCTGGCGTTCGCCGCCGGAGAGCCGGTAGCCGCGCTCGCCGACGACCGTGTCGAGACCGTCCGGCAGGGCGCGCACCACGTCGGCGAGGCGGGCACGGCCGAGCGCGTCCCACAGCTCCTCGTCCGTGGCGTCCGGGCCGGCCAGCAGCAGGTTGGCGCGGACGGTGTCGTGGAAGAGGTGGCCGTCCTGGGTGACCATCCCGAGGGTGGCCCGCAGCGAGGCGGCGGTCAGGTCCCGCACGTCGGCCCCGCCGATCCGCACGGCCCCGGAGCCCACGTCGTAAAGGCGCGGCAGGAGCTGCGCGATGGTCGACTTGCCGGCGCCGGAGGAGCCGACCAGGGCGACGGTCTGTCCGGGCTCGGCGCGGAAGGAGACGCCGTGCAGGACCTCGGTGCCGCCTCGGGTGTCCAGGGCGGCGACCTCCTCGAGGGAGGCGAGGGAGACCTGGTCGGCGGACGGGTAGGCGAACCGGACGTCGTCGAACTCCACGGCGACCGGCCCGGACGGGACCTCGACGGCGCCGGGCTTCTCCTGGATGAGCGGCTTGAGGTCGAGCACCTCGAAGACGCGCTCGAAGCTGACCAGGGCGGACATCACCTCGACGCGGGCCCCGGCGAGCGCGGTGAGCGGGGCGTACAGGCGGGTGAGCAGCAGGGCCAGGGAGACGACCGCGCCGGCCTCCAGGGTGCCGTGCAGCGCGAACCAGCCGCCGAGGCCGTAGACGAGGGCCAGGGCGAGGGCGGAGACCAGGGTGAGGGAGGTGATGAACACCGACTGGGCGGTGGCCGTGCGCACCCCGATGTCGCGCACCCGCCGGGCGCGGGCCGCGAACTCCGCCGACTCCTCCTCCGGACGGCCGAACAGCTTCACCAGGGTGGCGCCGGGCGCGGAGAAGCGTTCGGTCATCCGGGTGCCCATGGCCGCGTTGAGGGCCGCGGCCTCCCGCTGCATGCGGGCCATGCGGCTGCCCATGCGGCGTGCGGGCAGCACGAACACCGGCAGCAGCACCAGCGCGAGCAGGGTGATCTGCCAGGACAGGGTGAGCATCACCGCGAGCGTGAGCAGCAGCGTGACGAGGTTGGTCACCACGCCCGAGAGGGTGTTGGCGAACGCGCGCTGGGCGCCGATCACGTCGTTGTTGAGACGGCTGACCAGCGCTCCCGTACGGGTACGTGTGAAGAACGCGACGGGCATGCGCTGCACATGATCGAACACGGCCGTGCGCAGGTCGAGGATGAGCCCCTCCCCGAGCGACGCCGACAGGCGCCGGCCGAGGATGCCCAGTCCCGCCTCCGCGAGCGCGACCAGCGCGATGAGCAGGGACAGCCGTACGACGGTACGGGAGTCGTGGCCCGCCACGATCGCGTCGACGACGTGGCCGGCCAGCACCGGGGTGGCCACGGCCAGCAGTGCCGTCACCACCCCGAGCAGGACGAAGCGGACGATGCCCGCGCGGTGCGGGCGGGCGAAGGCGGCGATGCGGCGCAGCGTGGCGCGGGCCAGGGGGCGGCGGTCGGCCTGCGCGTTCATGAC
Organism: Streptomyces sp. NPDC056580; assembly: GCF_042793175.1. Lineage (NCBI taxonomy): Bacteria > Bacillati > Actinomycetota > Actinomycetes > Kitasatosporales > Streptomycetaceae > Streptomyces > Streptomyces sp. NPDC056580. The sequence goes on along the minus strand of NZ_JBHTVE010000004.1, from coordinate 321,778 downwards.
GCTGTGCAGCTGCGTCCAGGCGGTGGTCTCCATGCTCATGGAGAGAACGTAGGACCTCAAGCGTCGTTGAGGTCAATGTCCGCGCCTCCTGGATTCCGCCGGTCTCCCCCGCGTCCGGAGGGCCCCATGGCTCCTTCCGCTCATCCGCTGCCCGTCCGTAAGCCGCCGTCCGCGCCCGCGCCATCCGCCGTTGGCGTGGCGCGGAGAACCTCTCCCGGTGTGACAGCACTCCGATTCCCCGACGTCCCCCGGGGCCGCCTCCCCCGGCGTCTCCCGGTCCGGCAGGTGCTGTGCGCCGTGCCGCTCGTGCTGCTCGCCGTGGCCGCGGTGCGGCACCGCTCGGTGGTCGCCGAGGGCTTCGGCCAGTTGCGCACCGCCTCCTGGCCGTGGCTGCTGGCGGCGGCCGGCGCGACCTGCCTGACCTGGGTGGCGGCCGCGTTCACCCGGCAGGGCGCGGTGGTGCAGCCGCTGCCGAAGGGACGGCTGCTGGCCACCCAGTTCGCGGCGGGCGCGGCCAACCACCTGCTGCCCACCGGGCTCGGGGCGAGCGCGGTGAACCTGCGCTTCATGAGTGTGTGCGGGGTGCCGGCGGCCCGGTCCTCGGCCGCGCTCGCCCTCTATCTGCTGGCGGAGAGCGCGGGCCGGCTCGGTCTGCTGGCCGCGTTGCTGGTCGCCTTCCCGGACGCGCTGCGGCCCGGCACGCCGCTGCCCGACGGTGGCGCGCCGGCGCTGCTGGCCGGCGCGGGCGCGCTGGTGCTGCTGGCGGCGGCCGCGCTGACCCTGGTGCGGCGGCTGCGCACGGCCGTGTTCGCCCTCCTGCGGGACGCGCTGGCCGAGGCGCGGTCGGTGCACACGCGTCCGGCCCGGGCGCTGGCCCTGTGGGGCGGCTCGCTGGCCTTCCCGGCCTGCCAGGCGGCCGGTCTGGCCGCGGTGGGCCGGGCGCTGGACCTGCCGGTGCCGCCCGCGCACATCGCGCTCGCCTACCTCGCGGCGACGGTCGCGGTCGCGCTGGTGCCGGCGCCGGGCGGCCTCGGATCGGTGGAGGCGGCCCTGGTCGTGGCGCTGGTCGCGGCTGGCGGCCCGGCCGCGGTGGCCACGGCGGTGGTGCTGGCCTACCGGGTCATCACCGTGTGGCTGCCGCTGCTGCCGGGGGCGCTGACGCTGGGGGCGCTGGTGCGGCTGAAGGTCATCTGAACGGCGCTCCGCACGGCGCCGCCGGCTCGCGGGCGTCCCTGACGCGGCCGACGCGGGAGTCCGCGCCGGCGGTCCACGGCGGGGCTTCCCGGAGGTCGGCGGCGCCTGCGCGCCGGGAGTACCCTGCCAGGCCTCACCACATCGAGAGGGGTCCCATGCCGGTCCGCGTGGAGCGCAGGGAGCATGTCACCACGGTCGTGCTGTCCCGGCCCGAGGCCCGCAACGCGGTCGACGGCCCGACGGCCGCCGAACTCGCCGCCGCCTTCCGGGCCTTCGAGGCGGACGACACCGCGCGGGTGGCGGTGCTGTGGGGCGAGGGCGGCACGTTCTGCGCGGGCGCCGACCTGAAGGCGGTCGGCACGGAGCGCGGCAACCGGGTCGCGGAGGACGGCGACGGGCCGATGGGGCCGACCCGGATGCGGCTGTCGAAGCCGGTGATCGCGGCCGTCGCGGGGCACGCCGTCGCGGGCGGCCTCGAACTGGCCCTGTGGTGCGATCTCCGGGTCGCCGAGGAGGACGCCGTGTTCGGGGTGTTCTGCCGCCGCTGGGGCGTTCCGCTGATCGACGGCGGCACGGTGCGCCTGCCCCGGCTGATCGGTGCCGGCAGGGCCATGGACATGATCCTGACCGGCCGTCCGGTCCCGGCGCGCGAGGCCTACGACATCGGCCTCGCCAACCGTGTGGTGCCGGCCGGCCGCGCCCGCGCCGAGGCCGAGGAACTCGCGGCGGCCGTCGCCCGCTTCCCGCAGGCCTGCCTGCGCGGCGACCGGGCCTCGGTGCTGGACCAGGAGGGACAGGACGAGGAGACGGCGATGCGCGGTGAACTCCGTCACGGCGTCGCCGTGCTCGCGGAGGGCCTGGAGGGCGCGGCGCGGTTCGCCGGGGGCGCGGGACGGCACGGGACCTTCACGGGACTCTGAGGACCGCGGGACCGCGGCTCACGGGACCGGCCGGTGCGATCAGGCGCCGGGCCAGGGCGCGCCCGCCAGCCAGTGCAGCACCGCTCCGGCCGCCGCCGCCCCGTCCCGGGACGCCGCTTGGGCGCGCTGCCCGGGGTGCAGCAGACCGCCTGCGGCGAAGACGCCGGGGTGCGAGGTGTAGGGGCTCGCGCCCATCCGGACGCCGGCGGTGCGGGCGAGTTCGTTGTCGGCCACGAAGTCGCCGGTGAAGACGATCGTGTCGCAGGGCAGGATTGCCGTGCGGCCGTCGCGGCGGCGCAGGCGGACCCCGGACAGGCGGCCGTGGCCGAGGAGTTCGGCGACCGCGGTGCCGGTGAGGAGCGGGATGCGGTGGACCAGGCGCGCCGACTGGGCACGGGCCTGCGGCACCTGGGCGTGGTCCTCCTCGGTGACCAGGGCGGCGACCGTGACCCCGGCCGCGCGCAGCGTGCCGGCCGCGGCGTACGAGACCGGCTCGGCGCCGGCCACCACCGCGCGGGTGCCGATCGGCTGGCCGAACAGGTGTACCGCCTGCTGGAGTTCGCCGGTGGTGTAGACACCGGCCGGACGGGTGCCGGGGACCAGCCGGGCCGCGCGGGGGCGTTCCCGGGCGCCGGTGGCGAGCACGACGGCGCGGGCCGTGACCCGCTCCGGCCCGCCGGGCCCGACGAGCGTGAGGACCGGTCCCGGCCGGTCGCCGTCCGTCACGGCGCCGGGTACGGCACCGGCGGGCCTCCCGGGCGTGGGCCCGGCCCCGGACACAGTCACGGCCGCCGAGGGGGCGTCGCCGCCCGGCCCGAAGGTCCCGCCCGCCGGAGGGACACGCCGTGCCTCGGGGCCGCCGGCCGCGTCCACCGCTGCCGCGTCCCCGGCGGCCGTCGCGCCGGCCCGCGTCGCCTCCGGGGGCCGTGCCCCGCCGTCCGGGAGCGCCGTCGCCGTGGCGCCGGCTCCCGCAGCGCCCGCGGTGCCCGGCGTCGTCCGGCTCGCGGACCCGGCGTCCGTCCACTCCAGAACCGTCACCCCGGTGCGCACCACGGCGCCCGCGCGCACCGCGGCCCCGGTGAGGAGCCGGGCGTAGCCGGGGCCGGTGAGCGGACGCGTCCAGGTGCCGAAGCCGCCGTGCCCGCAGTACCGGGGCACTCCCCCGGGCCGCGCCTCCCGCTCCAGCACCTCCACCCGGCCGGCGCCGGCCGCGGCCAGGCGTGCCGCGGCGGCGAGGCCGGCGGGGCCGGCGCCGACGACGAGGACGTCGACGTGGCGCACCGGCGCGTTCACGGTCATGGGCGTGCCTCCTCGAACAGCTGCCGTACCGCCGCGCCGCAGTGGAACCCCTGGCAGCGGCCCGCCCGGGCGCGGGTGCGGCGGCGCAGGCCTTCCAGGGTGCGCGGCGGGATCGGGCCGGCCAGGGCGTCGCGGATCTCGCCGCGCGAGACCCGTTCGCAGTGGCAGACCAGCACGCCGTACTCCGGGTCGGCGGCGACGAGTTCGGGTCGCAGGCAGGGACGGGGGGAGTCCTCGCCGATGCCGGGCATCCGCACCGGTTCCGGTTCGCGCCGCGGACCGGGGTCGAGCCCGGTGCCGGTCAGCAGTTCCACGACGTGGGCGGCGATCGCCATCGACGCGGTCAGGCCGGTGGAGCGGATGCCGCCGACCGTGACGTACGCCTGTCCGGGGTGGGCGGCGATCCGGTAGTCGTCGTGCCCGGTCGCGGCACGCAGCCCCGCGTAGACGGCGGTGACCTCCTCGTCGAGCAGCGCGGGCAGGATGCGGCGGCCCTTCTCCCGCAGCAGGGCGAGGCCCTCGGCGGTGGACTGGGTGGCCCGTCTGTCGTCCAGGTCCTCGGCGGTGGGGCCGAGCAGGACGTTGCCGTGCACGGTCGGCGCGATCAGGACGCCCTTGCCGGCAGCGGTCGGGACGGGCAGGAGGATGTGCCGGACCAGGGGGCGGGCGAACCGGTCGTGGACGATGAGCTGGCCGCGGCGCGGGGTGACCGTGAAGTCGTCGTGGCCGAGCGTCCGGTCGAGCGTGTCGGCGTGCAGTCCGGCCGCGTTGACCAGGTACCGGGCGCGCAGCGTGCCCCGGGAGGTGGTCAGCAGATGGGTGCCGTCGCGCCGGTCGGAGCGGGACACCCGGGTGTTCAGGTGCAGGTGGACGCCCGCACGGACCGCCTGGGTGGCGTAGGCCAGGGTGGTCGTCCAGGGGCAGATGACGCTCTCGCCGGGCACGTGCAGGGCGCCGAGCGCGCCGGGGCCGAGGTGCGGTTCGCGGGCGTAGAGTTCGCCGGCGTCCAGGACCCAGGTGTCCGGGCAGCCGTTGCGCCCGGCCTTCTCGGCCAGCCGGGGCAGGGTGGCGAGTTGCTCCTCGTCCCAGGCGACGAGCAGTGCGCCGGTGCGTTCCAGGGGGATGCCGGACTCGGCGGCGTAGGCGGCCAGGCGCCGGGAGCCCTCGCGCACCAGCGTGGCCTCCAGGGTGCCCGGGGTGGCGTCGAAACCGGTGTGCAGGATGGCGGTGTTGGCCTTGGAGGTGCCCTGGCCGACGTCGTCCTGGGCCTCGACGAGTGCGACGCGCAGACCGGGGTGGCGGGCGAGTTCGCGGGCGACGGCGCAGCCGACGACCCCGGCGCCCACGATCGCGACGTCGTAGAGGTGTGCGGGCAACGGCCCCCCGGCGGTGACCGTCATGAGCCGAGCAGCGCGGCGACCGCGGTGCGGAAGCCGGCCAGGCGTTCGGCGGCCAGGTCGGCCGGGATGCGGGGCTCGTACACGGCGGCGGGCTTCCAGTCGGGGAGGGCTTCGGACACGCTCAGCGCGGGGTCCGCGCCGAGCCGGGCCAGGGCGGCGGCGCCGAGCGCGGTGGCGTCGGGGAGGGCGGACACCTCGACGGGGCGTTGCAGCAGGTCGGCCTGGGTCTGCATGAGCAGGGCGGAGCGGGTCAGGCCGCCGTCGACGCGCAGCGTTTCCAGTGGGGCGCCGAGGTCGGTGGCGGCCGCCCGGGCCAGCTCGGTCACCTGCGCGGCGAGGCCCTCGCACAGGGCGCGCACCAGGTGCCCGGGCCCGGTGTCGAGGCCGAGCCCGGTCAGGGAGCCGCGCAGGTCGCCGCGCCACCACGGGGCGGCGAGCCCGGCGAGGGCGGGCACGAAGGTGACGCCGCCGCTGTCGGGGACGGCGCCGCCGACCGGGTCGAGGTCGGCGGCCGAGGAGATGACGCCGAGGTCGGTGAGCCAGCGCACGGCGGAGGCGGCCGTGTACACCTGTCCGTCGAGGCAGTAGCCGGTGTCGCCGGCGAGCCGCCAGGCGACACAGCTCACCAGGCCGGAGTCGCCGCGCCGTGGGGCGCCGCCGGTGTGGGCGAGCAGGAACGCGCCGGTGCCGTAGGTGCACTTGGCGCCGCCGGGGCCGGTGACGCGCTGGGCGAGCAGGGCGGCCTGCTGGTCGACGATCAGGCCGGTGAGGGGAATCTCCGGCCCGAACGCCCGTGTCGTGCCCACGGTCTGGGCGTTGTCGGCGATTTCCGGGAGCCGTTCGCCGAGCAGTCCGTACGTCTCCAGCGCCCGCGCCGACCAGTGGGCGCCGTCCAGGTCCAGGAGCTGGGTGCGGCCCGCGGTGGCGGCGTCGGTGACGAAGGCGCCGGTGAGCCGGTGCACCAGCCAGGCGTCGGAGGTGGTGACGACGCCCTCGCGGGTGAGGTGGCGGCGGATCCAGGCCATCTTGGGCGCCGCGAAGTACGGGTCGAGGGGCAGGCCGGTGAGCTGCCGCAGCTCCTCGGCCCGGCCGGCCAGCCGGGCGCACACGGTCTCGGCGCGCCGGTCCTGCCAGACGAGGGCGTCGGTGAGCGGGCGGCCGGTCGCGGGGTCCCAGGCGAGCACGGTCTCGCCCTGGTTGGCCAGGCCCATCGCCACCACGCCCTCGCCCGCCTCGGCCAGTGCGGCCCGGCCGGCCTCGAGCACGGAGGCGTACAGCGCCTCGGGGTCCACCTCGACCAGTCCACCGGGCAGGTGCCGGGGCCGTACCGCGGCGAACCCGGTCCCGACGACGCCGCGTTCGGGGCAGACCACCAGTGCCTTGGTGCCGGACGTGCCCTGGTCGACGGCGAGCACCGGCCCCGTCATCGCATCCTCCCGCGCGTCCGTCCGGCCTTTCGAAGATCGGCGCGAACAGCCTGCCGCCGGGCGGCGTCCGGCGTCAAGCCGGGCCGTGCGTTGATCAACAGCGTTTTGTGGAGGTTGAGTTGGCGGCGATGGCACGCCGTGGAGGACACCCCTATAGTGACCGCCGACCCCGTACGTGCCCCTCGACCACCGCCCCGAGGAGGGCTGTTGCTAGCGCACCGCGTCACCCTTCCCGTCCGCTCGCGGACCGGGGCGGGTGGCTGATGGCCAGAGAGGGCGCCCGCCCCTCCTACGATCCCGCAGGTCACGACGGCGCCCTGCGCGGCGCCCTGCAGGATCTGCGCACCGGCCGCTGGATGGCGATGCGCACGCTGCTCGCGGACACCACGAGTTGGTTGCAGTGGACCCAGCGCACCCAGATCCTCGCGGCCGCGGCGGCCGGCACCGACGTGGTGCGGGCCTGGCTCTCGGAGGAGCCGCACAGTGTGCCGGCCGCGGTGATGCACGCCCGGGTCGGCGTGGAGCGCGCCCTGCGTGCGCAGCGCGAACGGCACCTGAAGGCACACGAGTTGTGGATCGAGGCGTGGGACGCCGCGCAGTCCGCCACCCAGGTCGCCCCGCAGGACCCGGTGCCCTGGGTGTGCCTGCTGGCGCTGGCCCAGCTCGACCCGGAGCAGCGCTGGCCGGAGCACCGGACGCCGCCGCCGGAACCCCTGCTGCCGCCGGGCCCCTGGGGGCTGCTGGCCGAGGCCGGCAAGCGCGACCCGCACAACCGCGAGGCGCACCACCGCATGCTGCAGTTCCTGTACGCCACCGCCGCCTCCGACCGGCTGGCCGAGGCCGCCGGCTACGCCCAGTGGGCCGCCGCCTCGGCGCCGTCCGGCTCCGCGCTGCACGTGCTGCCGCTGTACGTCCGGGTCGAGCGCTACCGGCGGGCCGGCGGCCACGACATGGCACTCGACCTGCACTGGGTGGCGGAGGACGCCGCCCGTGAGGCTGTGCGGGCCTACCGCTCCTGGTTCTGGCACGCGCCCCGCGCCGAGCGCTCGCTGCTGGACCTCAACCACCTGGCGCACGCGCTGTGGGGCGCGCAGCTGTTCGCCGAGGCGGGCCGGGTGTTCGAGGCGATCGGCCCGTACTTCACACCGCCGCCCTGGATGTACCGCTCCCCGGACCGCGGCCCCGCGGTGGATGTGTTCCTGCGGGCCAGGGACCGCTGCCGCGCGGCCGGGGAGGACCCCGGCACCCGCTCCTGACGCTCCCCCTCGTTGGCCCCCCCTTTCCCGGAGGTTTCCCGCATGTCCCCCGCCCCCGATCCGTCGCCCTCCCCCGCCCGGCCGCAGCACGACGAGGAGCAGCGGCTGCGCGAGCTCGGCTACCGTCCCGTGCTGGCCCGCCGCATGGGCGGCTTCGGCAACTTCGCGATCAGCTTCTCGGTGATCTCGATCCTGTCCGGCTGCATGACCCTGTACGGCTTCGGCCTCGGCACCGGCGGTCCGGCCGTGATGCTGTGGGGCTGGGCGGGCGTCGGCCTGTTCGTGCTCTGCGTCGGCCTGGCGCTCGCCGAGGTCACCAGCGCCTATCCGACCTCCGGCGCCCTGTACTACATGGCGGACCGGCTCGGCGGCCGCCGCTGGGGCTGGTACACGGGCTGGCTGAACCTGCTCGGGCTGCTCGGCGCGATCGCCGGCATCGACTACGGGGCCGCGCTGTTCGCCGGCGCGTTCGCCAACCTCCAGTGGGGCTTCGAGCCGACCCCCGGCAGGACGATGCTGATCTTCTGCGGCATCCTGCTGCTGCACGCCGTGCTGAACCTGTTCGGCGTCCGCCTGGTCAGCCTGCTCAACTCGGTCAGCGTGTGGTGGCACCTGGCCGGTGTCGCGCTGATCGTCGGCGCGCTGGCGATCGTCCCCGACCACCACCAGTCGCCGTCCTTCGTGTTCACCGAGTTCGTGAACGACACCGGGTGGTCGAGCCCGTTGTACGTGGCGGCGATCGGCCTGCTGCTCGCCCAGTACACCTTCTCCGGCTACGACGCCTCGGCGCACCTGTCCGAGGAGACCTCCAACGCCTCGGTGTCCGCCGCCAAGGGCATCGTGCGGGCCATCTGGGTGTCGTGGATCGCGGGCTTCGTCCTGCTGGCCGGGCTGACCTTCGCCATCCAGGACTACGACGCCACGCGCGCCACGGACACCGGGGTGCCGCCCGCGCAGATCCTGCTCGACGGCCTCGGCGCCGACGGGGCGAGCGCGCTGCTCCTCGTCGTGATCGTCGCCCAGTTGTTCTGCGGCAACGCCGAGGTGGCCGCGGCCAGCCGCATGGTGTTCGCGTTCAGCCGGGACGGCGCCCTGCCGGGCTCGCACCTGTGGCGCAAGGTCAGCAGCCGCACCCAGACGCCGGTCGCCGCGGTGTGGCTGTCGGTGATCGTCGCCTGTGTGCTCGCGCTGCCGTCCCTGTACTCGGCGACGGCGTACGGCGCGGTCACCGCCATCAACGTCATCGGCATCACGCCCGCGTACGCCATCCCCGTCCTGCTGCGGCTGCGGGCCGGCGACCGGTTCCGGCCGGGGCCGTGGAGCCTGGGCCGGTGGAGCAGGCCAATCGGCTGGATCGCGGTGATCTGGGTGGCCTGTGTGACGGTCCTGTTCTGCCTGCCGCAGTCCTCGCCGGTCACCGCCGACACGATGAACTACGCGGCCGTGGCGCTGGTGGTCGTGCTGCTGCTGGCCAGCGTCTGGTGGTACGTGGCCCGCCGTTCGTACGGCACGCCCACCACCGCCGCCTACGGCGACGACCGCGATCAGGCCGAACTCGCCGAGGGCATCGTCTGATCCGCGCCGTCCCGGTGCCGGCCCCGCCGCCGGATACGGCAGGATGTGCGGTCGCGCCGCTCGCCGACGTCGTCGGCGGCCGGCGCGATCGCACATGCACGACATCGGACAGGTGACAACGTGACGCAACTTCACTCCAGGCTCCGCGCCGCCCTCTCGCGCCCCGGGGGTGACCGGTGAACCGTTCGCTGACCCTGGACGACCTGGTCCTCGCCGGCATCGCCCTGGCCGCGGGCCTGCTGCTGGCGTTCCTGTCCCGCATGGTGCTGCGCTGGCTGGCGGGGCACGCCGAGCGGACCCGCTGGAGCGGCGACGACGTCATCGTGGACGCGCTGCGCTCCGTCGTCCCGTGGGCGGCGATCGCGGGCGGCGCGGCGGCGGCCGCCGCGGTGCTGCCGCTGACCCGAACCGTCCGGCACCACGCCGACCAGTTCCTCGAGGTGTGGCTGATCCTCGTGGTGACCGTGTCCGCGGCCCGGGTGATCGCGGGTCTGGTCCGTTCGGTGACCCAGTCCCGCTCGGGGGTGGCCGGCTCGGCCACCATCTTCGTGAACATCACCCGGGTGCTGGTGCTGGCGATCGGCTTCCTGGTCGTGCTGCAGACGCTCGGCGTGTCCATCGCGCCCCTGCTCACCGCCCTGGGCGTCGGCGGTCTCGCGGTCGCGCTGGCCCTGCAGGACACCCTCGCCAACCTCTTCGCGGGCATCCACATCCTCGCCTCCAAGACCGTGCAGCCGGGTGACTACATCAGGCTCACGAGCGGCGAGGAGGGGTACGTGGTGGACATCAACTGGCGCCAGACGACGGTCCGCCAGCTCTCCAACAACCTGGTGGTCATCCCCAACGGCCAGCTCGCCAAGACCAACATGACCAACTACACGCGTCCCGAGCAGCAGTTGACGATCCTGGTGCAGGTGGGCGTGAGCTACGACAGCGACCTCGACCACGTCGAGCGCGTCACCCACGAGGTCATCGCCGAGACCATGACCTCGACCACCGGCGCCGTCCCGGACCACGAGCCCGCGATCCGCTTCCACACCTTCGGCGACTCGCGCATCGGCTTCACGGTGATCCTCGGCGTCGGCGAGTTCAGCGACCAGTACCGCATCAAGCACGAGTTCATCAAGCGCCTGCACCGCCGCTACCGCGAGGAGGGCATCCACATCCCGTCCCCGACGAGGACGGTGGCCCTGCAGCAGGGCACGGTGGTGATACCGCAGCAGCGCGGCGCGCTGGACGCGGCCCCGGCGGTGCCCGAGTAGACCCGGAACGCTGGTGCCCGAGCAGGACCGGACCCCCGCCCAGGCCGGGCGGGACCCGGGCCGGCACAGGCTGGGCGGAACCGGGGCCGGCACAGGCCGGGCACCCGCACAAGCCCAGCAGCACCGGGGCCCGGCACAGGCCGGGCAGGACCGGGCAGCGGCGGTCGGCATACCCTCGAAGGGTCATGACCTCCCCGCCGCCGGACCCCGCCGCCCGCTCCCTCGACGAACGGCTCGACGCGATCGCGCGCCAGCCGTTCCGGGCGAGGTTCCACCTGCGCGGGCGCGAACTGGCCCTCGCCCGGGAGAAGGGGCCGGCCACGATCCGGTGGCACGCCTACGACCTGACCGCCGAGCGGCTCGCCCCGGCGCGGCCGCGCAAGGACGGCAGACAGACGCCCTACCGTGGACATCCGGTGTTCGTCGCCCAGCACGCCACCGCGACCTGCTGCCGCGGCTGTCTTGAGCGCTGGCACGGCATCGCCCGGGGCCGTGAGCTGAGCCGCGCCGAGCACGTGTACGTCGTGAACGTGATCTGCCGGTGGATCGAGCGCGAGGTGGCGGGCGGCGCCGGGCCGGGCGCCGCCCGCCACGGCTGATCAGAGCGTGGCCGAGTTCTCGTGCCAGTGGCCGCCGCGCTTGCTGTGCGGGGCCGCGAGGGACGAGGCGACCGGGTTCACCGTCCAGTCGGGGTGGCCGGGCATCCGCGGGGTCTTCGTCCCGTAGAGCCAGTCGCGCAGGAAGCCGGACTGGTCCTGTCCGGAGACCTCGGAGGCGACGTCGATGTAGTCGGCGGTCGTCGCCGAGTAGTCGCGGAAGCGCTCCAGGAAGGTGCGCTCGACCGCGCTGAACACCTGCTCGCCGACGAGCTGCCGGAAGGCGTACAGGACGAGGACGCCGCCCAGGTAGCGCTGGCTGTCGAAGAGGTTGGCCGCGTTCGGGGACGCCACCGGGCCGGAGTCGTGGCGCCACTGGTCGCCGCGCGCGTAGGTGTCCTTCATCCGGGCTTCCATGGTGGTCAGGCCGAGGGAGTCGGCCCAGCCGCGCTCGTAGCGGTAGAGCAGCCCGTAGTAGTCCGCGTGGCCCTCGTTCAGCCACAGGTCGGCCCAGGTGGCGGGGCTGACCAGGTTGCCGAACCAGGAGTGGACCAGCTCGTGCATCATGTGCGAGCCGATGCTCCTCTCCGGCTGGAGCAGGAAGTTCGGCTTGTACAGGGTGAGGGTCTGCGTCTCCAGGCCGGTGAAGTCGAAGGCCGCGGGGTCGTCGGAGTTGCACGGCAGCAGGCCGTAGGTCTCGAACGGGTACGCGCCCAGCCGCTCCTCCAGCCAGGTCACCAGCCCGGGGGTGAGGGCGAGGGCGGGTTCCAGGGCGGTGGCGCGGGCGGCCGGCACGACGTCGCGCAGCGGCAGGCCGTGCGGCCCCTGGCGGTCCTTGACCACGTAGTCGCCGACGGTGATCTGCACCAGTTCGGTGGCCATCGGGGACGCCGAGCGGTAGGAGTACGCCGTGCGGTCGCCGCTCAGCGTCTCGGTGCCGGTGAGCAGGCCGTTCGCCACCGCGCGCAGCCCGTTCGGGACCGTGATGCGGAAGGTGAAGTCCGCCTTGTCCGAGGGGTGGTCGTTGCACGGGAAGACGGTGTGCGCCGAGTTCGGCTGCGGGCAGGTGGCGAAGCCGTCGGGGGTGGGCACCCAGGCCGTGTGGGCGAGGGCGCGGCGCGGGTCGGCGGAGTAGGCGACGGTCACGGTGGCCAGGGCGTCGGGCGTCAGGGCCGTGGCGGGCGTGATCCGCAGCTTCTCGTCGGCCTGCGTGAAGGAGGCGGCGGCGCCGTCGACGCACACGGTGCGTATGTCCAGGCCGAGGGCGTCCAGCGAGAAGCGGCTGAGCGGGCGGTCGACGCGTATGCGCACGGTGGCCTCGGCGTCGACCGTCCTGGCCGTGGCGTCGTAGGCGAGGTCCAGGTGGTAGGACGTGGCGCGGTAGCCCTTGTTGCCGAGGGTGGGGAAGACGGGGTCGCCGAGGGTCTCCGGGCCCAGGACGGCCGCCGTGCGGGCCGCCCCGCGCGCCGCCGCGTCGGGGCCGGCGGGGCGCGCGTGGGCCGGGGCGCCCGTCGTCAGTGCCGCGGCCGTGCCGATCAGGGCGGCCGCCGGGGCCGTCACTCTGGTGCGATATCTCATGGTCCGCTTTCGTTCGGGCGGCCGGGTGGTCCGGTCCGGCCGCCGGTCGGAGGCGATCACGCGTGGTCAGTGGTGATCGTTTGTCATGACCACATGAAGGCGGGGTTCGGTTGCGCCGGCGCGGCAGGAATTTCCGGCCGGGACCCCTGTCGAGCCGGACCCGGTCACGAGATATCTTGATGTCGAGCAATGTTGCAGACGTGGAGCGGAGCACCCGGTGACTGACTCGACCATCATCTACACGTACACAGACGAGGCCCCGGCCCTCGCGACGCACTCGTTCCTTCCGGTCGTCCAGGCGTACGCCGGGCAGGCCGGTGTGCCGGTGGACACCCGGGACATCTCGCTGGCCGGGCGCCTGATCGCCGTGTTCCCGGAGTACCTGAACGAGGACCAGCGCATCCCCGACGCGCTGAGCGAGCTGGGCGAGCTGGCCAAGACGCCCGCGGCCAACATCATCAAGCTGCCGAACATCTCGGCGTCCATCCCGCAGCTCAAGGCCGCCGTCGCCGAGCTGCAGGGCAAGGGCTACGCGCTGCCCGACTACCCGGACGACCCCAAGACCGACGAGGAGCGCGAGATCCGCGCCCGGTACGACAAGGTCAAGGGCTCGGCCGTGAACCCGGTCCTGCGCGAGGGCAACTCCGACCGCCGCGCCCCCGCGTCCGTGAAGAACTACGCCAAGACCCACCCGCACCGCATGGGCGCCTGGAGCTCCGACTCCAGGACCAACGTGGCGACGATGGGCGTGGACGACTTCCGCTCCACTGAGAAGTCCGTGGTGATCTCCGAGGCCGGTTCGCTGCGCATCGAGCTCAAGGGCGACGACGGCTCGACCACCGTCCTGCGCGAGTCGGTGCCCGTGCTCGAGGGCGAGGTCGTCGACGCCTCCGTGATGCGTGTCGGCGCGCTGCGCGAGTTCCTGGCCGCGCAGGTCGCCCGCGCCAAGGAAGAGGGCGTCCTGTTCTCCGTGCACCTGAAGGCCACGATGATGAAGGTCTCCGACCCGATCGTCTTCGGTCACGTGGTGCGCGCCTTCTTCCCGAAGACGTTCGCGAAGTACGGCGAGACGTTCGCCGCCGCCGGCCTGACCCCGAACGACGGCCTGGGCGGCATCCTGAAGGGCATCGAGGCGCTGCCCGAGGGCGCCGAGATCAAGGCCTCCTTCGACGCCGAGCTGGCCGAGGGCCCGGCGCTGGCGATGGTCGACTCCGACAAGGGCATCACCAACCTGCACGTGCCGTCCGACGTCATCGTCGACGCCTCGATGCCGGCCATGATCCGCACCTCCGGTCACATGTGGGGACCGGACGGCCAGGAGGCGGACACCCTCGCGGTGCTGCCGGACTCCTCCTACGCCGGCGTCTACCAGGCCGTGATCGACGACTGCCGCGCCAACGGCGCCTACGACCCGTCGACCATGGGTTCGGTCCCGAACGTCGGCCTCATGGCGCAGAAGGCCGAGGAGTACGGCAGCCACGACAAGACCTTCGAGATCCCGGTCACCGGCACCGTCCGCCTGGTCGACCAGGCCGGCGAGGTCGTGATCGAGCAGACCGTCTCGGCCGGCGACATCTTCCGCGCCTGCCAGACCAAGGACGCGCCGATCAAGGACTGGGTGAAGCTGGCCGTCACCCGCGCCCGCGCCACCGGCGACCCGGCCGTCTTCTGGCTGGACGCCACCCGCGCCCACGACGCCAACCTGATCGCCAAGGTCGAGCAGTACCTGCCGGAGCACGACACCGAGGGCCTGGACATCCGGGTCCTGTCGCCGGTGGAGGCCACCAAGCTCTCGGTGGAGCGCATCCGCCGCGGCGAGAACACCATCTCGGTCACCGGCAACGTGCTGCGCGACTACCTGACCGACCTGTTCCCGATCCTGGAGCTGGGCACCAGCGCCAAGATGCTGTCGGTCGTCCCGCTGATGGCGGGCGGCGGCCTGTTCGAGACCGGCGCCGGCGGCTCCGCCCCGAAGCACGTCCAGCAGCTCGTCAAGGAGAACTACCTGCGCTGGGACTCCCTCGGCGAGTTCTTCGCCCTGGTCCCGTCCCTCGAGCAGTACGCGCAGACCACCGGCAACACCCGCGCCAAGGTCCTCGCCGACGCCCTCGACCGCGCCACGGCGACCTTCCTCAACGAGGACAAGTCCCCGACCCGTCGCCTCGGCGGCATCGACAACCGCGGCAGCCACTTCTACCTGTCCCTGTACTGGGCGCAGGAGCTGGCCGCCCAGACCGACGACGCCGACCTGGCGAAGGCGTTCGCCGCCTTCGCCGAGGCCCTCGCGGCCGACGAGCAGAAGATCGTCGACGAGCTGATCGCCGTGCAGGGCAAGCCGGCGGACATCGGCGGCTACTACCAGCCGGACAAGGCCAAGGCGGACGCGGTCATGCGCCCGTCGGCCACCTGGAACTCGGCGCTCGCGTCCCTGAGCTGACGCCCGCGGCGCGCCAGGCGCCGCCCTGAGTGAGACCTCCGCCCCGGCCGGTACCCCCGGCCGGGGCGGAGGCGTGCCGGGCACCGGCGGCCCGGCACGCCCCGCCGGCCGTGCCCGCCCGCCCGCCCGCCCGCCGGGATGCCAGGGGCGTTGTCAGTGCCGTGTGGCACCTTGATCGTCAACCGTCCCGCCAACACCCGTGGAGCAGCCCGTGCCCCAGCACGCCCCTTCGTTCGAACTCCTGCCCGGTTCCGCCGAGTCGCCCGTGCTGCTGCACGTGCCGCACTCGTCGCGGGCGATACCGGACGACGTCCGCGCGGGCATCGTGCTGGACGACGCGGCGCTCGAACGGGAACTCGACCACATCACCGACGCGCACACCGCACGGATCGCGGAACGGGCGGCGGCCCTCGCCGGGACCGCCCCCTGGCGGTTCGTCAACCGGCTGTCGCGGCTGGTCGTGGACCCGGAGCGGTTCCCGGACGAGCGCGAGGAGATGCTCGCCGTGGGTATGGGGGCCGTGTACACCGGGACCACGCACCGCGGTGCGCTGCGGGCCGCGGACACCGACCCCGAGCCGCTGCTCGGGCGGTACTTCCGGCCGTACGCGCGGGCGACGACCGAGGCGGTCGCCGGGCGGCTGGCCGCGACCGGGCGCGCGATCGTGGTCGACGTGCACTCCTACCCGCGCCAGGCGCTGCCCTACGAGCTGCACGGAGGGGGCCCGCGTCCGCCGGTGTGCCTGGGCACGGACGCCTTCCACACCCCGTCCCGGCTGCGCGACGCGGCCCTGGAGGCGTTCGCGGGGTGCGGGGGGACGGGGCTGGACAGCCCGTTCAGCGGGACCTACGTGCCGCTGGAGTACTACGGGCGCGAGGCGCGGGTGAGCGCGCTGATGGTGGAGATCCGCCGGGACACCTACATGACCGAGCCCGGCGGCCCCGCCGGACCGGGGCTCGAGGACCTCGCCGGGGCGCTGGCCGCGCTCGTGGACGCCGTGTAGCGGCGCGGCCGAGTCCGGCGCGGGCCCGGGCCCTCCGGCTGGAGCACTCCGGCAGGACAGCGGGCGGGGCGTGTACGAGGGTGGTGGGCATGACGGAGGAGATCACGCTCAACGGCCGGGGCGCACCGCCCGAGCGGGACTGGCCGCCGCCCGTGCGCGACTGGCTGCCGCCCGACCTGGACGGGACCGAGTTCGACCCGGTCCTCGCCGACCTGATGCGCGAGGGCCCGCTGACCCGGATCCGGCTGCCGTTCGGCGAGGGGTGGGCCTGGCTGGCCACCCGGTACGAGGACGTGAAGCTGGTCACCAACGACCCCCGGTTCGGCCGGGCCGAGGTGACCCGCCGTCAGGTGACGCGGCTCGCCCCGGACTTCGCGCCGCGGCCGGGCTCGCTGGCCTGGGCCGACCAGCCCGAGCACAACCGGCTGCGCAAGCCGGTCGCCGGGGCCTTCACGGTCGGCGCCATGAAGCGGCTGCGGCCCCGCGCGCAGCGCATGCTGGACGAGCTCGTGACCGGCGTCGTACGGGACGGACCGCCCGCCGACCTGGTCGAGCGGGTGCTGGAGCCCTTCCCGATCACGGTCGTCAGCGAGGTGATGGGCGTACCGCCCGCCGACCGCGCCCAGGTGCACGCCTGGACAGGGCAGATCATCTCCACCTCCGGCGGCGCCGAGGCCGCGCAGGCCGCCAAGACCGGTCTGTACGGCTGGATCACCGGCGCCGTCCGGGCCCGCGCGCACAGCACGGACGAGGACGTCTACTCGCTGCTCGGGGCCGCCGTGTCCCGCGGCGAGATCAGCGAGGAGGAGGCCGTCGGCCTCGCCGGGCCGCTGCAGATCGGCGGCGAGGCGGTCACCCACAACTGCGGCCAGATGCTGTTCCTGATGCTGACCCGGCCGGAGCTGATGGAACGCATGCGCACCCGACCGGAGGCGCGCGGCTCCGTCCTCGACGAACTGCTGCGCCACATCCCGCACCGCAGCACGGTCGGGCTCGCCCGGATCGCCCTGGAGGACGTGGAGATCGGCGGTCACCGCATCGCGGCCGGCGAGCCCGTCTACGTCTCCTACCTCGCCGCGAACCGCGATCCGGCCGTCTTCCCCGACCCCGACCGCATCGATCCCGACCGGTGCCCCAACCCGCACCTGGCCTTCGGCAACGGCCCGCACTACTGCACCGGGGCGGTCCTCGCCCGCCTGCAGACCGAACTGCTCGTCGACACGCTCCTGGACCGCCTGCCGGGCCTGCGCCTCGCCGTCCCGCCGGAGGAGGTCCGCTGGCGGCACAGGACGATGATCCGCGGGCCGCTCACCCTGCCCGTCACCTGGTGACCCGGACCGGGCCGGCCGCACGCGCCCCGGGCCCCTGCCGCCGGCCCGCCGCGGCCGAGCCGGCCGAAGCCGCTCTCGGGCTCGCCCCCGCACGCCGGGCGGCGGGCCGCGCCCGGCGCGTCCTGACCCGTTCCGCCTGACCCCGTCCCGCCCAGCCCCCTCTCCCCCGACGCCCCGACGGTCGGCGTTTCGGCCATGGCTGTTCCGGCCCGCCTCCTTGCACCGCACCGGTCGATGCAGTACGCACGCTCCGGCGCGCGCCCGATACCGGGGTTGCCGACGCGTCCGAAACACATGTGTTCGGAAACTCCGGCTGATTCGTTGAGCCGTACGAACCAGCCGGACAGCCGTCAAGGGGGAGACAGCATTGAAATCGACCGACGCACAGGCACAGCCCGCCGTGACGCCGCGGCCGGCCGCACCGGCTCTCCGCGGGTCCGGCCGGTCCGCGCGGGGAGGCGCCCGATGAAGAGGTTGTTCGGACGCGTGCGGCCGGCCGAGCCGGAGGTCTCCGACGCCGAGCGGGAGCTCTTCGGCGGCGCCCTGCGCTACGACTTCGGCTGGTCGCAGCACGAGGGCGCCCGGCTCGACCTGACGATGACGTCGGCGCTGCGCTCCATGCCCGGGCTGGTCGGGGCGACCCTGCGGATGGCGTGGCGGGCGGACCGCCGCGCTCTGGTGGCGGTGGCGGTCAGCGAGATCGGGCAGGGCCTCGCCGCGGCCGTCGGGCTCCTCGCGGTCAACTCGGTGATGCACGCGCTGCTCGGCTCGGGCACCCCCGGACAGCGGCTGCACGCGGTGCTGCCCGGCCTGCTCCTCGCCGCCGGGGCCGCCGTGGTCAACTCCGGCCTGGCCGGGTGGTCCACCTCGCGGGCCGGCCGCCTCGAGCCGCTGGTCGAGCGGATCGCCACGACCCAGTACCTGTCCGCGTCCGCCTCGGTGGAGCTGGAGGCCATCGAGGACCCGGAGTTCCGGCGGCTGATCGACGTCGCCCAGTTCGGCGCCGCGTCCGCCAGCCGCATGATCAGCGCCTGTGTGGCCGCCCTGAACGGGACCATCTCGCTGATCTCCACGGCCGGTGTGCTCACCATCCTCCACCCGGTGCTCCTGCCGATGCTGATCCTGATCGCGGCGCCGCGCGGCTGGGGCGCGATGCGGGTGGCGCAGGAGCGGTACGTGTCGGTGATGAGCTGGATCGAGCACGTGCGCGCCGCCCGCCTGATCGGCAACCTGCTCACGGAGCGCACCGCGGCGCAGGAGGTGCGCATCCACGCCGTCGGCCCGTTCCTGCTCAGCCGGTACGAGCGCATGGCCGAGAGCGCCGAGGCCGAGCAGGAGCGGCTGGCCGCCGGCAAGGCCGTCACCGAGTGGGTGGCGGCCGCGCTGTCCGGGCTCGCCGTGGCGGCGACGTACACGGCCATGTTCCTGCTGATCACAGGCGGGCACATGAGCCTGGCCGTGGCCGGGACCGCCGTCATCGCCGTCCGGTCGGGCTCGGCCGGCCTGGGCGCGCTGGTGATGAACGTGAACCAGTTGCACGAGGAGTCCCTCTACGTCCGCGACCACTCCCGGTTCCTGGGCGAGGCGGCGCGCCGCACCGTTCCCAGCGGGGGCGACCCCCTTCCGGCACGTGTCCCGGAGGTCGTCCTCGACCGGGTCGGCTACCGCTACCCGGACCGGGAGACACCCGCCCTGGACGAGGTCTCGCTCACACTGCCCATGGGCTCGGTCACCGCGGTGGTCGGTGAGAACGGCTCGGGCAAGAGCACGCTGATGAAAGTGCTGTCGGGCCTGCTGCTGCCGCAGCGCGGGACCGTGCGGTGGGGTGACGCCGAGATCGCCTCCCTGGACCGTTCGCAGGTCTTCGACCGCGTCGCGCTGCTCACCCAGGACTTCCAGCGCTGGCCGGTCACCGCGGCGATGAACATCCGGATCGGCCGGCCCGCCCGGGAGGCCGGTCCCGACGACCTGCGGCCGTCCGTCGACTACGCGGGGGCCGGACCGGTCATCGCCAAGCTCCCCGACGGCCTGCACAGCCTGCTCGCGCGGATCTTCCGCGGCGCCAGCGAACTCTCCGGCGGCGAGTGGCAGAAGATCGGCCTGGCCCGCACCCACTGGCGCAGCTCCACCTCGGACGCCGACGGCCTGCTCATCGTGGACGAGCCCACCTCCGCGCTCGACCCGGAAGCCGAGATCGCCGCCTTCGACCGCATCCGCCGGCTCGCGGCCCCGAACCGCGCCGTCGTCCTGGTCACCCACCGCATGTCCGGCGTCCGCCACGCCGACCGCATCCACGTCCTGCACCACGGGCGGCTCGTCGAACAGGGCAGCCACGAGGAGCTCATGGCGGCCCGGGGGCGCTACGCCTCGATGTTCGACGCCCAGGCCGCCCAGTACGCTCCCGCGGGCTCCGTCCCCCGCCCCGCCTCCCCCACCGTCGCGGACCCCGCATGACCGGGCAGGGTGTGTCCTCAGGCCCGCAGCCACTCCGTGACGACCACCTGGGCGCCGGTGCGCAGGCGCAGGGCGAACGGGCCGGTGGGCGGGGTGTCGCTGGTGAAGCGGCCCAGGGTGTCGACGGTGACCGGCCGGGCCGTCTGCGGGCCGCCCAGTACCTCGACGCGTGCCGGGCCCGGCGGCAGTACCTGGCCGATCAGGCCCTCACCGGTGACCTCGACGTCGACGATGAGGGCGCCCGCGCGGAAGGTCAGCATCCGGGGCGCGTCCGGCACTCCCCTGACGGGCAGCGCGTCCACCAGCGAGTCGAAGGTCAGCTCGGCGATGTCGGCGTCCAGGTCGTGCAGCGCGTAGGCGCCCAGGGCCAGTTGGCACAGCTCGGCCGGGACCGGGTCCAGCACGGCGGCCGCCTGGCGGAGTTCCTCCTCCAGCAGGGCGCCGTCGAACCCGGCGTCGTCGAGGCCCTCCTCCGGGAACCCGTCGTCGTAGTGCGCGCCGCCGCTCATGCCGCTCCCCGTTCGTCCATCCGGGCCCGCAGCCGGCGCAGACAGCGCTGGCGCAGCGGGCCGATGCTGCCGACCGCGATGCCGAGCGCGGCCGAGACCTCCAGATAGCTCGGCGGGGGCGAGGCCATCAGCACCCGCAGCAACTGCCGGCACCGCTCGCCGAGCGCCTCGAACTCCTGCCAGAGCCGGCGGATCCGCTCGGCCTGCGCGGCCTCCTCCTCGGAGTCGATCAGCGACTGCTCCGGCGTCCGTTCCTCACTGGCCCGGTCCAGCACCTGCGGGTCGTCCGTCAGCGTCAGCCGGGTCAGCCCCTTCAGCACCTTCAGGCATTCGTGCCGGGCCGTGCTGGCCAGCCAGGAGCCCGCCTTGTCGGGTTCCCGGAGGCGGTGCAGGTGCTGGGCGAAACGGAACCACGCGGTCTGGTAGACCTCGTGCGCGTCGGCGTCGGAGAGCCGGTGTGCGCGCACCACCGACCACACCAGCGGACTCAGTCCTTCCACCAGCGCCTTCCAGGCCGCCGCGTCGCCGTCGACAGCGGACCGGACCAGCGCGCCGACCTCTGTTCGGTCCACGGCTCCACCCCTCGTGTACGGCACGTCATCGTACGCCGTGGAGCGGAGCGTTCCGGCCCTCATACGGTCTGGACCGGGATCGCGACGGGGGTCGGTCGCCAGGTGGGCGGGCGGAGCACCGGCACGTGCGCCCCGCGCACCTCCGCGGACTCCGTGACCGAGCCGAGCAGTTGCGCCCTGGCCGCGCGCGGGTCGCGTTCCTTGTGCGCCGTCATGTGGGCGGCGACGAGCCCGGCGACGACCGGGGTGGCGAAGGAGGTGCCGCTCCACTGCGCGAGGCCGTCGAACACCACCTGGTCGGGTTTGCCGGCGCCGCTGTCCGGGGTCTCGCTCAGCACGCCCGAGTGCCGGGGGTACTGGCAGGTGCACACGTACTCGAAGCCGTACCGGCAGGAGTCGTAGGTGGAGTGCTGGTAGACGTAGGGCACGGGCGTGCGGAAACCGGTGAGGGCGCCGGTGAGGCGCTCGCCGGGGGCGTAGACCCGCACCCAGGGGCCGTGGTTGCTGAAGCAGGCGCCGGACTCGCCGTCCCCGCGCAGCGCGCCGACCGACAGCACGCAGTCCTCGTACTCGGGAAGGGCGGCGTAGGCGGCCGGCCAGAACGGGTTCCCACTGGCGTTGTTGCCGGCGGCGGCCACCAGCAGGGTGCCCTGCTCGCGCAGTTCCCGCATGAAGGCGTCGAGACCGAGCAGTCCGTCGGTGCGGCCGTTGGACGTGCCGGCCGACAGGCTGATGATGTCGGGCCAGCCTCCCTGGTCGACGGCATCGAAGAGTCTGGCGCCGAACTCCGACTCCAGGACGGCGCCCGCGTCGGCGAGCGTGCCCCGCACGGTGACGTCGGTGTTGGGCGCGACGGCGGCGACGATCCCGGCGATGAACGTGCCGTGTCCGACGTACTGCCGCAGCACGCCGTCGGGGCCGGTCTCGCTGACCTGCGGGTCGCCGGTGGTGTGCGCGAGCGGCGGGTAGGAGCCGTGGTCGTGCACCAGTCCGGTGTCGACGACGAGGACGCCGACGGCGGTGTCCGGGTCGTAGGGTGCGTCGGCCGGGGCCGGGTTGGGCGGTTCGCCGTGCGCCGCGGGGACAGGTTCGTCACCGGGGCAGGCGTTGACCGCGATGTGCACGACGTGGTTGCGGCTGACCAGGCGGCGGCCCTGGCGGCCCTCGGCCTCGCGCAGGGCGCCCAGGGCGTGCGGGACGACGTCCTCGCCGAGACCGGGGTCGCCGACCCGGATCCGGGTGATGCCGGTGCGGTTGGCCGCCGGGCCGGTCCGGCGCACGTGGTCCGGGACCAGGCCCCGGGTGTCGGTGAAGTGACGGCGCACGGTGTCCTCGACCAGCCGCGCCTCCTCACCGTCGCGGGCGAGGACGACACCCTTCTCGTAGAGGAACTCCGCGGCGTCGTCCGGTCCCATCGCCAGCGCGGTGCCGGGCATCGCGCGCTGGATGTGGCCGAACTGCTCGTGGAATCGCTGAGGTGCCATGGTGTGTCCTCCCCCTCGGGACGGTGTCCGACAGTCAGAGTCGCCCGACGGCCCATTGATACAGCCGGCCGGCGCGGCCGGTACGGTGCTCGGTGACAACGGCGAACCCGTGGGACGGGTTTGCGCAGGCCACTACCATGCGAGGGGTGACAGCGGGAAGCGAGCCGGTCCTCGAACTGCTGCCCTTGGTGTTCGCCGACCCCGGCGAGGCCCGGGCGCGCGCGGAACACGTGCTGCACACCGGCCCGCCGCCGCTGCACGCCAGCGTCGCGCACCAGGTGCTCGGCATCTGGCAGCGGGACTTCGGCGATCTGCGGATCGCCCTCAGGCACCTGCGCCGGGCCCGTGACCTGGCCGCGCGGGCCGAGTCGGCGGAGCGTGAGGCGGACGTGCTGGCGACACTGGGGGTCGCACTGGTGCACGCGGGGCGCACGCGGCAGGGACTGGCCTCGTTCGAGCAGGGGGTCGCGCGGGGCAGCGGACACACCAGGGCCCGGGTGCGCTACCGGCGGGCCTATGTGTGGTGGGTGCTGGGGCATCACCGGGAGGCGCTTGAGGACGTGCGCCGGGCGCTGCCGGCCCTGCGGCAGGCCGGTGACGGCATCTGGACGGCGCGGGCGCTGACGCTGCGGGCCACCGTGCACCTGGCGCTCGGCGCGGTGGACCGGGCGGTCGCGGACTTCACGGCGGCGGAGCGGCTGTGGGACACCACCGGCCAGGAGCACGACAAGGCGGACGCGGTGGAGAGCCGGGGCCTCGCCGCGTTCCGCTCCGGGGACATCCCGGCCGCGCTGCGCCTGCTGGACGAGGCGGAGGAGCGGTACGCCAAGCTCGGCACGCCCACCTTCATGCTGTCGGTGCGGCGCTGCGAGGTGCTGATGGCCGCCGGGCTCGCGCCCGAGGCGCTCGCCGAGGCGGACACCGCGATCGCGCTGCTTGACCGGATCGGCGGGCAGTCCACGCGCAAGGCCGAGCTGCTGCTGGCCGCGGCGCGCGCCGCGCGCTCGGCCGGCAAGGCGGACGTCGCCACCGACCGTGCCGCCCAGGCGGTACGGCTGTTCGCCAGGCAGCGGCGCACCTGGTGGGAGACGCACGCCCGGCTGGTGCTGACCGAGGCGCGGGCGGCGGCGGGGCCCGGCTCGGGCCGGCTGGTCGCGGACGCGGCCCGGGTCGCCGAGCGGCTGGCCTCCTTCGGTTCGCCCGCCGCGCCGGAGGCCTCGCTGCTCGCCGGGCGGATCGCGCTGGCGCTGGGCCGGACGGCGGACGCGGAGCGGCATCTGGCGGCCGCCGCCCGCAGCAGGCACTCCGGTCCGCCGCCGGCCCGGGTGACGGGCTGGGTGGCGCAGGCCCTGCGCGCCCGGGCGGCGGGTTCCGGGCGCGGCGTGCTGCAGGCCTGCCGGCGGGGGCTGGCGGTGCTCGACGACCACCGGATGACCCTGGGCGCCTCCGAGCTGCGGGCCCGTGTCACCGCGCAGGGGGCGGAACTGGCCGCGCTCGCCCAGGAGGTGGGCCTGGCGCAGGGCGGTCCGCGACGGCTGCTGGAGTGGAGCGAGCGCTGGCGGGCGACCGTGCTGGCCGCGCCGCCCGCCCGGCCGCCGGCCGACCCGGCGCTGCTCGGCGGGATCACCGCCTACCGGGAGATAGCGGCCCGCGCCGACGAGGCGCGGATGGAGGGCCGGCCGGTGCCCGCCCTGGAGCGCGAACAGCGGCGGCTGGAGAGGGAGATCCGCTCCCGCACCCACCACATGCGCGGTGACGCGCCCGGCGACGGCGGCCGCTTCGACACGGCCCGGCTGCTGGAGCGTCTCGGGGACGCGCGGCTGGTCGAACTCGCCGTGGTGGACGGCCGGGTGCACATCCTGCTGTGCGGGCAGGGCCGGGTCCGCCGGTTCGCGGGCGGGCCGCTCGCGGAGGCGGTGGCCGAGGCGGAGCACGTGCAGGCCGGGCTGCGCCGGCTGGCGCACCCGGGCGGCGAGGCGCGGCTGCCGCTGGTGGAGGCGGCCGGCCGGCGCCTGGAGGAACTGCTGCTGGGCGGTGCCGCGGCGCGTCTCGGGTCCGGTCCGGTGGTGATCGTGCCGCCGGGCGCGCTGCACCGCGTGCCGTGGGCGCTGCTGCCGGCGCTGCGGGAGCGGGTGCTCAGTGTGTCGCCGTCGGCGGGCAGTTGGCTGCGGGCGCGGGAGACCGCGCCGCCGGGCGGCGGCCGGCATGTGCTGGTGCGCGGCCCGGGCCTGGCCACGGGCGGCGCGGAGGTGCCCGAACTGGCGGGCCGGTACGGCGACGCGACGGTGCTGGAGGGGCCTCGGGCGCAGGTGCCCCGGGTGCTGGAGCACCTGGACGGCGCCGCCCTCGCGCATCTCGCCGCGCACGGCACGTTCCGTGCGGACAGTCCGCTGTTCTCCGCGCTGCGGATGGCGGACGGCCCGCTGATCGTCCACGACTTCGAGCGCCTGGCCCGCAGCCCGTACCGGATCATCCTGTCGAGCTGCGACACCGCCCGGCTCGCCTCGGTGGGCGCCGACGAACTGCTGGGCCTGGTCACCGCTTTGCTGCCGCTGGGCACGGCCGGGGTGGTGGCGAGCAGCGCACCGGTCAACGACGCGGCCGTGGTGCCGCTGATGCTGGCCCTGCACAAGGGCCTCGACGCGGGCCTCTCCCTCGCCGAGGCCCTGCGCGACGCCCGCGCCGCCCAGCCGGGCGACGCGGTCCACCAGGCGACGGGGTGGGCGTTCGCGGCGTTCGGGGCTGCCTGACAGGACGGCCGCGGGGGCCGGTGCGGAGGCCGTACGAGTTGTGACGGCCGTCAGGACGACCGGGCCGGGAGCGCGTGCGCCGTTCGGAGGGGGACCGCACGCGGTACGGGCCCCCTCAGGTCAGGGGACGGGCGTTCGGGGCGGCCTGAGAGGACGACCGCCCCGGGGGGACCGGCGCGGTGGTCGGACGAGTCGTGACGGCCATGAGGGCGACCGGGCCGGGAGCGCGTGCGCCGTTCGGAGGGGGCCCGCACGCGGTACGGGCCCCCTCAGGTCAGGCGGGTTCCGCCGTGGCGGCGTCCGTGAGCCACGGCAGGGCTGTGCGGTCGCCGGCGCCGAGGCGGGCGTACGCGCCGTAGAGGTGGTTGCCGACGGTCCGGACGGAGAGCGTCAGCCGCTCGGCGATCTGCCGGTTGCTCATACCGGACGCGGCGAGGGCGACGATCTGCCGTTGCCGCGCGGTGAGTTCGCCGAGGACGAGTCCGGCGAGCGCCGGCGTGCGGGCGCCCTGGCAGCGGTGGGCCAGCGCCAGCGCCCGGGTGCGGGAGAGACGGGCGGCGCGCGGGTCGCGGTGGACCGGTACGGCCTGCGCGTGCGCCTCGGCCGCGAACAGCAGGAAGCCGCGCTCCGCCAGCGCCTCGGCGGACCGGTCGAGGGCGGGGCCGTCGCCGCGGGCGAGCGCGTCGGCGTGCCGGGCGAACACACCGTCGCCCGTCAGCCGCCCGGCGACCCGCTCCGGCGCCCCGAGCCGCACGGCGTCGTACAGCGCGAGCACCTCGTCCCCGGCGATCCGGTCCAGGGCGCCGTCGAGGTCGCCGCCGGCCGCCGCGGCCCACACCCCGGTGCCCGTGACGTCGCCGGACTGACATGCCGCTAAGTCGAGTTCGACGCGGCAGCCGGTGTCCTCCGGCGCCGCGCGCAGGCCTTCGCGCGCCCAGGCGGCCGCCTCGCGCAGTTCTCCGCGCAGCCGGGCGTACCGGGCGCGCACGGCGGCGTATCCGCCCGGGACCGGCAGCCCCTCGGACAGCAGCCAGTCCCCGACCGGTGTCGGCACGGCCCGCACGTCGTGCCGCTCCAGCCGGCGTTCCAGCGCCGCCCGTTCGACCGCCAGGGCGGGTTCGCACCGGTCCGGGGTGCGGGCCAGCCGGCGGGCCTGCAGGGGGCCCGCGGTGGCGCGCAGGGCCGGGCCGTGCAGTGGGTGGGCGAGGCGGACCGAGCCGTGGCCGTCGACGGCGATCAGCCCCTCCCGCTCGAGCCGTTCGAGGACCTCCGGGCCGAGGCCGTGGAGGGCGAGCGGCAGGGGCTCGGCGAAGGCGAGCCGGTACAGGGTCTCGCGCTCGTCGGCGTCGGACCGGTCGAGGACGTCGGCCAGGCGCTCCCGGACGGCCGCGGTGACCGGGACCGGACCGCGCCACGCCCATCCGCCGCCCCCCGGCAGCCGGATCAGGGCACGGGAGCCGCGCAGCGCGCCCAGCAGGTCCCGCAGCAGCCGCAGATCGCCCTGGCACAACCGGTGCAGGCGGCTCATGGTGAGCGCTTCGAGGCCGGCCGTGGCGAGGAGCCGGTCGGTGTCCTCACGGGGCAGCGGCGGCAACGGCAGGCGCGGCAGCAACTCCCCCGTCCACAGCCGGGAGACCGCGCCGGGCACGGGCACGCCGTCGGTGGCGGTCACCGCCAGCCGGGTGCCGCCCTGCACGGCGAGCTGGTGCACGAGCGCGGCGGAGGCCTCGTCGAGCAGATGGGCGTCGTCGACGACGAGGAGGCGTACGCCGGAAAGGAGCCGCACCGCGCGGTGCAGCGAGACGGTGTCGGGCAGCAGGTGCGCGAAGGCCGCGAAGCGCAGGCCGCGGGTCCCGGGAGTGCCGGTAACCCGGGCGCAGTCCAGGCCCCGGGCGGCTTCCGTGATCAGCCGGGTCTTGCCCCGGCCGGGCGGTCCGGTCACCACGACGCCGGGCCGCCCGCCCGACAACGCCCGGCGCACCAGGCCCAGTTCGTCCTCGCGCCCGGTGAACGGCCAAGGGAGTTCCAGCGTCTTCGCGTCCTGATCGTGAGTCGTCACACGAACAGGAGCGCGCCTGCTCAGGTCTGATACACGACGACTTGAGTACCCCCCGACTCAGGCGCCCGGACCGCCGGGTACGGCACTCTGTCGGTCCAGGCCACATCCGGGCACCGGGGGGAGCGGTCGGGGGACGTCGCCTTCGGGGGAGGGAGACGTCCTCCGGCCTCGCCGTCGCGCCCGGGGGGGCGGCTCGTGCCCCGGTCCGCCGAGCGGCCCCGCCGCTCGGCCACCGTCCCGAGGCGCGTCCTCATTTCCTGCCCGTTCGTCGGATTCCCTTTCCCGGAGTGTCGATCGGGCGTACCACGACGTCGAGAGGACGTCCGTACGGCGGACCGGCGCGGGGCCGGCATGGAGCGAGGGGGCGGCGCGGGGCCGGCACGGAGCCACCGCGGGGGTCACCCGAACGCCACGCTGTGCTCGTCCACCGGCCGGGCCGGTGCTGATGTGGAGGGACGTACCGCGCTCCGAGGAGGCCGCCGCGATGGACCGTCCGTCCCGCCCCGCACGTGTTCTCGCCTCGGCGCTGGCGACGGGGACCCTGCTCGTCACCGCCGCCTGCGCCGACGGCACCGGGACCCCGGAGGCTGCGCCGGTCTCCCCGGCGGCGGAGCAGTCCCCGGCCTCGCCGTCCCCGGCCTCCCCGTCGCCGTCGTCCCCCTCCCCGTGGCCCACGCGGGCGCTGACCACCGGCGGGGCGCAGGCCGCGCTGATCACCCGGGCCGACCTCGGGGACGCGTGGAACCAGGTGAACAACGCGGCGAGCTGGCGCGACAAGCTCCTGGCCGGCAAGGTCGACGTCGCCTCGTTCCTGAACGGCAGGACCGGGTCCCAGGACTGCCAGAAGCTGCTGGACAGCCTGTACTCGGACACCCTGCTGGGCCGGCCGGTGGGAGCGTCGGCGCTCACCGGCTTCACGCACGGCGACGCCCGGCTGCTGTACCAGGTGGGCGACTACGGCAAGGGCTCGCTGGAGAAGTCCCTGGACTGGATGAAGAGCCTGGCGCAGACCTGCGGCCACTTCACCGTGACCGGCTCGGACGGCGGCAAGCGGACGGTGCGGGTCGTGAGCAGTCCGCTGCCCGCCGTGGGGGACGGCCGGCAGGGGCTCACCCTCACCGTGCAGGGCACCTCCGGCGGTGCGCCCGTCACGCTCGACCTGGACGTGGCCGCCGTACGGGCCGGCTCCTCCGGGATCGTGGTCACCAACGGCGGCCCGTCCGGCGTCGACCACGCCGCCACACAGACGGCGGTACGGCAGGGCGCCCAGCGTCTGCAGCAGGTGCTCGCCGGGAAGACGCCGTCCCCGACCGCGACCGCGACGGGCTGACGGCCCCCGGCGCCCCTGCCCGGCCCGGTCCACACGTGGCTGTGACGGTGACGTGGGAACGCCGGGCCTGGGCCGGAGCCCCGGCCACGCGGCACATCCGCCGGAGAAACGGCCGAGGGCCGGTCCCGGATCGCTCCGAAACCGGCCCTGAGCCGCGACTCGTATGAGTCGGGACGACAGGATTTGAACCTGCGACCCCTTGACCCCCAGTCAAGTGCGCTACCAAGCTGCGCCACGTCCCGTTGCCCTCCCACGCGGGCGCTCCCGCGTGATCACGCAGGTCAACCCTACCGCACCCGGGCGGACGCTCGCGCCCGCCCCGTCGCCCGGCCCGGGCGGCCGGTGCGGCCCGGGCGGCGCCGGCCGCGGACGGCGCGACGAAGTGTCCGTCCGCGGGGACCGATGCCGCACACACTGTCCACGGCGGCGCGACGGCCGCCCTGGCTAGGGTCGCCGCATGACGCACAGCTTCGCTCTCCACGTCCCCGACGCCGACCTCGAACCCGAGCCCCTGGACCCGGAGCAGATCGTCTCCGGGAACCCGGAGGTGACGGGCAGGGTGGTGTGGGAGTCGGCGGACGGCCGGCAGATCCGCGGTGTCTGGCAGATCACGCCGGGCGTGGTCACCGACACCGAGGCGGACGAGCTGTTCGTGGTGGTCAGCGGATCGGCGACGATCGAGGTCGAGGGCGGTCCCACGCTGCGGGTGGGCCCCGGCGACCTGGCCGTGCTGCGTGCGGGCGACCGCACGACGTGGACCGTGCACGAGACGCTCCGCAAGGCCTACGCGATCACTCTGTGAGGGAGGCCGCCCGGCGGGGCCGGCTCCGCCGGTCCGGCCGACACGTGCGCCGGCCCGGTTGACACGCTC
Source organism: Streptomyces sp. NPDC056580 (assembly GCF_042793175.1). Taxonomy (NCBI): domain Bacteria; kingdom Bacillati; phylum Actinomycetota; class Actinomycetes; order Kitasatosporales; family Streptomycetaceae; genus Streptomyces; species Streptomyces sp. NPDC056580. The sequence continues at coordinate 292,471 of NZ_JBHTVE010000004.1, read as the reverse complement.
ACCATGTCCGCACAAAGGTGATCCGGACAGGGTTGAGCCGGGCCGGGCATGAGCAGAGGTGCCTTCATGGTGGACGCACTCGGGGTCGCCGTCGTCGGTTTCGGCTGGATGGGCCGGGTGCACACCCGGGCGTACGCCCGGGTCGGCCACCACTATCCGCAACTGCCGCTCCGCCCCGAGCTGCTGACGGTCGCCGAGGAGGTGCCGGGCCGGGCCGAGGAGGCCGCCGCCCGCTTCGGATTCGCCCGTGCCACCCGCGACTGGCGTGAGGTGGCCGCCGATCCGCGGGTGCGGGCCGTGAGCGTCACCGTGCCGAACTTCCTGCACCGGGAGATCGGGGTGGCGATGGCGGAGGCGGGCAAGCACCTGTGGATCGAGAAGCCGGTGGGGCTGACCGGTGCTGACGCCCGGGCTGTCGCCGACGCGGTCGCGGGGGCGGGTGTCCAGGGCGCGGTCGGCTTCAACTACCGCAACGCGCCCGCCGTGGAGGCCGCCCGCGACCTGATCGCGGGCGGGGAGCTCGGCACGGTCACCCACGCCCGGTTCCGGCTGTTCAGCGACTACGCCGCCCACCCCGACGCTGCCCTGACCTGGCGTTACGAGCGGTCCCGCGGCGGCAGCGGAGTCCTCGGCGACCTGGCCTCGCACGGCGCCGACCTGGCCCGCTTCCTGCTCGGCGACATCGCCTCCCTCAGCGCCGACACGGCCGTCTTCGTGCCCGTGCGGGCCCGCCCGGCGGGCGCCACCGCCGGGCACGCGCGGGCCCTGGGCGGTGAGCCGGGGCCGGTCGAGAACGAGGACTACGCCGGCTGCCTGCTGCGGTTCGCCTCGGGCGCCCGCGGGGTGCTCGAGGCCTGCCGGGTCTCGGTCGGCGAGCAGAACAACTACGGTTTCGAGGTGCACGGCACCCGGGGCGCGGTCTCCTGGGACTTCCGCAGGATGAACGAACTGGCGGTGAGCCGCGGCACGACGTACCAGGACCAGCCGGTGAGCACCGTGTACGTCGGGCCGGGCGCGGGCGAGTTCGCCGCGTTCCAGCCGAGCGCGGCCAACGCGATGGGCTACGACGACCTGAAGGTCGTCGAGGCCTACCGCTTCCTGCGCTCCGTCGCGGAGGGCAGGCCGTACGGCGCCACCCTCGCGGACGCGGTGCACGGTGCCGCGGTGCTCGACGCCATGGTGCTGTCGGCCGGGACCCGCAGGTGGGTCGATCTGCCTCCCGGACCACCGGGCGGCCCGGGTTGAGACGGAACGCGCACCGGGCGGCCCCGCCCGGCACGCCCCCGCACCACCGCACCACCGCACTAAGGAGCCAGAGCCTCATGCGCATCGGAATCCTCGGTCTGGGCCGCATCGGCGCCTTCCACGCGGCGACCCTCTCGGGTCTGGACGTGGTCGAGTCGCTCGTCGTCGCCGACCCGTTCCCGGCCGCGGCGAAGGCCGCCGCCGAGCGGTTCGGCGCCCGGATCGCGGACTCGCCGGAAGCGCTGCTCGCAGCCGGCGTTGACGGCCTGGTCGTCGCGGCGGCGACGGACGCCCATCCGGCGCTGATCCGGGCCGGGGTGACGGCCGGCGTCCCGGTCTTCTGCGAGAAGCCGGTGGCCCGCACCATGGCGCAGGGTCTGGAGGTGCTCAAGGCCCTCCGGGGTGCGGAGGTGCCGGTGCAGATCGGCTACCACCGCCGGTTCGACGCGGGGTTCACGGCCGCCCGCGCGGCCGTGCGCGGCGGTGAGCTGGGCAGGCTGCACACCGTCCGCTGCACGACGCTGGACCCGGCGCCGCCGCCCGCCGCGTACGTCGCCGCCTCCGGGGGCATCTTCCGCGACTGCTCCGTGCACGACTTCGACGTCATCCGCTGGGTGACCGGCCGCGAGGTCGCCGAGGTGTACGCGGCCGGCGGCAACCGGGGCGCCGCCCACATCCGGGAGGCGGGCGACGCGGACACCACCGGCGCGATCCTCACCCTGGACGACGGCACGCTCGCGGTGGTCTCCAACTCCCGTCACAACGGCCGGGGTCACGACGTCCGCATGGAGTTGCTCGGCTTCGAGGACTCCCTCTCGGTGGGCCTGGAGGACAGACTGCCGCTGCGGTCGGCCGAGCCCGGGGCGACCTTCCCGTCCGGCCCCCCGCACGGCTTCTTCATGGACCGCTTCGCCGCCGCCTACCGTGCCGAACTCGCCGCGTTCACCGAGGTGGTGGCCGGTGCCCGCCCCTCCGCTTGCACGGTCGAGGACGCCCTGGAGGCGGGCTGGATCGCCGAGGCGTGCGCCCTGTCCCTGCGCGAGCACCGCCCGGTGACGCTAGCGGAGGCACGGGCCCTCTGAGGGCGCGGCGCCGCCCGGCCCGGCCGGCGGAGCAGGTCCGCGCCGCTCAGAGGCAGTAGCGGACCAGCCACTCGTCGGGGTCGAAGGCGTCCCGCGCGGGGTCCCTCGGCGCGGCGGGGAGCGTCTCCACGGTGTCCTCGGGCCGGACCCGCTCCGGCAGCGTGCCGAACCGGGCACGGCGCGCGGTCGCGGCCGTGTCCGGCTCCCGGTGCGCCGTCCGCCGCCCGCCGCTCCCGTCCGGCCGGTGCGCCCGGTTGGGGTCGTGCGCGTCGTTCGGCTCGTGCGGCCGGTCCGGGTCGTGCGCGTCGTTGGGCTCGTGCGTCTCGTTCGTCAACTCGGTCTCCCCGTGTGCTCGTACGGACCCGTACGTCCTCATGAACGCACGGGAGCGGTCCGTCGTTCCGCGTGCCGGCGCCGTCAGCCGCCCGCCTCCGGGGCGCCGGCCGTCGGGGCGGTGCGGTCCCCCGCCTCCGGCAGCCCGTCGACGTCCACCCCGCGCACCTGCGCCAGTTCGTGCTTCAGCACGGCGAGCTCGGCGCCGCCCGCCATGTGGTCGGTCAGCTCCTCCGGGGTGATCTCGGCGCGGGCGGCGCTGAGTTCGAGGGTGCCGAGGCGCAGCACGCTGAAGTGGTCGCCGACCATGTAGGCGTGGTGCGGGTTGTGGGTGATGAAGATGACCCCGAGCCCGCGGTCGCGGGCGGCGGCGATGTACTTGAGGACCACGCCCGACTGCCTGACGCCCAGGGCCGCCGTCGGCTCGTCCAGGATGAGCACCCGGGCGCCGAAGTGGACGGCCCGGGCGATGGCCACGCACTGGCGCTGGCCGCCGGACAGGGTGCCGACGGGCTGCTCCAGGTCGTCCAGGACGATGCCCATGTCGCGCAGTTCCCGGTCGCAGGTCGCCTTCATGCGGGCGATGTCCAGGCGCCGCACCGGCCAGGGCCCCTTGGTCTGCTCGGAGCCGAGGAAGAAGTTCCGCCACACCGGCATGAGGGGGACGGTGGCGAGGTCCTGGTAGACGGCGGCGATGCCGCGGTCGAGGGCCTCGCGCGGGGTGCCGAAGCGCACCGGGCGGCCGTCCACCAGGAACTCGCCCTCGGTGTGCCGGTGCAGCCCGGACACTATCTTGATGAGGGTGGACTTTCCGGCGCCGTTGTCGCCGAGGACGCAGGTCACCCGGCCCGCGTGCACGCTGAGGTCGACGCCGTGCAGGGCGCGGACGTTGCCGTAGGACTTGCCCGCGCCGCGCAGTTCGACGATCGGGCCGTCCGCGGCGGGCGCGGTGTCCCGCCGGGCCGTGCCGGTGGTTCCGGTTCCGTTCGTGGTCATGGGAGGTCACCTCCGGGTGGCCGTGCGCCGGACCCACAGATTGATCAGGACGGCGCCGAGCAGCATGACGCCGAGGAAGGCCTTGAACCAGTCGGGGTTCCAGCCGGCGAAGACGATGCCCTGATTCACCATGCCGAACATGAAGGCGCCGAAGACGGGCCCGATCGCCGTGCCGTGGCCGCCGGTGAGCAGACAGCCGCCGATGACGGCCGCGGAGATGTAGATCAGCTCCTGGCCGACGCCCTCGCCGGACTGCACGGTGTTGAAGGAGAACAGGTTGTGCATGCCGGTGAACCAGGCGCCGAGGCCGACCAGCATGAAGAGGGTGATCTTGGTGAAGGTGACCGGGACGCCGACGGCCCGGGCGCTCTGCGCGCTGCCGCCGACGGCGAAGACCCAGTTGCCGTACCTGGTGCGCAGCAGCAGCCAGGTGGCGAGGGCCGCGAAGGCGAGCCAGTAGAGCACGGTGGTCTTCACCTGGACGCCGCCGATGCCGACGGAGGAGGCGAAGATCCTCTTGGCCTGGCCGAAGCCGTCCATGTCGCTGATGTCGTCGGTGGCGACGTTGTCGGTGACCAGCTTGGTGACGGCGAGGTTGACGCCCTGGAGGATCAGGAAGGTGCCGAGGGTGACCAGGAAGCTCGGCAGCCCGGTCTTCGTCACCATCCAGCCGTTGAGCGCCCCGACGCCCAGCGACAGCACCAGGGCGACGACGACTCCGGTCCACACGTTCACCGTGAGCTGGTAGCTGAGCATGCTCGCGGTGAGCGCGGAGCTGATCACGGCGACGCCCGCGGACAGGTCGAACTCGCCGCCGATCATCAACAGGGCCACGGGGATCGCCATGATGCCGATGGTGGAGGACTGGTAGAGGACCGTGGCCATCGAGCTGCCCTGGCGGAGCGAGGGCGCCGCGATCAGGAAGAAGACGAGTACCGCGAGGGCGCCCAGGAGGACGCCCACCTCCGGGCGGGCCAGCAGCCGCAGCACCAGCGGGCGCCGCGCGGTGCGGCCGTCGCCGGCGGTGGGGCCGGGCGCCGGCGCCGGCTCCGTGGCCGGCCCGGCGTGCGGTGTCACGCTCATCAGCGGGTGCCCTTCGCGGCGAACTCGGCGACCTTGTCGACGTTGGACCTGTCGACGAACGCCGGACCGGTCAGCACCGGCTGCTCGCCGCCGCCGCTGTAGTTGCCGTTGGTCCTGTACAGCCACAGGGAGTCGATCGCCAGGTAGCCCTGGAGGTAGGGCTGCTGGTCGACGGCGAACTGGATGGTGCCCTTCTTGACGGCGGCGGTGAGGTTCTTGTTCAGGTCGAAGGTGGCGATCCGGGCCTTGCTGCCCGCGTCGTCCACCGACTGCACGGCGGTCAGGGCGAAGGGCGCGCCCAGCGTGACCACGTGGTCGATGGACTTGTCCTGCTTCAGCTTGGCCGTGATCGTCGACTTCACGGACGGCATGTCGGCGCCGTTCACGTACAGGTTCTCGGTCGTGCCGGAGAACGTCCTCCGCAGTCCGTCGCAGCGCTGGGTGAGGCCGATGTTGCCCTGTTCCTGGATGACGCACACGGCCTTCTCGGCCCCGACCTCGTTCAGCTTCTTGCCGAACGCCTCGCCGGCGACCGTCTCGTCCTGCCCGAAGAACTGCAGCAGGCCGAGCTTCTTCCAGTCGCTGAGACCGGAGTTCAGTCCGACGACGGGGATGCCGGCCGCACCCGCCTTGCCGACGACGTCCTTCATGGCGTCCGGCTTGGCGAGGGTGACGGCGATGCCGTCGACCTTCTGGTCGACGGCGTTCTGGACGAGTCCGGCCTGCCGGCCGGCGTCGGGGTCGTGGGAGTAGACGAGCTTGATGTTGTCCTTGGCGGCGGCCGCCTCGGCGCCCTTGCGGACGATGTCCCAGAAGGTGTCGCCCGGCGACTGGTGGGTGACCAGGGCGACGGTCATCCGGGGGGTGTTCGCCTTGCCCGCGGAGGCGCCCGAACCGCCCTCCTCGGCCTTCTTCCCCCCGGACCCGCTGGAGCAGCCGGCGAGGGTGAGGGCTGCCGCGGCGGCCACGGCCACGACGGGGACCAGGCGGCGGGAGCGGAAGTGAGCGGAGCGGTCCATCGTTCGTGCACCTCACTGTGCTACGGGGACAGGACGCTGTTGCGCTGGCACGCGATCCAACCCCCCTGCGGAGTCCGCTGTCAATACTTTGTCAAGACATCACTTCAAGGCGCCCGTTCGGCCGCGGTCACGTTTCGGGCAAGAGAACCGCCGGTGCGAGCGGGACCTATTGACGCCGGGCGGAGGTGGGGCTGTCATTACGCCCACGCTGTTCGGTCGAGTTGATTTCTGAGCGGTTTCGAGGACCTGTCGGTGATCGACTCATCCCCTTGGCCGGACCCCGCAATCCTCAGGAGCCGCCATGCGCCTCTCCCCCTCCGCCCCCGCCGTCCCCGGGCCCAGCCGTCGCTCGCTGCTGCGCGGAGCGGGCGGTACCGCGCTCCTCGCCGGTGCGGGCGCACCCCTGCTGTCCGCCTGCGGCGGCAGCGGCTCGGCCGCCGACCCGAAGACCGTCACCCTCGGCTCCAACGCCTCCGACGCCGTGCCGAAGAAGGCGTTCGCGGAGATCTACGCGACCTTCAGAAAACGGTCGGGCATCACGGTCGACGTGAACACCAAGGACCACAACACCTTCCAGGAGCAGATCAACTCCTACCTCCAGGGCACCCCGGACGACGTGTTCAACTGGTTCGCCGGCTACCGCATGCAGTTCTTCGCGGCGAAGAAGCTGGCGACGCCGATCGACGACGTGTGGGCGAAGATCGAGGGCAACTTCCCCGAGGCGATGAGGAAGCTCAGCAAGGGCGAGGACGGCAAGTACTACTTCGTGCCGCTGTACACCTACCCCTGGGCGCTCTTCTACCGCAGGAGCCTCTTCCAGCGGCACGGCTACGAGATACCCACCACCTGGGACCAGTTGGTCGCCCTGTGCAAGCGGATGAAGAAGGACGGCCTGGTCCCGATCGCCTTCGGCGACAAGGACGCCTGGCCGGCGATGGGCACCTTCGACCAGATCAACTTCCGGCTCAACGGCTACGACTTCCACGTCGAGCTGATGGCCGGCAAGGCGTCCTGGACCGACGCGAAGGTGAAGGCCGTCTTCGACCACTGGAGCGAGCTGCTCCCCTACCACCAGGACGGCGCCATGGGCCGCACCTGGCAGGACGCCGCGCAGACCCTGGTGGCCAAGAAGGCCGGCATGTACCTCCTCGGCTCGTTCGTGGGCCAGCAGTTCACGGCCAAGGCGGACCTGGACGACCTCGACTTCTTCGCCTTCCCCGAGATCAACCCCGCCTACGGCCAGGACACCGTCGAGGCGCCGACCGACGGCTTCATGGTCAGCAGGTCCCCGAAGAACCACGCGGGCGTGGTGAAGCTGCTGGAGTACCTCGGCACCCCGCAGGCGGAGGCGGTCTACCTCAAGGCCGACTCCAGCATGGTGGCCGCCTCCAGCAAGGCCGACACCTCCTCGTACACCGCGCTGCAGAAGAAGGCGTACACGATGATCAGCGGCGCCAAGAGCCTCACCCAGTTCATGGACCGCGACAGCCGGCCGGACTTCACCTCCACGGTGATGCAGCCCGCGCTGCAGAAGTTCGTCCAGAACCCCAAGGGCGTGGACGGCCTGCTGTCGTCGATCGAGCGCCAGAAGAAGACCATCTTCACGTCCTCGTGAGCGGCCCGATGACCACCGACACGACGACGATGACACCGGAGGCGGCCGCCGTGCCGCCTCCGGGCGCCGCACCCGGGACGACGCGGGCCGCCCGGGGCCACCGGCGCCTGCTGACCCGCCGCGACCGGATCACGCTCGCCTTCATGGCGGGCGTCCCCACGGTCCTGCACGTGGCCCTGGTCTGGGTCACCGCGCTCGCCTCGGTCCTCCTCGCCTTCACCACCTGGGACGGCATCGGGTTCGACTCGATCCGGTGGGTGGGGCTGGAGAACTTCAAGCAGCTCTTCAGCGACAACCCGCAGTTCTGGCCCGCCGTCCAGCACAACGTCATCTGGTTCGCGGTCCTGATCCTCCTCCCGACGCCGTTCGGGCTGTTCCTGGCCGTGCAGCTGGACAAGCGGATCCGGTTCAGCCGGGTCTACCAGACCGCGTTCTTCCTGCCGGTCGTCATCTCGATGGCGTGCATCGGGTTCGTCTGGCAGCTCGTCTACAACCCGGACACCGGCCTGATCAACAGCATCGCCGGGGCCAACGAGCCCGGCCACTACATCGACTGGATCGGCGACCCCGACCTCAATCTGTGGGCGGTGCTCGTCGCCGCGTCCTGGCGGCACACCGGCTACATGATGATCCTCTACCTGGCCGGCCTGAAGAGCGTCGACCCGTCCCTGCGGGAGGCGTCCGCGCTGGACGGCGCGGGCGAGTGGCAGTCGTTCCGGCACGTCGTCTTCCCGACCCTGCGCCCGACCAACACGGTCGTCCTGGTCGTCACCGTCATCGAGTCGCTGCGCGCCTTCGACCTGGTCTTCGTCTTCAACAAGGGCGCGCAGGGCACCGAGCTGCTGTCCATCCTGGTGACCAACAACATCATCGGCGAGTCGAGCCGCATCGGTTACGGCTCCGCCATCGCGGTGGTCCTGCTGGTCGTCTCCCTCGCGGTGATCGTCCCGTACCTGGTGGCCACCTTCCGGAAGGAGCGGCGATCGTGAGCGCCCCCACCGCCGCGCTCAGGCGGCGCGCCCCCGTGCGCCCGGCCCGGGTCCTGCTGCACGTCTTCCTCTCGGTCACCGCCGTGGCGTGGCTGGCGCCCCTGCTGTGGGCGGTCTTCTCGGCCCTGCGCCCCTACAGCGAGACCAGCGCCAAGGGGTACGTGTCCTGGCCGGACAAGCTCGGCCTGGACAACTTCACCCACGCGTACCAGCAGTCGGACATGACGCACTACTTCGTCAACACGCTGTTCATCGCGGTGCCGGCGGTGCTGCTGACGCTGTTCCTGTCCTCGTGCGTCGCCTTCTACGTCAGCCGGTTCGACTTCCGGGTCAACCTGGCGCTGCTGCTGGTCTTCACGGCCGGCAACCTGCTCCCGCAGCAGGTCATCATCACGCCGCTGTACCGGATGTACCTGCTGACGGACCTGCCCGGCGTCACCGCGAGCGGCAAGCTCTACGACTCCGCGCTCGGCCTCGTCCTCGTCCACGTCGCGTTCCAGTCCGGGTTCTGCGCGTTCGTGCTGAGCAACTACATGCGCTCGCTGCCGCACGAGCTGACCGAGGCGGCGCTGGTCGACGGCGCCTCGGTGTGGCGGCTGTACTGGCAGATCACGCTGCCGCTGTGCAAGCCGGCGATGGCGGCGCTGGCGACCCTGCTGTCGATCTGGATCTACAACGACTTCTTCTGGGCCCTGGTGCTGATCTCCACCGGTGAGAACATGCCGATCACCTCGGCCCTGAACAACCTCTCCGGCCAGTACTTCACCGACCCCAACCTGGTCGCCGCCGGCGCCCTGCTCACCGCCGTCCCCACCCTGATCGTCTACTTCGCGCTGCAGCGCCAGTTCGTCAGCGGTCTGACCCTGGGCTCCGGCAAGGGCTGACGGACGTCTCGCGGTACGAAGGCGTCACACGAGCACTTTTTTCATCATCGAACGGGTTCAACGAGATAAAAAGCGGCGATTTTGCGTCAGGTCGGGGCATCCCCGACCATGGCTGGGTCCCCGGCGATCCCGGGAGCACCCGTTCGACGAGAGGCACACCCACCCATGCACGTCACCGGGACCGCTGCGCGGCCGGCTCCGGCCCCCTCGGGAACCCACCCCGTTCCCGCCGAGGACCCGAACGGCGACACCGGACGGCACGCCCGCCGCTTCGGACTGCCCGTCGCCACCGCGCTGGTCATGGGCAACATCATCGGCGGGGGCATCTTCCTGCTCCCCGCCTCCGTCGCCCCCTACGGCACCGTCAGCCTGGTCGCCTTCGGCGTCCTGACCGTCGGCGCCATCGCACTCGCCCTGGTCTTCGGCCGGCTCGCCGAACGCGACCCGCGCACCGGCGGCCCCTACGTCTACGCCCGCGAGGCCTTCGGCGACTTCGCCGGCTTCCTCGCCGCCTGGGCGTACTGGATCACCACCTGGGTGTCGAACGCCGCGCTCGCCGTCGCCGCGGTCGGCTACCTCGACGTGCTGGTCCCGGTGGGCGACCACCGCTGGAGCGCGTGTCTCGCGGCCCTGACGCTGCAGTGGCTGCCCGCGCTCGCCAACTTCGCCGGCACCCGCTACGTGGGCGCCGTGCAGCTCGTCTCCACCGTGCTGAAGTTCGTACCGCTGCTGCTGGTCGCGGTCGGCGGGCTGTTCTTCTTCGACCCGGCGAAGCTCGGGCCGTTCAACGCCACCGGCGGCGGTGCGATCGGCGCGGTGTCCGCGTGCGCCGCCCTGCTGCTCTTCTCCTACCTCGGGGTGGAGTCCGCCGCCGTCAGCGCGGGCGAGGTCAGGGACGCCCGCCGCAACGTGGGGCGGGCCACCGTGATCGGCACGGCCGGCGCGGCCCTGGTGTACCTGCTGGGCACCCTGGCGGTCTTCGGCACGGTCGGGCACGGGCGTCTGGTGGCGTCCACCGCGCCGTTCTCGGACGCCGTGAACGCCATGTTCGGCGGGAGCTGGGGCGGCTGGGCCGTGGCCCTCGCCGCGCTGGTGTCGATGACCGGCTGCCTCAACGGCTGGACGCTGCTGAGCGCCCAGACCCCTTACGCCGCCGCACGCGACGGCCTGTTCCCGGCCGCCTTCGCGCGCCGCCGCCGGGGCGTGCCCACCGTCGGAGTCGGTGTCACCGTCGTCCTCGCCTCGCTGCTCACCGTGTACAACTACACGGCGGGCTCCGCGAAGGTCTTCGACATGCTGGTGCTCGTCACCACGTTCACCGCGACCGTGCCGTACCTGCTGGCCACCGCGGCCCAGGTGTTCCACCTGGTCTCCGGCCGGCGCGAGTCGGTCGACCGGGCGCGGCTGCTGCGGGACGCCGTGGTCACCGCGGTGGCGGCCGCCTTCTCGATGTGGCTCGTCGCGGGCGCCGGCTACGCGGCGGTGTACCAGGGGGTGCTGTTCCTGTTCGCCGGGATCGTCGTCTACGCGGTGATGGCGGCCCGGCGGCAGCGCCCGGCCTGACCGGGCCGCGACGGGCGGACACGCGTCCGGGGCCCGGACACGGCGAAGGGGTCGAACGAGACTGCTCTCGAACGACCCCTGACCTGCGTCTTCGCAAGTCGGGACGACAGGATTTGAACCTGCGACCCCTTGACCCCCAGTCAAGTGCGCTACCAAGCTGCGCCACGTCCCGGTGCGCTCACTCACGGTGACCCGCGTGATCGCGCGAACAGCACTTTACCCCACGCACCGGGGTGCGCCGAAGAGGCCCCGGGCCGCGACCGGGACAATGGGCCGTATGACAGACGCGGACACGACGGCGGGACGGCCGGCGGACGGCCGGGACCGGGACGCGGACGGGCGGGCGCGCAACGCCCGGCCCCGGGACGGGCTGGGCCGGCCGCTGCCGTACGGGACGGCGGGGGTCGAGCGGCAGCCGGAAGGAGTCGTGCGGACCGCCGCCGGGACGGTCGCCGAGGCGCAGGCGCTGCTGGACGCGGGCCGGCCGTTCCACGCCCACGAGGTGTTCGAGGACGCCTGGAAGTCGGGGCCCGCGGACGAGCGGACGCTGTGGCGGGGCCTCGCCCAGCTCGCCGTGGGGCTCACGCACGCCGCCCGGGGCAACGTCACCGGCGGGGCGCGGCTGCTGCGGCGGGGTGCGGGCGCGGTCGAGGAGTGGGAGGCAGCGCGGGGCGAGGACCGGCCCTACGGGATCGATCTGGCCGGGCTCGCCGCGTGGGCGCGGGAGCTGGCCGGGCGGGTGGAGAGCGGGCCGGAGCCCGTCGACGCGGCCGCCGAGGCGCCGCGGCTGACGTCCTGACCGCCTCCGCACGGCCGTCGCGGAGGCGGTGGGATCACCGTCGGCGGCATGCGGCAGACTCGGGGCGTGCGAAAGATTCATGTCATCGGTATCGGTGCGGGCGACCCCGACCAGCTGACCCTCCAGGCGGTCAAGGCGCTGCGCGGCACGGACGTGTTCTTCCTGCTGGACAAGGGCGAGGTGAAGAGCGACCTCACCGGGCTCCGCCGGGACATGCTCGACGCGCACCTGCCCGAGGGCGGCTACCGGGTGGTGACCGCACGTGACCCGGAGCGGGACCGCACGGCGGGCGGGACCTCGTACTCCCCGGCCGTGGAGGACTGGCGCGTCGCGCGCGCGGACATCTACGAGCGGCTGATCACCGACGAGCTGGGCGAGGACGGCACCGGCGCGTTCCTGGTGTGGGGGGACCCGTCGCTGTACGACAGCACGCTCGGCATCCTGCAGGAGGTGCTGGCCCGGGGCACGGTCGGGTTCGAGTACGACGTGGTGCCCGGCATCAGCAGCGTCTCCTCCCTGGTGGCCCGGCACCGCACGGGGCTGAACCGGGTGGCGCGTCCGGTGCAGATCACCACCGGTCGGCGGCTGGCCGAGGGCTTCCCGGAGGGGGTGGACGACGTGGTGGTGATGCTGGACGCGCACCAGGCCTTCCGGCGGTACGCCGGACAGGACATCGACATCTACTGGGGGGCGTACATAGGCACCCCGGACGAGATCCTCGTCTCCGGCCCGCTCGCCGAGGCCGGCCCGCGTATCGAGCGGGTGCGGGCGGAGGCGCGGGAGCGCAAGGGCTGGATCATGGACACGTATCTGCTCCGCCGGAACCCCGCGGAGAGCTGAGGCCCAGCCGCAGCAGCACGCCGGCCACGTCGGGCACCACCGTGGCCCCGGCCGGCGGTTCGGGGCGGCGTACGACGACCACGGGCAGCCCCAGGTCCCGTGCCGCGGTCAGTTTCGCGGCCGTCGCCGCGCCCCCGCTGTCCTTGGTGACCAGGACGTCGATCCGGTGGGTGCGCAGCAGGCGGGTCTCGTCGGCCACGGTGAAGGGGCCGCGGGCGAGGACCACCCGCGTGTCCGGCGGCAGCGGCGGCTCGGGCGGGTCGACCGAGCGTACGACGAAGCTCAGGTCCGTGAGGTGGCGGAAGGCGGCGAGACCGAGGCGCCCGGTGCTGAGGAACACCCGTCGGCCCAGGCCGGGCAGCGCCTCGGCGGCCGCGTCGAGCGAGCGGACGGAGTGCCATCGGTCGCCGGGTCCCGGCGACCAGCCGGGGCGGCGCAGCACCAGGGCGCGTGTCCCGGTGGCCGCCGCCGCGCGGACCGCGTTGGCCGTGATCGTCTCGGCGAAGGGGTGGGTGGCGTCGACCAGCACGTCCACCCGGTGCGCGCGCAGCCAGTCGGCGAGACCCCCGGGCCCGCCGAAACCGCCGGTCCGCACCTCGCCCGCCACCGGGGCCGGGCGGGCGACCCGGCCGGCCAGCGAGGTGGTGACCCGGACTCCGGGGCGCGCGGCGAGGTCCGCGGCGAGACGGCGGGCCTCGGTGGTGCCGCCGAGGACCAGGACGTGCTGCGACATGGGGACGAGCGTACGTCCCGGCGCCGTCCGGGCTAGCGCAGCAGCAGCTGCAGGCCGCCGACGACCGTCGCCGCGATCACCAGTCGTTCGAAGAGCCGCTGGTTGATCCTGTTCACGGCCCATCTGCCGATCAGCGCGCCGGGCACGACGAACACCACGAGCGCTGCGTCGAGGAGCAGCGAGCGCCCGTCGATCAGGCCGAGGCCGGCGCTGAAGGGCACCTTGGAGACGTTCACGACGAGGAAGAAGAAGGCCGACGTGCCGAGGAAGCCGAGCTTGCGGAAGCCCGCGGAAAGGAGATACATCGACATCACCGGGCCGCCCGCGTTGGCGACCATCGTGGTGAACCCGCCGAGGACGCCGTAGGAGCGCGCCTTGATCCGGCCCGCCCGGCCGACGACCGCGTCCGGCCCGGCCTCCGTCCCGGCCCCGCGCCGCCGCCACACCGTGACGCCCGCCATCAGCAGCAGGATCGCGCCGATCGAGGTCCGCACGACCGCGTCGTCGGCCCACAGCAGGAACACGGTGCCGGCCACCACGCCGGCCGCGACGGCCGGGAACAGCCGCCACAGCGTGGGCCAGTGGGCGTGCCGCCGGTAGGTGAGCACGGCGAGCACGTCACCGGCGATCAGGACCGGCAGCAGCACTCCGGTGGAGGCGCGGGCGGGCAGGACCGCCGCGAAGACCGCGAGGCTGACCGTGTTGGCCCCGCTGACGGCGGTCTTGGAGAAGCCCACCAGCAGGGCCGCGAGGGCGAGGGCGGTGAACCCCCAGCCGGATATGTGCCACAGCGTCATCGTGTTCATACGGCGACCGATGCTATGCGCACACATCCGTCGGCCGGACTTCGGTTCCCGGGCCCCGGCCTCCGGCGGGTCCGGGCCCAGCCGGCCTCAGCGGCCGGTGTACCGGGCCCGCAGCTCCCGCTTGAGCACCTTCATGCTCGGCCCCAGCGGCAGCGCGTCGGCGAACTCCACGCGGCGCGGGTACTTGTGCCGGCCGAGGTGCTCCTTGGACCACTCGGTGAGGCCGGCGGCGTCGGGCACGGCGCCCTCGGCGGGCACGACCACGGCGCACACCTCCTCGCCGTGCAGTTCGTCGGGCAGGCCGATGACGGCGACCTGGGCGACGCCGGGGTGGCGCACCAGGACCTCCTCGACCTCCCTGGGGTACACGTTGTAGCCGCCGCGGATGATGACGTCCTTCTTGCGGTCGACGATCCTGAGGAAGCCCTCGTCGTCCTTGGCGCCGAGGTCCCCGGTGCGGAACCAGCCGTCGACCAGCGCCTCGGCGGTGGCCTCGGGACGGCCGAGGTAACCGGAGAAGACGTTGTGGCCGCGGATGACGACCTCGCCCAGCTCGCCCGGCGGCAGCAGTTCGATCCGGTCCTCCACCTCGGCGCGGGCGATCTCCACGTCGACGCCCCACAGCGGGTGGCCGATGGTGCCCGCCCTGGTGCCGAACACCGGCTGGTTGACGGTGGCCGTCGGGGAGGTCTCCGACAGCCCGTAGCCCTCGTAGATCCGGGCGCCGAACGCGGCCTCGAACCGCTCCAGCACCGCGACCGGCAGCGACGCGCCGCCCGATACGCACACGCGCAGCCCGGGCAGGGCGTCGGCGTCGGCGGCCGCCGCGGCGAGCGCGACGAACATGGTGGGCACGCCGTGGAAGGTGTTGACGCCCTCCTTCACCATCAGCTCGATGGCGCGGGCCGCGTCGAAGCGGGGCAGCAGCACCAGCGTCGCGCCCGCCCGCCAGGTGGAGTTGAGCGACACCGTCTGGCCGAAGGCGTGGAAGAGCGGCAGCGCGCCGAGCGCGACGTCGTCGGCGCGGATGTCGTTGGCGTCGAAGGCGTTGACGGTCGCGTTCATCACCAGGTTGAAGTGGCTGAGCACGGCGCCCTTGGGCACGCCGGTCGTGCCGCTGGTGTAGAAGATCACCGCCGGGTCGTCGGCGGCGCGGGACACGTACGAGGTCAGGGGCTCGGCGCCGGCCGCGAGGGCGTCCAGTTCGCCGCCCAGCTCGGCCACGCGGACGCCGAGGGCCCCGGCGGCCGCCCGCCCGGTCGCCGCCTGCGCGGGGTGCACGAGGAGCAGCGTGGCGCCGCTGTCCTCCAGGACGTGCTCGACCTCCGGCGGCGACAGCAGCAGGTGCACGGGGACGACGACCGCGCCGGCCGCGGCGATCGCGTAGTAGGCGATGGGGAAGTCGGCGGTGTTGGGGGCCATCAGGGCGACCCGGTCACCCGGCCGGACGCCGAGCCCGGCGAGCGCGCCCGCCTGGCCCCGGGCGCGCTGCCACACCTGTTCGAAGGTCAGCCGCAGATCCCCTTCGACGAGGGCCGTGCGGTGCGGGCGGCGCCGGGCGTTCTCGGCGAGGATGGCGGCGACGGACAGGGTTGCCATGCCAGTGGTGCTCCGTTCTTGCTGCGGCTCTTGCTTCCGGTCCCCGGGCCGGGGACTCCCGTTGACCCCCCGTCCGGCCCCCGCCGGCTAGGGCCTCTCGACCAGCACGGCACTGCCCTGCCCGACGCCGACGCACATGGTCGCGAGTCCGCGCCCGGCGCCCGTGCGGCGCATCCGGTGCAGCAGGGTGGTGAGGATGCGGGCGCCGGAGCAGCCGAGCGGGTGGCCGAGGGCGATCGCGCCGCCGGTGGGGTTCACCAGGTCGGGGTCGATGCCCAACTGGTCGACGCAGGCCAGGGCCTGGGCGGCGAACGCCTCGTTGAACTCGGCCTCCCCCAGGTCGCCGACCGTCCAGCCGACCCGGGCCAGCGCCTTGCGGGTGGCGGGGACCGGACCGATGCCCATCACGTCGGGGTGGACGCCCGCCGACGCGCCCGCGACGTACCGGCCGAGGGACTCCAGGCCCAGCTCGTCCAGCACCTCCTCGCTGACCAGCAGCAGTCCGGCCGCGCCGTCGTTCATCGGGGAGGCGTTGCCCGCCGTGACCGTGCCGCCCGCACGGAACACCGGCTTCAGCCGGGCCAGTTTCTCCAGCGAGGTGTCCTCACGGACGCACTCGTCCTGCTCGACGGTGACGCCGTCGGGGCGCTCCACCGGCAGGAGCTCGTCGTCGAAGTGGCCGTTCTTGCGCGCGGCGGCGGCCAGTTGGTGGCTGCGCAGGGCGAACTCGTCCTGGCGGGCGCGGGAGACGCCGTACCGCTCGGCGACCTCCTCGGCCGTCTCGCCCATGGCCAGCAGACCGTGCAGGTCCTTCATGGCGGGGTTGACCAGACGCCAGCCGAGCCGGGTGTCGTGGGTCTCGATGCGGTGCGGCAGGGCCTCGTCGGGGCGGGGCAGCACGAAGGGGGCGCGGCTCATGGACTCGGAGCCGCCCGCGAGCACGACGTCGGCCTCGCCGGCGGCGATGGTGCGGGCGGCGGCGGTGACCGCCTCGAGGCCCGATGCGCACAGCCGGTTGACGGTGGCGCCGGGCACGGTCTCGGGCAGGCCCGCGAGCAGGGCGGCCATCCGGGCGACGTTGCGGTTGTCCTCGCCCGCCTGGTTGGCGGCGCCCCAGTAGACGTCGTCGATCCGGGCCGGGTCCAGCGCGGGCAGGCCGGCCACCAGAGAGCGGATCACGCCGGCCGCCAGGTCGTCGGGCCGCACCGTGGACAGGGCTCCGCGCAGCTTGCCGATGGGGGTGCGGCGGGCGGCCGCGAAGTGGACGGGACGCACTGCTGGGACTCCTGACCGACGGCGTTGTGGATCAGCACGGACCCCAGGGTCCGTTCCGCAGCACCCTTAATTAGCACTGCTAGTTTTGGACTATAGCCCGACCGTGCGCCTCCTGGGAAGATCCTCCCGTGACCCGCGCCGAACCGGCTGGAGGAGACATGACCGACGTCCGCGAGCACGACCTCGGCGGCATCGCCGTGACCGAGTGGCCGCACCCGCAGCCGCGGTACCTGGCCCTCGTGGTGCACGGGTACGGGGAACACGCCGGCCGGTACGACGAACTCGCCGGCGTGCTGGGCCGCCACGGGGCCGCCGTGTACGGTCCCGACCACACCGGGCACGGGCGGTCGGCCGGTGAACGGGTGATGATCGAGGACTTCGAGGACGTGGTCACGGACGTGCACCGGGTGGCCGCCCTGGCCCGCGCCGCCCACCCCGGGCTGCCGCTCGTCATGGCCGGCCACTCGATGGGCGGCCTGATCGCGGCCCGGTACGCCCAGCGGCACGGGGCCGACCTGAGCGCGCTGGTCCTGTCCGCGCCGGTGATCGGCGCCTGGGAGCTGCCCGGGCGGCTGCTCGCCCTGGACGAGATCCCGGACACCCCCATCAGCCCCGCCGCGCTCTCCCGCGACCCCGCCGTGGGCGCCGCGTACGCCGCCGACCCGCTGGTGTGGCACGGCCCGATGAAGCGGCCCACGCTGGAGGCGTTCACCCGGACCCTCAGGGCCGTCGACGACGGCGGCGGCGTCGGGGCGCTGCCGCTGCTGTGGCTGCACGGGGACGACGACCGGCTGGTTCCGCTGCCGGGCAGCCGGACCGGCGTGGAACGGCTCAGCGGCGGCCGGCTGACCGAGCGGATCTTCACCGGAGCACGGCACGAGGTGTTCAACGAGACGAACCGGGCCGAGGTCTTCGCCGAGCTGACCCGGTTCCTGGACCGGGTACTCCCCCGCTGAGCAGGCGCGTTTGCCCCGGCACACGCCGGGCACCCGCATCGTCGGACGTGACGGCACGAACCCGGATGTCACGGCACCCAGCCGGACAGGACGGTACGAATTCCCGCGTCACGGAATCAGCCGACGGAAGGGAGAACCGCACCATGACCGTGGTGAAGAGCACGCTGTCCGACGAGGCGCTGAAGATCACCGGTACCGCCCTGCAGGACACCCTGGTCGACCTGCTGGGCCTGTCGCTGGTCGGCAAGCAGGCGCACTGGAACATCGTCGGGCCGCGGTTCCGCTCGATCCACCTCCAGCTCGACGAGGTGGTGGACACCGCCCGCGCCCACTCCGACACGGTCGCCGAACGCGCCGCCGCCCTCGGCCTGCCGCCGGACGGGCGGCCCGGGACCATCGCCGACACCTTCGCCCTGCCCGGCGCCAAGGAGGGCTGGCTGCGCGACACCGAGGTGGTGGCCCTGATGGTGTCGGCCCTGGAGTCCGCGATCGGCCGGCTGCGCGAGCGCATCGCCGCGACCGACGAGCCGGACCCGGTCACCCAGGACCTGCTCATCGCCATCACGGCGGACCTGGAGAAGCAGCGCTGGATGTTCGAGGCCGAGAACTGGCCGCGCGACGAGAAGTGATCCGGCACCGGCCCGACGCACGACGGCCGGCCCGCCGCACGTGAGCCGGCCCCGCACCCGGAAGGGGAGATCCATGGCGGAGCCACCCGACATCGACGCGCTCTGGGAGGACTTCCACCGCGTGGTGAACATGACCTCGGCGGAACTCGCGTCCTGGCTCAGGGTCCGGGACGCCGACGAGGAGGCCGAGCCGCTGCCCGAGGAGGCCGGCTCGCCCACCGGGCGGCATGTCCTCGCCATCCTCCAGAAGCGCCGCACCGACCTCACCGACGACGACGTGCGGGTGATGCGCCGGGTCGTCGACACCGTCGTCGAACTGGTGGACCTGGAGAACGAGCCCGAGCCGGAGCGGACGCCGGAGGACACCCGCCGCCGGCACCGGCTGATGACCCTGGGACACGACCCGCTCAAGCCGTAGGGCGCCACGCCGTGAACCGCGACGAACGGGTCGTGCAGGAGCTGGTGTCCGCGCACGGGCGCACCTACGCCGAGGAGGCGGGGATCCGGCTGAAGGACACCCCGCAGCCGCTGTACCGGCTCCTCGTGCTGTCCCTCCTGCTGAGCGCGCGGATCCGGGCCTCGGTCGCGGTGGCCACGGCCCGGGCGCTGCACGAGGACCACCTCGACAGCCCGCGGCGCATGGCCGCGGCCGGCCGGCGGCAACGGGTGGACGCGCTGGGCCGGGGCGGCTACCGGCGCTACGACGAGCGCACCGCGACCCAGCTCGGGGACGGCGCCGAGCTGCTGACCGAACGCTGGCACGGCGATCTGCGCCGGCTGCACGAGGAGGCGGGCGGCGACACCGGCGAACTCAAGCGGCTCCTCCAGGAGGAGCCGGGCATCGGGCCGGCCGGCGCCGACATCTTCCTGCGCGAGGCCCAGCGGGTGTGGCCGGACGTCGCCCCGTACCTCGACCGCAAGGCGCTGTCCGGCGCCGCCCGGCTCGGCCTGCCGGAGGACCCGGGCCGGCTCGCGCGGCTCGCCGGGGACACCGAACCCGCCGTGCTGGCCGCGGCGTTGGTGCGGGCGGCACTGGACGAACAGGTGGCCGAAGACTGTCTGCGCCGCGCATCGTGACCGTGTCAGACTCCTTCCGATCCCCCCGCCGACCACAGGGGCCGGTCGAGCGGAGGAGCAGCGCACGTGACGGGGACCGAGCCGGCCGCCCAGGCCATCGACACCACCCGGCCGCATCCGGCCCGGGTCTACGACTGGTTCCTCGGCGGCAAGGACAACTACCCCGTCGACGAACGGCTCGGCCGGCAGATCGCGGAGATCGACGGCGGCGCCCCGCGCGCGGCGCTCGCCAACCGGGCCTTCATGCGCCGGGCCACCCGGGCGCTGGCCGCCGGGACCGGCGTCCGCCAGTTCCTGGACATCGGCACGGGCATACCCACCGAGCCCAACCTGCACCAGATAGCCCAGTCCGTGGCGCCGGACGCCCGCGTCGTCTACGTGGACAACGACCCGATCGTGCTGGCCCACGCGCACGCGCTGCTGCGCGGCACCCCTCAGGGGGTGACCGAGTACCTCCAGGCCGACGCCCGCGATCCGGGCGCCATCCTCGAACAGGCCTGCCGCGTCCTGGACTTCGGCCGCCCCGTCGCCCTCTCCCTGATCGCCCTGCTGCACTTCCTCGCCGACGAGGACGGCGTCCACGACCTGGTCCGCACGCTGGTCGACGCGCTGGCCCCGGGCAGCTGCCTGGTGCTGTCGACGCTGACGGCCGACTTCGAGCCGGAGAACGTCCGCCGGGGCATCGCCGCGTACGCGGCGGGCGGGGTCACCCTGGTGGCCCGCTCGCGCAGCGAGATCGGCGTGTTCTTCGAGGGCCTCGAACTGCTGCCGCCCGGCATCGTGTCGGTCGACCGGTGGCGCCCGGAGGAGGCGCCCGGCGACGCCGCGCCGGTCTCGCTGTACGGCGCGGTCGGGCTGAAGCGCTGACTCAGGCCCGCTGCAGCGGTATCCCGAGCACCTCGGCGATGGTCCGCAGCACCCCGTTGTCGTTGTTGTCCGGGGCGAGGCGGCGTGCTCTGCGCACGACCTCCGGATGGGCGTTGGCCATGGCGAAGGACCACTCGGCGGCGTCCAGCATCTCCAGGTCGTTGAGGTAGTCGCCGAACACCATCGTCTGCGCCGGGGTGATGCCCAGTTCCCGCTGCAGGCCGCGCAGGGCGGCGCCCTTGTTCGCCGTGCGGTTCATGACGTCGACCCAGTGCTCGCCGGACACGACGACCTGGTGGGTGGCGGCGAACGCCCCGAGGGCCGGCGCGGTGGTGTGCTCGGCCGGGCCGAAGTCGAACAGCGCGACCTTGATCACCTCGTCCTCGACGGCGGTGACGTCCTCGACGACGCGGTGCTCGACGTAGTACTTGCGCACCTCGGCGAGGAACGCCTCGTCGGACCGCTCCACGTACGCCGACCGCTTGCCGCACACGACGGCGCCCACGTCGACGCCGTCCGCGCCGAGCCGCCGCACCGTACGGGCGACCTCCGCCGCGACCGCCGGGTCCAGCGGGTCGGAGCTGAGTTCCACGCCGTCGCGGACGACGTAGGTGCCGTTCTCCGCTATGAACACCATCCCCTCGGCGACGTCCGCGAACTCCCGGGCCAGCGTCGCGTACTGGCGGCCGCTGGCCGGGCTGAACAGCACGCCCCGGCGGCGCAGTTCGGCGAGCATCGGCCACAGGCCGTCGGGGACGCGCTTGGCGTCGTCCAGCAGGGTGCCGTCCATGTCGGTGACGACGAGCCGGATGTCGGCGGGGCCGGCGACGGGCGCGGGGAGGTCGGCGAGGGGCGCGGGCGTGGCGTGCATGTCCTGCTTCCGGATCGGGGAGGGGTTGCTGGTCCAGTGTTCCTCATGCGCCGGGGAGCACCGCTGGGTGCCCGCGCCGTCACGGTCCGGGGTTTCCGGGACAGCGTGATCAAGGGGACGGCACAATGACGGCGGGCAACCGCACGTGAGAAGGGCGGATACGTGAGCGAGGGCCAATCCCCGGCCGCCGGTACGGCGAGGCTGAACACCTCCGTGGCGCACAACGCGCGGGTCTGGAACTACTGGATCGGCGGCAAGGACAACTACGAGGTCGACCAGCGGGTCGGCGAGCACGTCGCCGGGATGTTCCCGGTGATCCGGGCGGTGGCCCGGGCGGACCGGGACTTCCTCGGCCGGGCGGTGCGATACCTGGCCGCCGAGCGGGGGGTGCGCCAGTTCCTCGACGTCGGCACGGGCCTGCCGACGGTGGACAACACGCACGACATCGCGCAGCGCCTCGCGCCCGACTCGCGGATCGTCTACGTCGACAACGACCCGATCGTCCTGGTGCACGCGCGCTCGCTGCTCACCAGCTCCCCCGAGGGCGTCACCGACTACATCGACGCCGATGTGCACGACCCCGGGTCCATCGTGCGCGGCGCGGCCCGGACCCTGGACCTGGACAGGCCGGTCGCGGTGATGATGCTGGGCATCCTCAACTTCGTCCTGGACACGGCGAAGGCCCGGGACATCGTGCGGCGGATCATGGCGGCGATGCCCTCCGGCAGCTTCCTGGTGCTCACCCACCCGACCTCCGACGCCGAGGTGGGCGGCGAGGGCAACATCGCCGCGATGGAGTTCTGGAACGCCAACGCCACCCCGCCGATCACCGCCCGCGGCCGGGCCGAGATCGCCGCGTTCCTCGACGGCCTGGAGCCGGTCGAACCGGGTCTGGTGCCGTGCTCGCAGTGGCGCGCCGAGCCCGACGCCGCCGCGGTACCGCAGTTCGGCGCGGTGGCCGTGAAACCCTGAGCGGACCGGAGCCGGGTCCGGCCCCGCCGCCCCGGCCGGGGCCGAGCCCGTCGAGGAGGACGTATGACCACCCTTGCCGACCCGGTGCCCGGCGGGCGGCCCGGCGACCTGGAGCGGGCCGCCCCGCTCACCGCCGAGCTGACCGCGCGTGGCGTGCACGGCATCGTCCTCGCGTACGTGGACACCGCGGGCGTCGCCCGGGTGAAGACGATCCCCACGGCCCGGCTCCAAGCGGCCGTGGCCTGGGGGGTCGGCATGTCACCGGTCTTCGACACGTTCCTGTCCGACGACTCGATCGTCACCACCGACGTCCTCGGCTCCCCGGACGGCGATCTGCGGCTCCACCCCGATCTCGACCGGCTCGTGGTGCTGGCCGGGCAGCCCGGCTGGGCCTGGGCGCCCGTGGACCGGATCACCCAGGAGGGCGAGCGGCACCCCGGCTGCGGCCGCACCTTCCTGCGCCGCACCGTCGCGCGGGCGGCGGCGGAGCACGGTCTCGTCTTCAAGGCGGCCGTCGAGGTCGAGTGGGCGTTCGGGCGCGACGACGCGCCGGACGGCGAGTTCGTCCCGGCGGTCTCCGGTCCGGCGTACGGGGCCGTCCGGCAGGTCGAGCTGAGCGACTGCACCGCCGACCTGCTCGCGGCGTTCGCCGCCCAGGGAGTGGACGTCGACCAGATCCATCCCGAGTACGCGGCCGGGCAGTTCGAGGTCTCGGTGGGGGCCCTGGACCCGGTGGCCGCCGCCGACCGCAGCGTGCTGGTGCGCCAGACGATCCGGGCCGTGGCGCGGCGGCACGGCCTGCGGGTGTCGTTCGCGCCCGCGGTCCTCGCCGAGGGCGTGGGCAACGGCGGCCACCTGCACCTGTCGTGCTGGCGCGACGGCGTGAACCTGCACGCCGGCGGCGACGGCCGGTACGGCATGACGGCCGAGGCGGAGTCGTTCGCGGCCGGGGTGCTCGCGCACCTGCCCGCGCTGACGGCGGTGACCGCGCCCAGTCCGGCCAGCTATCTGCGGCTCAGGCCCTCCCAGTGGGCGGGCGTCTTCGCCGCGTGGGGCCGGGAGACCCGCGAGGCCGCGCTGCGGATGGTCACCGGCAGCACGGGCCATCAGGCCCAGGAGGCCAACATGGAGGTCAAACCGGTCGACCTGGCCGCCAGCCCGTACCTCGCGCTCGGCTGCGTCATCGCCGCCGGACTGGACGGCCTGGCGGCGTCCCTGCCGCTGCCGGAGGAGATCACCGGGGACCCGGCCAGGTACGGCCCGGACGAGGCGGCCGCGCTCGGCGTGCGGCGCCTGCCGGTGTCGCTGCCGGAGGCCGTCGAGGAGTTCCGGGCCGACGCGGTGCTGCGGGCCGCGCTGGGCCCGGTCCTGGCGGACGCGGTGACCGCCGTACGCCTCGGGGAGGCGGAGGCCGTGGCGGGCATGGACGACGCGCGGGTGGCGGCGGCCTACCGCTGGAGGTACTGACCGTGGCCGCGCCCGGACCGGTCCACGAGGCCCTCGCCGCGCTGCCGCTGGTCGACCACCACTGCCACGGCGCCGTCACGGCCGGCCTCGCGCCCGCCGAGTTCGAGTCGCTGCTCACCGAGGGCGACGCGTGGCCCGGCGTGTCGGCCTTCGACAGCCCGGTCGGCGTGGCCGTGCGCCGGCACTGCGCGCCGCTGCTGGACCTGCCCCGGCACGCGCCCGCCGAGGAGTACCTGGCCCGGCGCCGAGAGATGGGCTGGCGCGAGGTCAACCGCCGCTTCTTGACCGCCGCCGGAGTGGGGGTGTTCTGCGTCGACACCGGCTACGCCCCGCACCCGGTCACCTCCCCCGCCGAGCTGGCCGGAGCCTCGGGCGCCGCCGCCCACGAGGTGGTGCGGCTGGAACAGGTGGCCGAGCGGACGGCGGCCCGGGGCGTCACGGCCGGCGGGTACGCCGACGCGTTCCGGTCGGCCGCCGAGGAGGCCGTGCGACGGCCCGGGGTGGTCGCCGTGAAGTCGGTGGCCGCCTACCGCACCGGCTTCGCCCTCGCCCCGGAGCGGCCCGCACCGGGCGAGGTGACCCGGGCGGCCGGGCACTGGCTCGCGCGCGGCGGACGCCTCGCCGATCCGGTCCTCGAACGGCACCTGCTGTGGACCGCGGTCGACCTGGGCCTGCCGCTGCAGTTGCACACCGGCTTCGGCGACGCCGACCTGCGGCTGCACCACGCCGACCCCGCGCTGCTCACGGACTGGCTGCGGCTGACCGCGGGCACGGTACCGGTCCTGCTGTTGCACTGCTGGCCGTACCACCGCCAGGCCGCCTATCTGTCGGCGGTCTTCGAGCAGGTGCACCTGGACGTCGGCCTCGCCCTGCACCACACCGGCCCGGCCCGCTGCCGGGCGGTGCTGGAGGAGGCGCTGGAGATCACCCCGTTCCGCAAACTGCTGTACAGCTCCGACGCCTACGGTCTGGCCGAGTTCCACCACCTGGGCGCGCTGTCCTTCCGCCGTGCCCTGGCCGCGCTGCTCGAGGACCGGGTGGACGCCGACGAGCTGAGCCTGCCCGACGCCCTGCGCATCGCGGCCTGGACGGGCCGCGACAACGCCCGCCGGCTGTACCGACTGCCCATGGACGAACCGGCCCGCGACCTCAGCGAGCGCCCCGCCCGGAAAGTATGATCAAGCAATGTCTGACATGACCGAAACCACGCCCGGCTGGCTGACCTCGGACGAACTGGAGATGGCCAGGGCCCGGATGCCGATCCTGTACGTCGAGGCCGTGCCGGTGCGCGTGGACGACAGCGGCGAGGTCACGAGCATCGGGCTGCTGCTGCGCATCGGGCCGGACGGAACGGTGAGCCGGACCCTGGTGTCCGGCCGGGTCCTGCACCACGAGCGGGTCCGGGACGCGCTGCTGCGCCACCTGGAGAAGGACCTCGGCCCGGTCGCGCTGCCCCGGGTGCCGGCGTCCCTGCAGCCGTTCACGGTCGCGGAGTACTTCCCGACGGCCGGCATCACGCCGTACCACGACCCCCGTCAGCACGCCGTGTCGCTGGCCTACATCGTGCCGGTCACCGGCGACTGCCGCCCCCGGCAGGACGCGCTCGACCTGGTCTGGTTCAGCCCGCAGGAGGCCGCCTCGGCGGCCGTGCAGAGCGAGATGCCGGGCGGGCACGGCGTGCTGCTGAAGCAGGCCCTCGCCCATGTGGGGTGCGTGTCCTGACGCCGCCGGCGGGTGCCGCTCCCGTTCGCGGCACCCCGGCCCGCTCCCGCTGAGGCCGCGGCCCGACGATGCCACAATCGAAGGACGACACAGCCGCCACGGGGGATCGTGTCAGGAGGCCGGCATGCACCGCTGGACCGGGGGGCCGTCCGAGCCGGTCCGCCGCGGCCGGCGAGCGGGCGCGGGAACCGGGCGCCGGACGGCCGGGCGCGCGTGATGGCCGGACACCGGGAGGGCCGGCACCCGCGGCGTCCGCCCCTGCCCGACCTGCACTCGCGCCTGCGGTCCGAGCTGGGCCGGATCGACGAGCAGTTGCGCGGGCTGCTGTTCACCATGGACCGGCTGCAGGGCCTGCTGGACGCGGTCGTGGCCATCAGCCGCGAGGTCGAGCTGCCCGCTGTGCTGCACCGCATCGTGACCACGGCGATGGAGCTGGTCGGCGCCCGCTACGGGGCCCTCGGCGTGCTCAACCGGGCCGGTGAGGGGCTGGAGCAGTTCATCGCGGAGGGGCTTTCGGAGCCCGAACGCCGGGCGCTGGAAGAGTCCGGCCTGCCGCGTGGCCTCGGCGTCCTCGGCCATCTGATCCGGTACCCGGAGCCGCTGCGGGTCGACGACATCACCGCCCACCCGTCCTCCGTCGGCTTCCCGTCCGGCCACCCGCCCATGCGGACGCTGATGGGTGTCGCGATCAGCGTCCGCGGCGAGATCTACGGCGACCTCTACCTCTCCGAGCGGCTGGACGGGCGCCCCTTCGACCTGCACGACGAGAACGTGGTCGTCGCCCTGGCCAGCGCGGCCGGCATCGCGATCGAGAACGTCCGGCTGTTCGAACGGGTCCGGGTCGGCGCCGAGCAGTTCCAGCGGCTGCTGCTGCCCACCCTGCCCGACCTGCGGCCCTTCACCGCCGCCGCCATCTACCGGCCCGCGGCGGAGCCCAGTCAGCTCGGCGGGGACTGGTACGACGCCGTACGGCTGCCCGACGGCGCCTTGGCCGTCGTCATCGGCGACGTGGTCGGCCACGACCTGCAGGCGGCGGCCGCGATGGCCTCCACCCGCAACATGCTGCGCGCCCTGCTGTTCGACCACCGCAATCCGCCCGGCGCGGTCCTCGCCCAGCTCGACCGGACGCTGGAGGCGATCACCGACAACCCGGTCACGACGACCACGCTGGCCCGCATCGAACCCGAGGGGCCGGGCTGGCGGCTGCGCTGGAGCACCGCCGGCCACGTCCCGCCCATGCTGATCGCACCGGAGCACCGGGCGGAGTTCCTGTTCGTCGAGCCCGGGCTGCCGCTCGGCGTGGACCCCGGGCAGCCCCGCCCCGAGCACTCCCGTCCGCTGCCCCCGGCCGCCACCGTGGTCTTCTTCACCGACGGCCTGATCGAGCATCCCGCCCACGTCATCGACGAGAGCCTGCGCGAACTCGCCGAGCTCGCCGCGTCGTACGCCGCCCTGCCGCTGCCGGAGTTCGTCCGGGAGCTGGCGGACCACCACCCCAGCGACGGCCACGACGACATGGCCATCCTCGCCCTGCGCACCCCGGTCGGCTGACCGGGGCGCGCGGACCGGCAGCCCTGACGGGCACGGGACGCGCAACGGACGGATGATGGGCTCGGGGCGATGGTGAGCGGAGGTCGCCCGATGTCTCTGGCGTGGCGGGAACGGCTCCGGAGCGGCGGTTCGGCCGCCCTCGAGGTCTGCGTCGTCGCAGCTCTCTACTACGGCTCGGCCAGGCTGGGCCTGCTCCAGGAGCTGGTGCGCGGTCAGGTCACTCCCGTGTGGCCGCCGAGCGGGATCGCGGTGGCGGCCCTGCTGCTGCGCGGTCCGCGGGTCTGGCCCGGCATCACGCTCGGCGCGTTCCTGGTCAACATCGCGCTGGGGCCGTCGCTGCCGGCCGTGCTGGCCATCACGGCCGGCAACACCCTCGCGCCCCTGTGCTCCTACGCGCTGCTGCGCCGCACCGGGTTCCGCGAGGAACTGGACCGGCTGCGGGACGCGCTGGCGCTGATCTTCCTGGGCGCCTTCACCGGGATGCTGATCAGCTCGACGACGGGCACCGCGGCCCTGGTGATCTCCGGTGCGCTGACCCCCGACCGCTTCTGGCCGACCTGGACGGTGTGGTGGACCGGTGACGCGACGGGCGTCCTCGTGGTCACGCCGGTGCTGCTGGTGCTGGCCAGGGCCCACTGGCCGAGGGACGTGGCGCCGGTCCGGTGGGCGGAGGGGCTGCTGCTCGCCGTGGTCACGGTCGGCGTCGGCTTCCTGGAGGCCGGTCGCGCGCCGCTGCTGTTCCTGGCTTTCCCGCTGCTGTTCTGGGCGGCCTTCCGCTTCCGGCTGGCCGGGGCCGCCCCCTGCGCGCTGGCCGTGTCGGCCTTCGCGATCGTGGCCGCCGCGCGGCGGTCGGGTCCGTTCGCCGGCCACGACCTGGTCACCCGCATGATCACTCTGCAGGCCTTCAACGGTTCCGCCGCCCTGACCGCGCTGCTGCTCGCCGCGGTCCTCGGTGAGCGGGCCGACTCCCAGCGCGAGATCGAGCGGGCCTGCCGGCAACTGGCCTCGATGGTCGCCGAGATCACCACCGGGGAACACCATGCCCTGCGCACCCTTGGGCCGGACGGGGCGGCTGACGAGGACGCCGGGAAGGGCGACGGGGCCGGTGCGGGCGAGCCGCGGGCGGAGGAGCGGCGGACACGACAAAGGCCGTCCTCTCATCGCTGAGAGAACGACCTCCGACCATCGCAAGAAGCTGGTCGGGACGACAGGATTTGAACCTGCGACCCCTTGACCCCCAGTCAAGTGCGCTACCAAGCTGCGCCACGTCCCGGTGCCGTTTGACCTGGGGTTTCCCCGGTCGAAACGCGCAGGGAAACAATACCGCACTCGGGTCGGTGGTCGCGCATCCGTTTCCGGCGGCTGGGGTCGTACGCCTCTCGGATGGCGCGGGGGCGCGCGGGCGGGCGCCCGGGGACGTTCAGCGCGCCGGGGCCTGGCCGTCGGCACGGGTGAGGTCTCGTATCGCCGGGACCGAGAGCAGCGCCACAGCCACCAGCAGGCTCGCGCCGCCCGCGGCCAGCAGCACGTGCCCGGCGCCGAGGGCGGCGGCCGCCGGTCCGGCCAGGGCCTGGCCGGCGGGCATCATCGCCAGGGAACCGGCCACGTCGTAGGCGTGGATGCGGTTGAGGACGTCGCCGGGCACCTGGGTCTGCACGCTGGTCGCCCACATCACGCCCCAGAACGACATCCCGGCCCCGGCCACCGCCGCGCCCACCGCCATGGCCGGTACGCCGAGACCGGCGCCGACGGCGACCGGGAAGCCGAAGAAGGCGAACAGGGCGAGCGCCCCGGCGCGCAGCATGCGGCGCGGGCGCAGCCGGAGGGCGAACAGGCCGCCGACGACCGTGCCCGCGCCGAGGGCCGAGTTGATCAGGCCGTAGGCGCGCGGGCCGTGGTGCTGCACGACCTCGGTGGCCACCAGCGGCACGGTCGGGCCCCAGGTGGCGATCATGTACACGCCCCAGATGACGATCACGCCCCACAGCCAGGTCCGGGACCTGAACTCCCGCCAGCCCTCGAGCAGATCGGCCCGGAAGGCGCGCAGTCCGGGCCCGGCGGTGCGGCCGCCCGCGGGCAGCGGGGGCAGCCGCAGCAGCAGGAGGCACAGGGCGCTCACCGCGTAGGTGGCGGCGTGCGCGACGAACACACCGCCGGGCGAGGCGAAGCCGACCAGCAGGCCGGCCGCGGCCGGTCCGGCGAGCTGGGCCGCGGACTCGGCGACGCGGATCGCGCCGTTCGCGCCCTGGACGTCGGGGGCGAGCCGGGGCACGGTGCTGGCCACGCCCGGCTGGAAGACGGCGGCGGCCACGCCGCCGACGACCCCGATGGCGCAGATCTGCCACAGGACCACGTGCCCCGCGAAGAACAGGCCCGCGGCGAGGGACTGGGTGACGAGCCGGACCAGATCGGCGCCGATCATCAGTCTGCGGGTGCTGAACCGGTCGGCGATCACCCCGCCGAACACGACGAGGCCCGCGAAGGCGGCGGACGTGGAGGCCATGGCGAGACCGACCGCGCCCGCGCCGTACCCGTGCCGCAGCAGGCCGGCGGCGAGCGCCACGGGGAGCATGGTGTCGCCGAGCCGCGCGACGGCCCTCGCCACGAAGAACAGCGCGAAGTCCCGGGACCAGACCGCCGGGCCCCCGGCGGTCTGGTCCCGGCGTCCCCGCCCCGTACCCGTTTCCGCGACGCCGTGGCGCCGTGACCGCGTACCCGTCATCCCGCGTCCACCCCTCCCGGCTCCCCGCCCTCGCCTGGTGCGCCGCGCGGGATCATGTCATGCCGCGCCGGCGCCCGCCGAGCCGTTTTCAGCGGCCGCCCGGCGCCCCCAGGTCCGGGTGCGCGTCCTGGAGCCGGGGCGGGGCGGCCTGGCGCCAGGAGTCGGCGAGGATGTCGCGCAGTTCGGCCTCGTCGTCCAGCGCGGCGAGCCGCGCCCTCACCCAGGCGAACTGGGCCTCGTGGCCGGCGATCCAGAACTTCTCCGGTTCGGCCAGCACCAGTTCGTCGCGCTCCTCCTTCGGGCAGCGCACGGCGATGGACGTCTCGGCCTCGGGGAGGGTGGCGAACATCTTCCCGGCCACGCGGAACGTGGGCATGCTCCAGGCGGTCTTCTCCGTGGTGTCCGGCAGGGACAGGGCGATACGGCGTACGTCTTCTGCGTCCGGCATGCCAGGCACCGTAGCCCCCGCCTCTGACAGTCACCCGGCGGGCGGAGCGAGCCGCTTGTAGTAGAGGGTGGTCGGGCGCAGTTCGCCGGACGGGTTCGCCGCGTAGTCGGGGATGGTGCCGGCCAGGGTCCAGCCGGCCGAGCGGTACAGATGCTCGGCGGGGCTGCCGGTCTCGGTGTCCAGGTGGACCAGGGTGATGCCGGCGGAGGCCGCCGCCCGCTCGGCGGTGGCGAGGAGCCTGCGCCCGAGGCCCTGTCCGCGCGCGGAGCGGTGCACCATCAGCTTGACGAGTTCGGCGCGGTGGCGGCTGTTGGGCTTGTCGGGCAGGGCCAGGCTGACCGTGCCCGTCACCCGGTCCGTGCCGTCCACCGCCACCCACACCGCGAGCCGGCCGGCCGCCACCGCGTCGGCCCGCTCCCGCCACCAGCCGGCGGCCTCGGCCGGCCCGAGCGGTGCGAGGAACCCGACCGAGGCTCCCCCGTCCACGGTGTCGGTCAGCAGGCGGGCCAGTTCCCGTGACCTTCCGCGCAGTTCGGTGTCGGTCCAGCGCAGCACGGTCATGGCCGCACCACCGCCAGCACGTAGCGCGCCCCGCCGGGTCCCGGGCAGCGGAACCGCGTCGGCCCGTAGACCCGCATCCGCAGGCAGTCCCCGGTGCCGAGGGCATGGCTGGTGTCCCCGGTGGTCACCTCCAGCGTGCCGTCCAGGACCCACAGGTGCTGTTCCAGGCCGGGCACGGGCGGGCGGTCGTACGCGATGTCGGCGCCCTGGGTGAGCCGGCCCTCGACGAGTTCGCCGCGCAGGCTGCCGTGCGGCGGGGAGACGGACCGGCGTGCGAAGCCGGCGGCTGGGTCCTGCCAGAGCCGCTGCTCGGCCGCCCTGACCAGCGCGGCCGGTTCCGCCTCGACCTCGCTGAGCAACTGGGACATGGTGCGTCCGTAGACGTGGCAGAGACGGTTGAGGAGGGACGCGGTGGCACTGGTCTCGGCGCGCTCGGCCCGGGAGAGGGTCGACCTGCTCACTCCGCTGCGCTCGGCCAGCTCGCCCAGGGACCAGCCGCGGCCGGCACGCAGTTCGGCCAGCCGGGCGCCGATCCGGGCGTCCACGGGGTCGGGGGTTTCGGTTCTCACATCCGGGACGCTATCCCTCAGATGAGACGGACGTGTTACGGAAGGCTCACGCCCGCCGCCCGTCCCAGGGCCTGGAGCACCGGGCGGATGAGCGGGTGCCCCTCGGCGCCCCGGCGCACCGCCGCGAAGACCCGGCGGGTGGGGGCCACCCCGTCGACCGGGCGGACGACCACGCCGGCGAGGTCCATGCCGCGCAGCGCGGAGCGGGGCACGAGGGCCACGCCCGCGTCGGCCGCGGCGAGGGCGACAACAGCCCGGAAGTCGTCGGAGGAGTGCTCCAGCCGGGGCTGGAACCCGGCGCTCTCGCAGGCCAGGACGACCACGTCGTGGCAGGGGTTGCCGGGGTACGGCCCGATCCAGACGTCCTTGGCCAGCTCGGCCAGGGGCACCTCGTCGGCGTCGGCGAGGCGGTGGCCCACGGGGACGACGGCGTCGAAGGGCTCGGCGTACAGCGGGACATGGGTCAGCCGGGGGTCGCCGGCGGCCGGGGCGCCCCGGTACTCCACGGCCACGGCCACGTCGACCTGCCGGTCCAGCACCATCGGCAGGCTGGCGTCACCCTCGGCGTCCTGGACCCGGATCCGTATCCCGGGCGCCGAGCAGGCCAGCCGGGCCACGGCGGGCGCCACCACCTCGGCGATGCCGGTGGCGAAGGCGGCCACGGTGACCGTGCCGGCCTCCCCCGAGCCGTAGGCGGCCAGCTCTGCCTCGGCCCGCTCCAACTGGGCCAGGACGGCGTTGGTGTGGCTGAGCAGGATCTCGCCGGCCGGGGTCAGGCGTACGCCCTTGGCGCTCCGCTCGACCAGCCGGTGGCCGGTCTCCTGCTCCAGCGCGGTGAGCTGCTGGGAGACGGCGGAGGGGGTGAGGTAGAGCGCGGCGGCCGCCGCCGTGACCGTGCGGTGGTCGGCCACCGCACGGAGGATGTGGAGCCGCCGCGCTTCGATCATGGGGTCAATTATCGCCCCATGTCCGGGCCGGTCAGACCGACAGTTCGGCGCGCGCCGCGACGAACGCGTCGACCGCCCGGTCCACGTCCTCGGTGGAGTGCGCGGCGGAGAGCTGGACGCGGATGCGGGCCTGGCCCTGCGGGACGACCGGGTAGGAGAAGCCGATCACGTACACGCCCCGCTCCAGCAGCAGTTCCGCCATCCGGGCCGCCTCGGCCGCGTCGCCGATCATGACGGGGGCGATGGCGTGGTCGCCGGGGAGGATGTCGAAGCCCTCCTCGGTCATCCGGCGGCGGAACAGCGCGGTGTTCTCGGCGAGCCGGACGCGCAGGTCGTCGGCGGACTCCAGCAGGTCGAGGACCTTCAGGGAGGCGGCGGCGATCACCGGGGCGAGGGTGTTGGAGAACAGGTACGGGCGCGAGCGCTGACGCAGCAGGGCGACGATCTCGGCGCGGGCGGCGACATAGCCGCCGGAGGCGCCGCCGAGCGCCTTGCCGAGGGTGCCGGTGATGATGTCCACGCGGTCCATCACACCGTGCAGTTCCGGGGTGCCGCGGCCGGAGGGGCCGACGAAGCCGACGGCGTGCGAGTCGTCGACCATGACCATCGCGTCGTAGCGGTCGGCGAGGTCGCAGATGTCAGCGAGCGGCGCGACGTAGCCGTCCATGGAGAAGACGCCGTCGGTGACGATCAGCTTGCGCCGGGCGCCGCCCTCGGTCGCCTCCTTCAGCCGCGCCTCCAGGTCCGCGAGGTCGCGGTTGGCGTACCGGAAGCGGCGGGCCTTGGACAGCCGGATGCCGTCGATGATGGAGGCGTGGTTGAGGGCGTCGGAGATCACCGCGTCCTGCTCGCCGAGCAGGGTCTCGAAGACACCGCCGTTGGCGTCGAAGCAGGAGGAGTACAGGATGGTGTCCTCCTGGCCGAGGAAGGCCGCCAGGCGGGCCTCCAGCTCCTTGTGCACCTCCTGGGTGCCGCAGATGAAGCGGACCGAGGCCATGCCGTAGCCCCAGCGGTCGAGCGCCTCGTGGGCGGCGGCGACCACCTCGGGGTGGTCGGCGAGGCCGAGGTAGTTGTTGGCGCAGAAGTTGAGGACCTGGCCGGGGCGGCCGCCGGCGCTGACGTTGACGGTCGCGGACTGCGGGGTGTCGATGACCCGCTCGGGCTTGTGCAGACCGGCGGCGCGGATCTCTTCGAGGGTGGCGCGCAGGTCGTCACGGACAGAGGTGAACATGAGGGACTCCAGCGAGTACGAGGGAGGAGGGGCGAACCGGGCCGGGGATCAGGCGGTCCAGTCGAGGATGACCTTGCCGCCCGTGCCGGAGGCCGCGTCGGCGAAGGCCGCCTCGAAGTCGCGGTAGCCGTAGCGGCCGGTGATCACGGGGGCGAGGTCCAGGCCGCCCTCCAGCAGGACCGACATCGCGTACCAGGTCTCGAACATCTCGCGGCCGTAGATGCCCTTGATGGTGATCATCGAGGTGACGACACGCGCCCAGTCGACCGGGAACTCCTCGGCGGGCAGTCCGAGCATGGCGATCCGGCCGCCGTGCGTCATGTTGGCGATCATGTCCCGCATCGCCTCGGGGCGGCCGGACATCTCCAGGCCGATGTCGAAGCCCTCGCGCAGGCCGAGTTCACGCTGTCCGTCCGCGATGGTGGTCCCGGCGACGTTCAGGGCGAGGCTGACGCCGATCTTGCGGGCCAGCTCCAGGCGCTCCTCGCTGACGTCGGTGACGACGACGTTGCGGGCGCCGGCGTGGCGGGCCACCGCCGCGGCCATCAGGCCGATCGGGCCGGCGCCGGTGATCAGGACGTCCTCGCCGACGAGCGGGAACGACAGCGCGGTGTGCACGGCGTTGCCGAACGGGTCGAAGATCGCGGCGACGTCGAGGTCGACGGGGACGCGGTGCACCCAGACGTTGGACGCCGGCAGCGCGACGTACTCGGCGAACGCGCCGTCCCGGCCCACCCCGAGGCCGACGGTGGCCCGGCACAGATGGCGCCGCCCGGCCAGGCAGTTGCGGCACTTGCCGCACACCAGGTGGCCCTCGCCGCTGACCCGGTCGCCGACCCGGATGTCGGCGACGTCGCGGCCGGTCTCCACGACCTGCCCGACGAACTCGTGCCCCAGCACGAGCGGGGTGCGGATCGCCTGCTGCGCCCAGCCGTCCCAGGCCCTGATGTGCAGGTCGGTGCCGCAGATACCGGTCCGCATGACCTTGATCAGCACATCACCGGGACCGATGGCGGGCTCCGGGACGTCCGTGAGCCAGAGCCCGGGCTCCGCCTTCTCCTTGACCAGCGCCTTCAACGCTACGGCTCCTGTGGGTGAGGTCCCGGCCCGCGGGCATGCCGAGCGGCCCGCACCGGGTCAGAGGGGTGGAATCACCCCGCAATCTGCCGCACGCGCGCGCCGGGGTCCATCGATCTTTTCTTAACCGCCGCCTCAGCTTTCCTTCACGCCCCACGGGCGGGGACCGCGCCGTGCGCCCGGGACCGGCCGGCGTCCCCTCACAGCGGCAGGCCGTCGCGCGCCGATCCCTCCATGTGCGCGGCGAGTCCGGCGGCCAGCGACTTGATCGTCTCCAGCCCGGTCCTGCCCCAGGCCCGTGGGGCGACGTCGGCGGCGCACACGGTGCCCAGCGCCATGCCGGAGCTGTCGATGAGCGGGGCGCCCAGGTAGGAGCGGATGCCGTACTCGTCGACCACCGGGTTGCCGGCGAACCGCGGGTAGTCGCGGACGTCCTCCAGGACCAGGGCCTTGCGCCGGACCACCACGTGCGGGCAGAAGCCGTGGTCGCGCGGCAGGAAGCGGCCGACCTCGGGCCTGCCGCCGTCCTCCCGGACCACGGCGGCGACGGCCGGGACGCGCAGGCCCGCGAAGAACTGGGTGTCCTCGCCGACGAAGTTCACCATCGCGTACGGCGCCCCGGTGAGCCGGGCGAGATGGTCCGCGAAGGCGTCTAGAGCGGGCTCGGCCCGCTCCCCCAGGCCGAGTTCGCGGAGTCTGGAGGCCCGGGCTGGGGCGTCCTTGTCCTCGGGGGTGAGCAGCAGACCCCTCACCGGACGGGGCGGCTCGTAGCTCATGACCGTTCTCCGGCGTCGTGGACGTACCTCATGGGCGGCTCCGTCGGCGGTTTGGCTGGATCACATGTGGGCGCCGCGGCTCGGCGCGGGCGCCGTGGCGTGGGCGATGAGGTGGCGCACGAGGGCGAGCAGGGTCTGCACGCCCGAACTGGAGATGCGGGCGTCGCAGGGGACGACGGGGATCCGGGGGTCGAGGTCGAGGGCGGCGCGCACCTCCTCGGGGTCGTAGCGGTGGCCGCCGTCGAACTCGTTGACGGCGACGATGAAGGCGAGGCCGCGCTCCTCGAAGAAGTCCACCGCCGCGAAGCACTCCTGCAGCCGGCGGGTGTCGGCGAGGACGACCGCGCCGAGCGCCCCTTCCGACAGCTCGTCCCACATGAACCAGAACCGCTCCTGCCCCGGCGTGCCGAACAGGTAGAGCACGTGCCGCGGATCGAGGGTGATCCGGCCGAAGTCCATGGCGACCGTCGTCTCGACCTTGTTCTCGATGCCGTCGAGGTTGTCGGTGGCGGCGCTGACGGTGGTGAGCAACTCCTCGGTGCTGAGCGGGGCGATCTCGCTGACCGCTCCCACGAAGGTCGTCTTGCCGACCCCGAACCCGCCCGCCACGAGGATCTTGAGCGCGGTGGGGAACAGGTCAGAGCTGTCGTCGTAGTCCATCGAGCACTGCCTCCAGCAGAGACCGGTCAGTGGGCGTGTGGTGGAAGACGGGTGGCTTGGTGGTCAGCGCCCCGCAGTCGACGAGATCCGACAGCAGCACCTTGGTGACCACCGCGGGCAGTCTCAGGTGCGCGGCGACCTCCGCCACCGGGACGGGCGCCCGGCACACCTCGAGCGCCTGGGCGTGCTCGGGACCCAGGTAGCCGAGCGGGGTGACGCCGGTGGCCATCACCTGCGACATCAGGTCGAGGGAGATGCTGGGCTCGGTGCGCCCGTCGCTGACCGTGAAAGGGCGCACCAGCCGTCCGGCGGCGTCGTCGAGCCAGGGCCCGTCGCCGGCTGCGGCCACCCTCAAGGCCTCGTCGCCGTGGGTTCGGCGGCGTGCCGGCGGGGCGCGGTCACCAGGTAGGGGCGCACGCTCTTGACCAGCATCGCCATCTCGTAGCCCAGCACCGCGGCGTCGGCCTCGCGGCCGGCGAGCACGGCGAGGCAGGTGCCGGAGCCGGCCGTGGTGACGAAGAGCAGCGCCGAGTCGAGTTCGACGACGACCTGGCGGACGTCGCCGCCGTCGCCGAACCGGACACCGGCGCTGCGGCCGAGGGAGTACAGGCCGGAGGCCAGGGCCGCCATGTGGTCGGCGCTGTCGGGATCGAGGCCGTGCACGGACCTCACCAGTCCGTCGCAGGACAGGAGCACCGCGCTGGAGGTGTGCGGTACGCGCTGCACGAGGCCGCTCAGCAGCCAGTCGAGGTCGGATGCCTGGGCGGTCGGCGCATCGCTCGCCATGGTGGATCGACTCCTAGGGGTACGAGGACCAGCGGAGCGCTGGAGGTGGTGGTGCTGGGGACGGGGGTGCCGGGGACGGGGGCGGGGGTCCGTGGGACCGGACGGCGGGGTCATCCGGCCGGTGCGCTCCCGCCGGGGCGGCCGGTGCCTTCGGCGGCGGGCGAGTGGACGTGCTGCGGGGCCGGGGGGCGCGGATCCGGCTCCGTGTCCCGCTGCGCCTCGGCCAGCCCCATGCCGCGCTGGAAGGCGGCCATCAGCCCGGGGTCGTGGCCCGCGACGGGCCCGGCGTCCTGCCGCGGGGCGGGGCCGCCGCGCAACTGGGGAACGATGTGCTCCCGGGCGCGGCGGCGCGGCAGCCCGGGTCTGCCCATGGTGCCGCGAACGGCCGTGGCGGCGCGCGGGGCGGGCAGGACGCCCGCGCGGGATTCGACCACCGGCCGGTGCTCGGGTCCGATGCCCGGTACCGCCTCCGCGGGGTTGGCCCGCTTCTCCCGCGCGGCCCGCACGGGAAGCGGCGCCGGGGCGCCGCCGTCCGGCACCGGTCCGCTCCGCTCGGCTTCGCCGCGGGCGGTCGCGCCGTGCGTCTCGTCCGGGTGCGTACTCCCCTTCCGATCAACGGCGTTCGGGTCGCCGGGGTGCCCGGACCCGCGCAGCGCGTGCCGCCGCCGGCCGGTGGCCGGGGCGGGGTCCGGCTCCGGCGCGGGCCCTTCGCCGCCCGGGCCGGTTCCGGCGGCCCGCTCCGCGTCCGCCGGTCCGGAGCCGGACCCGAACGCCGTCGTGGAGTAAGGGGCTTGGGCGGACGGCGCCGATCGGCCCTGCACCGCCGGATCCCGGGGCTGGGGCACCGCCGTCCCGCCGGCGCCGGCCCCGGCCGCACCCGGCGCCGTGCCCAACAGGGCCTGGGGGACGACGAGTACGGCCTGCACGCCGCCGTAGATGTTGCTCTGCAGGCGCACCGAGATGCCGTGCCGCCGGGCGAGCTGGGAGACCACGTAGAGGCCGATGCGGCCGTCGGCCAGCAGGCTGGCCACGTTGACCTGGTCGGGGTCGGCGAGCAGGGCGTTCATCCTGTGCTGCTCGCCGACGGGCATGCCGAGCCCGCGGTCCTCGACCTCCACGGCGAGCCCGGCGGTGACGAGGCTGGCGCGGAGCAGCACCTGGGTGTGCGGGGCGGAGAACACCGTCGCGTTCTCCACGAGTTCGGCGAGCAGGTGGATGACGTCGGCCACGGCGTGGCCGCGCAGTTCGCCGTCGACGGGCGGGACCAGTTTGACCCGGGAGTACTGCTCGACCTCGGCGATGGCCGAGCGCAGCACCTCGGTCATGTCCACCGGGTTGCTCCACTGCCGCCGGGACACCGCGCCGCCGAGCACGGCGAGGTTCTCGGCGTGCCGCCGGATCCGGGTGGCGAGGTGGTCGACGTGGAACAGGCCCTTGAGCAGGTCGGGGTCCTCGATCTCGTTCTCGAGGTCGTCGAGGATGGAGATCTCCCGGTGCACCAGGGACTGCAGCCGGCGTGCCAGGTTGACGAAGACCTCCAGCTTCTGTTCGCTGCCGGCCTGGCTGGAGAGCTGGGCGGCCCGCACGACGGCGGTGACGGCGCCGTCGTGCGCCCGGGCCAGGTCGGCGGCGAGCAGGTCGAAGTCGTCGGCGTCCGCGGGCGGCCGCCGGCCCGGCCCCCGCCTGGTCGGCGCCTCACCCTGCCGCAACGCCTCGACCAGGGCGTGCAGTTCGGCCTCGCCGCGGGCGGCGCCGCGGCGCAGGGCGTCGACCCGGCCGGCGACCGAGCGGGCGGCGCGGTCGGCGGCCACGGCGGCGATCAGGACGCCCGCGGCGGTCACCGCCACCGCTCCGGTCAGCACGGCCCACAGGGCGGCGCCGGGGCGGGCGCCGGTGGAGCGGACGGTGAACAGGACGGCGGCGGTGGCGCTGAGGGCGACGGCGACGGGCGGCAGCACGGCGAGCCGCATGAGCTGGGGCCGTATGTGCGTCTCGGGCAGTGCGGGAGCGGGTCGGGCGACCGGCCTTCCGTGGCGGCCGCCCTCACGGCGGTCGGCACGGGCGGCCGGTGCACGGAGATGAGACATCTGCGTCCTCGTACTGGTCCGTCGGCCTGGTTCGCCCAGGCCTGCGTCGGGCGACGGACACTCACAGTAGTCGCCTGTGCATCAGGCGCGATGGCCAGTCGACAAAGTCCTCCGGGCAGCGTCCCGCTCTGGTATGAGGCGTCGTACGACAGACCGACGACCGCGCGGGGCCGACGGGGCAGAGCCGTAAGGAGTTGATCCGACCTGGTCAGAACTGGTCAGAACCAAGCAGCGGGGGCCGGTACGCACTGGTGTGCGTACCGGCCCCCGGAAAGGCCGCCGAGCGGATCGCGGTGTCCGGCCGACCGGACGCCGCGGGCGGCGGCCGCGGCGGCGGAACCGAGGATCAGTCACCTTCCGTCACTCGCGGCGGGCCCCGTCACTTCGGCCTGAGCCGCTTGACGAGACGCCGCGCCTTGGTGGGCAGCCGCCTCTTCGCCTGGGCCTCCAGGGCCCGCAGCCGCTTCTCGCTGGACTCTCGCTGCGCGGCGAGCGCGGCTTCGAGTTTCCTGATGTGGCCGGCCTGGGCGGCGGCCTTCTTCTCGGCCCTGGCGGCCTGGCGCGCTATCGCCTTGTTCTGCTCCCGGAGCATGGTGATGCGGAACAGCAGGTCGTCCACGCTCTCGGCCTCGGAGCGGCGGAACGGACTCGGGAATTCCGCGGCCCGCACCCGGCGGTCGTATTCGGCTCCGCCGTCCCCGTGCTCGTAGGTGTTCCGCAGGCCGTTTCTTGTCATGAAGTCGAGCAGCCGCTGGAATCCCTCGGCATAGTCGGCGTTGAAAGCCGTGTAATCGGCCTCGGCATAGAGGCGGGCGACGTCGGCGTCGGCGTCCAGGTCGGTGATGACCCGGTGCGGGATGTGGTGGTAGCGGGACAGTTCGAGCGTCCGCGAGTCGTGGGCGAGGACGAACGCCGGGGTGCCGGCCACCAGGGCGGCGATATTGCCGTGGATGCGCGTTCCGAGGGCGAAGTCGTACCGGGCCAGGGCGTCCATCCAGCTGTGCGGCTCCAGCGGGACGCACACGTCGGCGGAGCGTATCAGCGGGTGCGAGCTGAGGTCGGGCATCGGCGTGGGCTGCCGGGCGGCGACGGCGGTGTCACCCCAGTAGAGCGTCTGGAGGTCGCGCCCCTCCTGGGCGAAGTAGGTGAGCCCGGGGTGCTGCTTGAGGATGGAGTCGTTGATGGCGGAGGCGAGTTCGGCGTTGGCCAGCCGCAGCGCGGTGGACAGGGCGATCCGGGCCCCCTCGGGCAGCGCCTGCCCGCCCGGGTGCTCCATCCGGAAGCCGGGGCCGCGGAAGTAGACCGAGGGGCATCCGATGACGTCGACGTCACGGAAGCCGAGTTCGCCGAGGTAGCGCTGGGTGAACTCGCCCCGCACGCCGATGGACGCCGAACGGTCGAGCACCGCCCCGACGAACCGCTTGACGGCCTCGTCGACGGGTTTCAGGAATGCGGTGTCGTAATCGAGCTTCGCCTGTGCGCCGACTCCGAACACGACCACCGGCACCTTCAGCTTGCCGATGAGGTCCGCGAGGATGTGCATGTGCGGAATGAACTTCGATTTGAAGGCATTGGCCATCGGTAGTACGAAGACGTCGCATTCGTCGTTGATCCGGTCCGCGTCCGCGACCGTCAGTTCGGCGAAGTGCGTCGTGTCGACCCGTATCTCCGCGTCCGGCACGGACATGTGCCGGTAGGCGGCATTCGTGTACATCAGATTGCCGACGTTGCCCCGAATGCTGTTGCGCACCAAGGTGCTTTCGACCGAGGGCACACTGAAGGGGTCGTTGCCCGCCTGCATGAGAATGCGCATCACAGGCCGAGATCGTAGTCCGCGGCACCCTTTTACGGAATCCTTGCACATCCTTTTCTTCGGCGTGGCAGGCGGTCCTGCCTCACCGCTCGCCGGCCAGGTCGACCTCGGCCCGGTCCAGCTCCGCCGCGGCCCGCGGCTCCTGGGGCCGGCGCCGGAGGTGGGCGACGGGTGCGGAGGCGAA
Organism: Streptomyces sp. NPDC056580; assembly: GCF_042793175.1. NCBI lineage: Bacteria > Bacillati > Actinomycetota > Actinomycetes > Kitasatosporales > Streptomycetaceae > Streptomyces > Streptomyces sp. NPDC056580. The sequence continues at coordinate 251,637 of NZ_JBHTVE010000004.1, read as the reverse complement.
TCGCCACCAGGCCTCGGCGGGGAGCTTCCCGGCGGCTTCGAAGGGCTCGCCCGGCCGGGGCAGGGCCACCGCCTGGCCGGCCTCCTCGGCGGCCTCCTTGGTCCAGTCGCCGGGTTCGGCCCACGGGTGCGGGGCGAGGTTGAAGGTGCCCCAGTGGATCGGGAGCAGCACGCCGTGCGGAGCGCCGCCCTGCAGGTCGAGATGGGCGCGCACGCCTTCCTCGGGGGTCATGTGGATGTCGGGCCAGAACTCGCTGTACGCGCCGATCTGGATCATCGTGACGTCGAACGGGCCGTGGGCGGCGCCGATCTCCCGGAAGCCCTCGAAGTAGCCGGTGTCACCGCTGTGGTAGACCCGGTGCTCCTCGCCGGCGACGGCCCAGGACGCCCACAGGGTGTGCTGGGTGTTGCGCAGGCCGCGGCCGCAGAAGTGGCGGGCCGGGGTGGCGGTCAGGGTGAGACCGCCGATCTCGGTCGACTCGTGCCAGTCGAGTTCGCGCAGCCGCTCGGCCGCGACGCCCCAGCGCTCCAGGTGCGCGCCGACGCCCAGCGGCACGGCGAACAGGGTGTCCGTGCCGGCCAGCGCCTTGATCGTGGGCATGTCCAGATGGTCGTAGTGGTCGTGCGAGACGACCACCACGTCGACCGGGCCCAGCGCGGCCAGCGGCAGCGGCACCGGGTGCAGCCGCCTGGGCCCGGCGAAGGGGAACGGCGAGCAGCGCTCGCCCCAGACCGGGTCGAACAGGACGCGGTGACCGTCCATCTCCACGAGCACGCTGGAGTGGCCGAGCCAGGTCACCCGCAGCCCGGTCGTGGGCGGCTTGGCCAGGTCGGCGAGGGTGGTGGCGTGCACCGGGACGGTGCCGGCCGGGGAGCGCAGGGGCCGGGTGTCCTTGTCGAGGAAGACCTTGGCGAGGTCGAGCGGCGAGCCGGAGGGCCGGGTGCGGGCGGTGCCGCCCGGGTTCTGGAAGACGCCGTTCCTGAAATGCGGGGAACGGCGGATCCGGGCGAGGCGCTCACCGCTCGGCTGCGCGCCGAAGGCCTCGGGCCGCAGTGCGCCGAGCCCGGACCTCTTGGAACGCCGACCGGTCACGGTTACCTCCAGTGGAGTCGCTGAGGTCCTCCATTATGGACGGCCCCACCGACAGCGCGGCCCCGCCCCCGCCCGGCCCGACGCACCGCGGCCGTCCCGGTCCGCACGGCGCTTTGACAGGGGAGCGGCGGCTGCGAATACTGACTCGCCGTTCAGTAACCGTCACCCGGGAGCCCCCATGACCGCCGCACCTCACCTGTCGCTCGTGTGGACCGACCACGTCACCGGACGCCAGGGCTTCCTGGTCGTCGACCGACTGGTCCGGGGGGTGGCCAGCGGCGGGCTGCGCATGCGCCCCGGCTGCACGCTGGAGGAGGTCACCGGACTCGCGCGCGGCATGACGATGAAGGAGGCGCTGCACTACGACCCCCGGGCCCGCTACGTCCCCCTCGGCGGCGCCAAGGGCGGCATCGACTGCGATCCGCGGGACCCGGCGGCCTACGGGCTGCTCGTGCGCTACCTGCGCGCCGTGCGGCCCTACGTCGAGAGCTGCTGGACCACCGGCGAGGACCTGGGCCTCAGCCAGGACCTGGTGGACCGGGCCGCCGCCGAGGCGGGCCTGGTCTCCACCGTCCAGGCGGTGTTCCCGCTGCTGGACGACGAGCCGGCGGCCCGGGCCCGGCTCGCGGACGCCTTCGCGGTGCGGGTCGACGGCATCGGCCTGGACGAGCTGGTGGGCGGTTGCGGGGTGGCCGAATCGGTGCTGACGGCCCTGGACCGGGCCTCGGTGCCGTACCGGGGCACCCGGGTGGCCGTGCAGGGGCTGGGCACGATGGGCGGGGCCACGGCGCGTTTCCTCGCGCGCGCGGGTCTGACGGTGGTGGCGGTGGCCGACGTCAAGGGCACCGTCGCCAATCCGGACGGCCTCGACGTGGAGGCGCTGCTGGCGGCGCGGGACGCGTACGGCACGCTCGACCGCTCGGTGCTGCGCCCGGGCGACCGCGAACTGCCCGCCGGCGCCTGGCTCTCGGCGGACGCCGAGGTGCTGGTGCCGGCGGCGGTGTCGTACGCGGTCGACGCCGCCGGGCAGGAGCGGGTCACCGCCCGCTGGATCGCCGAGGCCGCCAACATGCCCGTACTGCCGGAGGCGGAGCGGCTGCTGGCCGAGCGCGGGGTGACGGTGCTGCCGGACGTGGTGGTCAACTCCGCAACCAACGCCTGGTGGTGGTGGACGCTGTTCGGCGACATAGGCCCGGACGCCGAAGAGGCGTTCGCCCACGTCCGCCGCTCGATGCGCGCGCTGACCGGGCTGGTGCTGGACCGCGCGCGGGCCGACGGGACGACTCCGCGCGCCGCCGCCCACGCCCTGGCGGCGGGCCGCCTGCCGGTGATCGCGGACCGCTTCGGCCTGGACCGCTGACGCCCGCCGGGCGGGGACCGGCGGGTCTGGGGCGGTGTCCCCCGGACGGTCTAAGGTGACCGCGTGGCGAGAGTGCGGTTGAGCGTGGCCGAGCGGCGGGAGGAGATGCTGCGGGCGGCCATCGGGCAGATCGAGGCGCGGGGCGTGGCGGCGGTCAGGATCGCCGACGTGGCCGCGGCGCTCGGGGTGAGCAACGCGCTGGTGCTCTATCACTTCTCGACGAAGGAGAAGCTGGTCGCCGCCGCCTTCGCCTACGCGGCCGAGGAGGACCTGACGCGGCTGCGGGCGCTGCTGGGCCGGCGGACCTCCGCGTTGCGCCGGCTGCGCGCCGCCGTGCGCTGGTACGCGCCCACGGGCCAGGCCAAGGGCTGGCGGCTGTGGATCGAGGGCTGGGCGGTGTCGCTGCGCGAGCCGGCCCTGCGGGCGGTCACCCGGGACCTCGACCAGCGCTGGAAGGCGGCGATCGCCGAAGTCGTCGCCGAGGGCGTGGCGGCGGGCGAGTTCACCTGCCCCGACCCCGCGAGCACCGCACTGCGGCTGACCGCCCTGCTCGACGGCCTGGCCGTACAGCTCACGTCCTACCCGGGCGCGGTGGCGCGCACCCGCGCCCAGGAGTGGGTGGACGACGCCCTGGCCCGTGAGCTGGGCCTGCGGCCGGGCGAACTGACCACCCGCGGACGCTGAGCCGGCCGGCCCGCGCGGAACCCCGGGCCGGGCGCCCTTCCGGGCCACCGCCCGGAAGCATCGCGCCGGCCTGACGCCGGGGAACGGGGTCGCGGGCCGGGTCCCGCCCGAGGCGCGGGCGTGCCCCGTGCCGGCACGGGGCCGGCACGGGTGCGGGCGCGCCGTGGACCGGGGTCAGGCGACCGCGGCGATGCGCGTCTTGATGTCGTCCGGCGACAGGGCGCCCTTCGCCGTGATGTGGTCCCCGGAGGACTGGCCGCGCAGCCGGCGTCCGATCCACGGGACGAGGTACTCGCGGGCCCAGTGGACGTCGTCCCGGCGGATCTCCAGGGTGCCCCGGGGCGGGAGCGGGGGCCAGGCCTGCTCCGGGTCGGCCGGGATCTCCAGGCCGAGGACCTGCCCGGCCCGCAGCGCCACGCGCGTGTGCCCCTCGGGCGAGAGGTGGAGCCGGTCGTTGTCCCAGGCCCTGCGGTCCTGGACGGACTTCAGGGACCACAGGTCCAGCACCGGGCAGCCGTACCGGTCGGCGATGGCGCGGACGTGCCCGTTGTAGGTGGCGATCTTGCCGCGCAGGTGCTTGAGCACCGGCACGCCCCGGGTGTCGAAGCCGGTCGTCACCATCACCGTGCCCGCGGCCGCCGCGAGGCGGGCGACGGCCCGCTCGAAGCGCTCGGCCACCTCGTCGGGGTCGGTGCCGGGCCGGATGATGTCGTTGCCGCCCGCGCAGAAGGAGACCAGGTCCGGAGCCAGTTCGACCGCCTGCGGGAGCTGGTGCTCGATGATCTGGTCGAGGAGCTTCCCGCGGACCGCTAGGTTGGTGTAGTTGAAGTCGCCCTCGGGGCGCCGGTCGGCGAGCAGGACCGCGAACCGGTCGGCCCAGCCCACGAACGCCCCGTCGGGCCCGGGGTCGCCGACGCCCTCGGTGAAGCTGTCCCCCACCGCCACGTACGACCCGATCACTGATGTGTTGTCACTCTTCGAATCGTCTGCCACGTCGGACCATGATTCACCTTCGGATGTGACCTACGCGACCGTAGGCAGGGGTTGACTAACGGTGAGATGAGACACCCGTAAAGAATTTGCCAACCCAGGAATAGAGCCGCTACGCGGACCGTCCGGGCACACCGGAGGCCGGACCCGGGGATCGGGGGTCCGGCCTTCGGAGGCGTGTCGGGCGGGTGGTGGTGCGTCGCGCGCCCCTGACGGGAGCGACTAGAGGGCGACGCCGTGCGAGCGCAGGTAGGCGACCGGGTCCACGTCCGAGCCGTAGTCCGGCGTGGTGCGGATCTCGAAGTGCAGGTGCGGTCCGGTCACGTTGCCGGTCGCGCCGGACAGGCCGACCTGCTGACCGGCGGTCACCGTCTGACCGGCCGACACCGAGAGCCGGGAGAGGTGGGCGTACTGGGCGTAGTAGCCGTCGTTCAGCTTGACGACGACCTGGTTGCCGTACGCGCCGCCCCAGCCGGCGGAGACGACGGTGCCGGCCCCGACGGCCTTGAGGGAGGTGCCGGTGGGGACGACGAAGTCGACGCCGGTGTGGTAGCCGCTGGACCACATGCTGCCCGCCACGTGGTAGCCGGTGCCGACGGTGGGGACCGTGACCGGCAGGGTGTAGCCGCCGGCCGGGGCGGCGGCCGGCACGGCCTCGGCCGTCCGGGCCGCGGGGGACGCCTGGGTGGCCGGGGCGGCCTTCGCCGGGGCCACCGCCCGGGCGTCCGACGGCCGCGCGGACCGCGCGGTGTCCGAGGATGCGGCGTTCGAGGTGGCGGTGTCGGAGGAGGCGGTGTCGGAGGAGGCGGAGGTCCCGGTGCGGGCCGGGGCTGCGGCCTTCTTGCCGAGCGACAGCTTCAGACCCGGGTGGATCAGCGCCGGATCCTCGCCGACGGCCTGCCGGTTGTCCGCGTAGAGCCGCTGCCAGCCGCCGCTCACACGCTGCTCGTCGGCGATCCGCGCGAGGCAGTCGCCGGACTTCACCGTGTAGGTGCGGGCACCGGCGTCCCGTTGGACGGCCGCCGTGCTCTGCACGGTCTTCACCGGCCGCACGGCCGCCCCGGTGACGGGCTGGGCGGTGGCGGCGTGCGCTCCGGCGGCCCCCAGCAGGGGCAGGGCCAGGGCGGCGCCGCCGGTTCCGGCGACGGCGATGGACCGGGTGAAACGCCGGGTCCTGGGACGGCGGTGCTTACCCTTCGCGGGCATGGCGCATTCCTCTCCGGCGCCTGCGGGGTGAGCTGTCGGGTTCGGGCTGGAGTTGCCCTGCCGCGCGATGCGCGGCTGCACCCCGAGCCTGTCGCGGAGACCGGGACAGGCGGTCGTGCCTGGTGGGTCCCCCGCTCCTGCCGATCACGGGTCATGTGTGGGGTTCCGGGCGGCGGCAGGATTCGGCGTTCCGTCCGGATCGGTGGTGAACGTAAGCGAGCTGGTGACAGGGAGACAAGCGGCCGATTCCCGGCTTTCGGGCACCAGAAGATCGAAAAGGGGGATTCGCGGTCACCGTGTGTGCATTCCGGGCCGCGCGGCTTCCTCAAGTCCCCGGCCGCTCATGGGGATCAGGTGGACATGATGAACAGCGGACGGTCACGCCTATGACGCTGCTCACACGCTCCCCCACCAGGTCCCCTCATCTCAGGACAAGTTGGAGTGAAGAATCGAACCTGGTCAGAAGGATCATATGCGGCGCAGGCGGATGACCGTCGCGTCCAGGTCGCCGCGCAGGCCGGTCCGCACCCCGTGGTGCAGCAGCACGGCACCTCGGTGCACTTCGCCCGTTTCACGGCATTCGTACGACGCCGCCGGGTCTAGTCCGCGCAGCCGCACGCGCGGTACCGGCTCGCCGTAGCTCTGCGCCTGGAGGCAGGCCAGGACCACCGTCTCGTCCCCCAGCAGGTACTGGACGGCGCTCAGGCCTCCCGCCGGGGGCCGCAGCCGGTACAGGTCGCCGCGCTGGACGAGCGGCCGGATCTCTTTGTAGAGGGCCACCCACTCACGGGCCTCGGCCAGCTCACCGTCGGTCCACTCGGTGAGGTCGCCCCCGACCCCGAGCACGCCCGCCATGGCGCTGACGAACCGGAAGCGCAATGAACTCGACCTGCCGTTGAGCTGGGTGTTGGGACTGTCGGTGACCCAGGCCGCCATCACGCGCGCGGGATGGATCTGGCTGAAACCGTGCTGGATGGCGAGCCGGTCGAGCGGGTCGGTGTTGTCGGAGGTCCACACCTGGTCCGTGCGGCTCAGCACCCCGAGGTCGATCCGCCCGCCGCCGCCCGAGCAGGACTCGAAGGCGACCCCGGGGTGGGCGGCGCGCAACCGGTCCAGCAGGGCGTACAGCGCGCGGACGTGGTCGACCCAAAGGCGCTGCGGGTACGGCTCCCCCGGCCACCCGGCGTCGGTGAAGCAGCGGTTGAAGTCCCACTTCACGTAGTCGATCGGGGCGCCGGACAGCAGGCCGTCCAGCCGCTCCCACAGGTACTCCTGGACGTCCTCGCGGGCGAGGTTGAGGACGAGCTGGTTGCGCAGTTCGGTCCGCCTGCGGCCCGGCTGGTACTGGACCCAGTCGGGGTGGGCGCGGTACAGGTCGCTGTCCGGGTTGACCATCTCCGGCTCGACCCAGACGCCGAACCTCATGCCGAGGCCGTGCACCTGGTCGGCCAGGGGCTTGAGGCCGTGCGGGAAGCGGTCCGGGTTCGGGGCCCAGTCACCGAGGCCCGCCCGGTCGCTGGTGCGGGCGCCGAACCAGCCGTCGTCGACGACGAACAGCTCGACGCCGATGCCGGCCGCCCGCCGGGCGAGCGCCGCCTGCTGCTCCTCGGAGATGTCGAAGAACGTCGCCTCCCAGGAGTTGAACAGCACCGGCCGGTCCCGCCCGGCGTCCGGGATCACGTGCGCGCGCTGGTAGGCGTGCCAGGTCCGGCTGGCCCCGCCGAAGCCGCCGTCGCTCCACAGGCCCGCGAAGACGGGGGTGGTGTACGACTCCCCCGGCTCCAGGAGCAGCAGGCCCGAGTCGTCGTGGCCGGCGCCGCCGGTGATCTGCACGCGCGCGTCCGGGAGTTGCGCGACCGCGATCCGCCAGGAGCCCGACCAGCCGAGCGCGCAGCCGTAGACCTCGCCGCGCTCCTCGGTGGCGTCGGTGTCGAGGGCGACCCAGGGCAGGTGCTGGTGGCCGGTGTGGCCGCGGCGGCTGCCGATGACCTTCTCGCCGTGGGTGAGCGGCGCGCGGGTGAGCAGGGACTCGGCGGCCCAGCGGCCGTGGAGCTGGGACAGCCGCCAGCCGTCGCGGTCGGGCAGGGTCCAGGTGGCGGCGTCGGCGCGCAGCAGTTCCACGCGCGCGTGCCCGCGGTTGTCCAGGGTGACCCAGCGCTCCACGACGTCGCCGCGCATCCGGTGGTGCAGGGTGATCGCCAGTCCGTCGTCGTCGAAGCGCAGCCGCAGCTCCGCGCCCTCGGCGCCGCCTTCCGGGCCGTCCGCCACCTCGTAGGACACGAAGTGCCACTCGGTGCCGCGCCGCTCGCCGGTGCGCACGGACAGGGCGGGACGGACGAAGCGGGGGCCGCCCTCGACGGGGTACTCCTCGCGGCCGTCGAGCGGGGACTCGAAGGGCCGGTAGCCGGGCAGCGGGCTCCGGGCCAGGGCCTCGGCGTCGGCGAGCGCGATGCGCGGGCCCCAGTGGAGGTGGAGCAGTTCGTCCGCCTCCGTCAGGTGCAGCGCGTAGCCGCTGGTGGGCCCGGTCAGGAGCCAGGTGCGACCGTTCTCGGCGATGTCCACCATCGAGACCTCACAGGTGCCAACAGATCCGCTCAGGTGCGCACATCATCGGGGCCCGTGCGCTCGGCTGGCAACGCCTGTGGACAACTCGTTGCCCGAGGTGACGGTGTCGTATCGTCGTCGCAGCGCCCGCCGGCGAACCGAGCCGGCGGGGTCCGACCGGGAGGAGCCCCCGTGACGCAGCAGGTCCCGTCGACCGAGCCCGAGCTGGCCGGCGTGCGCAACTTCCGCGACGTGGGCGGAATGCCGACCGTGGACGGCCGGCGGGTGCGCCGGGGGGTGCTGTTCCGCAGCGGCCACCTCGCGCACGCGACGGAGGAGGACGCCGCCTACCTCGGCTCCCTGGGCCTGCGCACGGTGTTCGACTTCCGCAACGCGGCCGACCACAGGCTGGAGGGCCCGGACGTCGACCTGCCGGGCGTGCGGAACGTCAACCTGCCGCTGAGCGACCCGGCGGACGGCGCCGAGTTCTGGAAGATGGTCCGCGACGGCGACCTCGACCAGTTGCGCGACATCCTCGCGGACGGCAAGGCCGCCGCCCGGATGGTCGCCTCGTACCGGACGATCGTCACCGAGCGCACCGCCGAGCACTCCCGGGTGCTGCACTCGCTGGCCGAGGACAGCGTCCCCGCGCTGATGCACTGCGCCGCCGGCAAGGACCGGGCGGGCATCTCGGTAGCGGTCACCCTGCTCGCGGTGGGCGTGGAGCGGGACGCGATCGTGGCCGACTACCTGGAGTCCAACGCCAAGCACCGCCGCTACAAGGTGCGCCGCAACGGCAGCCCCGACACCGCCTACACCCCTGAGGTGATGGAGCTGCTCAGCCCGCTGTTCGACGCTCGGGAGGAGTACCTGCAGGCGGCGTTCGCGAGCATCGACGCGACGTGGGGCGGGGTCGAGGCCTACTTCGAGCAGGGCCTGGGGCTCACCGAGAGGACGCGTGAGCGGCTGCGGGAGCGCCTGCTCGACTGACCTCCGTCAGCTCTTGGCGCCCACCGCGAACAGCAGGTAGAGGAACGCGGCGAACAGGTGGCCCACGGCGATGTAGATGATCAGCCGGATCCACAGGGATCGGGGGAACTTCTCCTCGAAGTCGCTCATGGCAGTTCTCCAGTCGAGGGGCCCAGGCACAGCGCGGCCGTGGGGCTCTGCAGCAGGGTGTGGACGAACAGCAGCTCCACGCCGTCCTGGTCCTCGGCGGCCAGACGGTGCGGGGTGAGGGAGTCGAAGTGCGCGCTGTCGCCGGGGGCCAGCAGATGCGCGGTGTCGCCGAGGCGCAGTCTGAGACGCCCCTTGAGGACGTGCAGCCACTCCTCGCCGGGATGGACGCGCACGATGTCGTCCTGGGCGCCGTGGGGCACCCGGACGCGCAGCGCCTGCATGCCCCGTCCGGAAGCGCCGGCCTGGTAGTAGGTCCAGCCGCCGGCCCGGGTGGGCTCCATGTCGGCGGCGCGCACGATGGCGTCCCGGTCGGCGACCCGCTCGCCCAGCAGTTCGGAGACGGTCGTACCGTAGGTACGGGCGAGCGCGAGCAGCATCGGCAGCGAGGGCTGGCGCCCGCCGGTCTCCAGCCGGGAGAGGTGGGCGGGCGAGAGCCCGGCGGAGCGGGCCGCCGCCTCCAGGGTGAGGCCGGCGCGCCGCCGCAGCTCGCGCAGCTGCGGCGCCACGGCGGGCAGGTCGCCGCCCGCGCCCGCCGGCGGCGGGACTTCTGAGGCGTTCATGCCTCCATTGAGCCGCAGATTTGCCTCTGCGGCAAATTTCTTGCCTCAGAGGCAAATCCGTTCGGCGTGCGTCTCTATCGGTTGCCCACCGCCTGCCTGATCAGCGTCTTCCCGAAGTCCCACATGAGGCCGCCGCCGCTGTGCGCGTCGTCCATGACGGCGGTGAAGGCGGTGACGAACCGGTCCACGTCGCCCTCGTCGATGATCAGCGGCGGGATGAGCTTGATCACCTCGAGGTGGTCGCCGGAGACCTGCGTGAGGATGTGGTGGCGCTGCAGCAGCGGGACGACCACCATCTGCGCGAACAGGCCCTTGCGGGCGGCCTGCAGCATGGTCCAGCGGCCGCGCAGCTTCAGCGAGGAGGGCCGCCCGAACTCGATGCCGATCATCAGGCCCCGGCCGCGCACGTCCGCGAGCAGCTCGTAGCGGTCGATCAGCGCGGTGAGCCGTGACCTCAGCAGCTCACCGGTCGTGCGCACCCCGGCGACGATCTGCTCGTTCTCCATCACCGAGAGCACGGCGAGCCCGGCGGCCATGGCCTGGGCATTGGCGCCGAAGCTGGCCGAGTGGACCAGGACGCGGTCCATGGACGAGTAGACCTTCTTGAAGATCCACTCCTTGCCCAGGGTGGCGCCGACCGGCACGTAGCCGCCGGACAGCGCCTTGGCCACGCACACCAGGTCGGGCTCCACGCCCTCCTCGTGCTGGTAGGCGTAGAAGTCGCCGGTGCGGCCGAGGCCGGTCTGCACCTCGTCGACGATCAGCAGCGCCTTGTGCCGGTGCAGCAGTTCCTGGGCCGCGCGCAGATAGCCGGGCGGCGCCTCGTGCACGCCCTTGCCCTGGATGGGCTCGACGATCAGGGCGGCCACGTCGCCCTTTTTCAGCTCCCGGGCGAGGGCGTCGAGGTCGCCGAGGGGTACGGCGGTGTCGGGCAGCAGCGGGGCGAAGCCGTCGCGGAAGCCGTCCTCGCCGTTGACCGACAGGGAGCCGGTGGTCAGGCCGTGGAAGGCGTGGTCGCAGTACAGGACCCTGGGCCTGCCGGTGGCGTACCGGGCGAACTTCAGGGCGGTCTCCACCGCCTCCGTTCCGCTGTTGCCGAAGAACACCCGGTCCAGGTGCGGGCTGTGGGCCAGCAGCCGCTCGGCGAGCAGGCCCGGCAGCGGCTGGCAGTCGAAACGGGTGAGGTCGGCGAGGCCCAGGTCCAGGACCTCGTGCAGTGCCTTGCGGACGACCGGGTGGTGGCGGCCGAGGCCCATCACGCCGAACCCGGCGAGCATGTCCAGGTAGTCGGTGCCGTCCGCGTCGAAGAAGTGGGCGCCCTCGGCCCGTTCGTAGACGCGGTCGAAGCCGATGGTGTGCAGCATGCGCGGGAGCTGCGGGTTGAGGTGCTTGGTGTGCAGCTCGTAGCGTTCGGCTCCGCGCTCGGCGAGGAGGGCGCCGAGGTCGAACTCCGTGCTCATTCACTCTCCTTGGCTGCGCCGTCGACGGACGCGACGGCCGGGCCCTGTTGCGGAAGTCCAGTCGTCCGCCTGGCGGGGACGTTCGCGGCAGCGCCCAGGCTCGCGCTGACGCGCCCGGCGATCTCCACGGGCGTGAGGCCGATGTCGGCCAGCACCTCGCCGCGTTTGGCGTGCGCGAGGAACTGCTCCGGGATGCCGAACCGCCGTACCGGCACGTCCACGTCCGCGTCGCCGAGAGCGAGGGCCACGGCCGAACCGACTCCGGCCGCACGGCTGTTGTCCTCCACGACGGCGACCAGGCGGTGTCCGGCGGCGAGGCCCGGCAGGGCGGGGTCGACGGGTTTGACCCAGCGGGGGTCCACCACCGTGCAGCCCACGCCCCGGGCGGCGAGCAGTTCGGCCGCCTGGAGGCACACGGGCGCCATCACGCCGACCGCCACCAGCAGCACCTCGGGGTGCTCGTCGCGGTGCAGGACGTCCATGCCGCCCACCTGGCCGACGGCCGGTACGTCCGGGCCGGCCGACTCCTTGGGGAAGCGGACCAGGGTGGGCGCGTCGTCCACGGCGACGGCCTCGCGCAGTTGGGCGCGCAGCTGCCCGGCGTCGCGCGGGGCGGCGATCCGCAGCCCGGGCACGACCTGGAGGACGGACATGTCCCACATGCCGTTGTGGGAAGCCCCGTCCACTCCGGTGACGCCGGCCCGGTCCAGCACGAAGGTGACCCCGCAGCGGTGCAGGGCCACGTCCATCAGCAGCTGGTCGAAGGCGCGGTTGAGGAAGGTGGCGTAGACGGCGACGACGGGGTGGAGTCCGCCGGTCGCGAGCCCGGCCGCCGAGACCGCCGCGTGCTGCTCGGCGATGCCGACGTCCCACACCCGGTCGGGGAACCGCTCGGCGAAGGGACCGAGGCCCACCGGGTGCAGCATGGCCGCCGTGATCGCGACGACGTCCTCGCGTTCCTCGCCGATGCGCACGATCTCGTCGCCGAACACCGAGGTCCAGGACGGCCCGCCGGCCGGGGAGAGCGGCGCGCAGGTGAGCGGGTCCATCACGCCGACGGTGTGGAAGCGGTCCTCCTCGTGGGCGAGGGCGGGTTCGTAGCCGCGGCCCTTCTCCGTGAGGCAGTGGACCACGACCGGTCCGTGGAAGCGTTTGGCACGGCGCAGCGCCGACTCGACGGCACCTATGTCGTGCCCGTCGATCGGGCCGACGTACTTCAGACCCAGGTCCTCGAACATGCCCTGCGGGGCGAAGGCGTCCTTGAAGCCCTTCTTCGCGCCGTGCAGGGACTCGTAGATCGTGTTGCCCACCACCGGGGTGCGCAGCAGCACCTCCTTGCCCCACGCGAGGGCCTTCTCGTACCCGTCGGTGGTGCGCAGGGTGGCCAGGTGGTTGGCGAGGCCCCCGATGGTCGGGGCGTAGGAGCGCTCGTTGTCGTTGACGACGACGATCAGTGGCCGGTCCCTGGCGGCCGCGATGTTGTTCAGCGCCTCCCAGGCCATGCCGCCGGTCAGCGCGCCGTCGCCGATGACGGCGACCACGTGGCCCCGCTCCCCCAGCACCTGGTTGGCCTTGGCGAGGCCGTCGGCCCAGCCCAGCGCGGTGGAGGCATGGCTGTTCTCGATGACGTCGTGCTCGGACTCCTCGCGGGAGGGGTAGCCGGACAGGCCGCCCTTGCCGCGCAGCTTGGAGAAGTCCTGACGTCCCGTCAGCAGCTTGTGCACGTAGCTCTGGTGGCCGGTGTCCCACAGGATGCGGTCGACCGGCGACTCGAAGACCCGGTGGAGCGCGATGGAGAGTTCCACCACCCCCAGGTTGGGCCCGAGGTGACCACCGGTCCTGGCCACCGCGTGAACCAGGAACTCGCGTATCTCCTCGGACAGTTTGCCGAGTTCCGCCTCGGACAGCGCTTTCAGGTCGCGTGGTCGCCGGATGGTCTCCAGGATCGTCACGCTGGGCCCCCTCTCGGTCCGTGCCGTGCCTTGCCTCAACTCAACCCGTCCGCGGCGCTCGTCCCCTCGGCGAGCTTCATGGCCTCCTCGATGAGGGTCTCCACGATCTTCGACTCGGGAACGGTCTTGATGACCTCGCCCTTGACGAAGATCTGGCCCTTGCCGTTGCCGGAGGCGACGCCCAGGTCCGCCTCGCGGGCCTCGCCCGGACCGTTGACCACGCACCCCATCACCGCGACCCTGAGCGGCACCTCCATGCCGTCCAGTCCCGCGGTGACCTCCTCCGCCAGCTTGTACACGTCGACCTGGGCACGGCCGCAGGACGGGCAGGAGACGATCTCCAGCCGCCGCTGCCGCAGCCCCAGCGACTCCAGGATCTGGATGCCGACCTTGACCTCCTCGGCGGGCGGGGCCGAGAGGGAGACGCGGATGGTGTCGCCGATGCCCTGGGAGAGCAGGGCGCCGAAGGCGACGGCCGACTTGATGGTGCCCTGGAAGGCGGGGCCGGCCTCGGTCACGCCGAGGTGGAGCGGGTAGTCGCAGGCCTCGGCGAGTTGGCGGTAGGCCTCGATCATGACGACCGGGTCGTTGTGCTTGACCGAGATCTTGATCTCGCGGAAGTCGTGCTCCTCGAAGAGGGACGCCTCCCACAGCGCGGACTCGACCAGCGCCTCCGGGGTCGCCTTGCCGTACTTCTGCAGCAGCCGCCGGTCCAGGGAGCCCGCGTTGACGCCGATCCGGATCGGGGTGCCGTGGTCCTTGGCGGCCCGCGCGATCTCCTTGACCTTGTCGTCGAACTGCTTGATGTTGCCGGGGTTGACGCGGACGGCGGCGCAGCCGGCCTCGATGGCGGCGAAGACGTACTTGGGCTGGAAGTGGATGTCCGCGATGACCGGGATCTGCGACTTGCGGGCGATGGTCGCGAGGGCGTCCGCGTCGTCCTGCGTGGGACAGGCGACACGGACGATCTGGCAGCCGGACGCGGTCAGCTCGGCGATCTGCTGCAGGGTGGCGCCGATGTCCGACGTGCGGGTCGTCGTCATCGACTGCACCGAGACCGGGGCTCCGCCCCCGACCGCGACCGGCCCGACGTGGATCCGCCGCGACAGACGCCGCGGCGCGACCGGGCGGGCCGGTACCTCGGGGACGCCCAGGGGGACGGCGGTCACGGCGTCACTCACGGTTTCCGGAGACGGTCTCGCGCATGGCCCGCAGCGACTCCTTCAGGGAGCCCATGGTGGCGAGGACGGCGGTGGGCTCGTAGCCGCAGTGCGCCATGCAGTTGGCGCACCGCGGGTCCTTGCCGCGGCCGTACTTGTCCCAGTCGGTCTCCTCGATGAGCTCGCGGTACGTCGGGACGTAGCCGTCGCTCATCAGGTAGCAGGGGCGCTGCCAGCCGAAGAGCGAGTAGTTCGGGATCGCCCAGGCCGTGCACGGGAAGTCGACCTTGCCCTCCAGGAAGTCCAGGAAGAGCGGCGAGTGGTTGAGCCGCCACTTGCGGCGGTTGCCGCCGGCGAACGCCTTCCGGAACAGCTCGCGGGTCTGGTCCACGCCCAGGAAGTGCTCCTGGTCGGGCGCCTTCTCGTAGGCGTAGGCGGGCGAGATCATCATCTCGTCCACCTCCAGGTCGTCGTTGAGGAAGTTGAGCACCTCGACGATCGTCTGCGGGGTGTCGGTGTTGAAGAAGGTGGAGTTGGTGGTCACCCGGAAGCCGCGCCGCTTGGCCTCCTTGATGGCCGCCACCGCCTCGTCGAACACGCCCTCCTTCGCGACCGACTCGTCGTGCCGCTCCCGCAGCCCGTCGATGTGGACCGCGAAGGCGAAGTAGGGCGAGGGCGTGAACTTGTCCATCTTCTTGCGCAGCAGCATCGCGTTGGTGCAGAGGAAGACGTACTTCCGCCTTGCCACGAGCTGGCGCACGATCTCGTCGATCTGCGGGTGCATCAGCGGTTCGCCGCCGGCGATGGACACCATCGGCGCACCGGACTCGAGCACCGCGCCCACGGCCTGGGCGACCGGCATGCGCTGCTTGAGCACACCGGCCGGGTGCTGGATCTTGCCGCAGCCCTCGCACTTGAGGTTGCAGGCGAAGAGCGGTTCCAGCTCGACGATGAGCGGAAACTTGTCCCGCCTGCGGATCTTCTGTTCGGCCAGGTATGTAGCGACCTTGATGGACTGACGCAACGGCATGGCCATCTGGCTCACCTCCGGGGGAGCGACAAAGAACGGTGCCATTCATAAAATGCGGGAAGAACGGAGCGGAGCACGCGGAAGGCCGATATACCACCGCGTACCGTGCCGATCCGGACGAGTTCGTGTTCAGGAGCGTCCACCACCACCCGTACGGCCGCAACCGGACGCCCACCGGCGCGCACGGCGCTCAGCAGGGTGGCCGCGGACTCCATGTCGACCGCGATCGCGCCGGTCGCGCCCAGCGCGGCCCGCTCCGGGCCCCGGACGACGTGGTCGGAGCCGATGAGCGGCCCGGTGTGGACGGTGCGCCCGGGCAGGACCCGGGCGAGTTCCCTGACGAGCGGTTCGGTGCCCACGCACGGGACGGTCCCGCGCGGGTCCCGGGTCTCCTCGGCGACGACCAGGTCGCCGGGGTGCATGCCGGGGACGAGTCCGGCGCAGAAGCCGGTGGCCAGGACGGCCGCGGCGGTGAGCGCCGGTTCGGACAGGTGCCGGGTGACGGACCGTTCCGCCGCCCGGGCGCCCATGCCGGTACGGACGAAGGTGACCGGCCCGCTCGCCCCGCCCCGGTCCCCGGTGCGCAGGGCGAGGTGCTCGATGCCGAGCGCGCAGGCGATCAGCAGCGCGGACGCGGCGGGCCGGGTGCTCACCTCAGCTCACCGTGGCCTCGGGCAGCGGCTTCCTGCCGTCGGAGCGGGGCCTCCTGGCCCGGGCGAGCGGCGGCCGCTCGAAGGGGTCGCCGTGCAGGTAGCGGCCGAGCGCGGTGAGCGGGAACACCTGCCGGTACAGGTGGTAGTTGATGGAGAAGTCCCAGGGGAAGCCGGTGCCGGTGAAGTACGGCTCGTCCCAGGAGCCGTCCTCCCGCTGGGTGGCGGCCAGCCACTGGACGCCGCGCTCCACGGCCTGCGAGTCCCGCTCCCCCGCCGCGAGCAGCGCCATCAGCGCCCAGGCGGTCTGCGAGGCGGTGGAGGCGCCGCGGCCGCTCCACTCCTTGACGTGCTTGTAGGAGCGCAGGTCCTCGCCCCAGCCGCCGTCGTCGTTCTGCACCCGCTCCAGCCAGGCCACCGCCCGCCGGATCGCGGGGTGCGAGCCGGGCAGGCCGGCCGCGGTGAGCGCGGGCACCACGGAGCCGGTGCCGTAGAGGTAGTTGACGCCCCAGCGCCCGAACCAGGAGCCGTCCGCCTCCTGTTCGGCGAGCAGCCAGTCGATGCCGCGCCGGGTGCGCGGGTCGTGGGCCAGTCCCTCGGCGGCCAGCATCTCCACCACGTGCGCGGTGACGTCCGCGGACGGCGGGTCGATGACCTCGCCGAAGTCGCAGAACGGCAGCCGGTTGGGGAACGGGCTGGTGTTGTCGGCGTCGAAGGCGCCCCACGCGCCGTTCCTCGACTGCATCCCCAGGTTCCAGCGCACCGCCCGGCCGATGGCGTGGTCCACCCGCTCGGGGTCGTGGTGGCGGACCCGGCGCAGCGCGAGGGCGACCTCGGCGGTGTCGTCGATGTCCGGGTAGTTGTCGTTGTGGAACTCGAACGCCCATCCGCCGGGCGGCAGTTGGGGCCGCTTGACGGCCCAGTCGCCGGGCCGGACGATCTCCTCGCCGAGCATCCAGTCGGCCGCCCTGACCAGTTGTGGGTGGTCGACGGGCAGGCCCGCGTCGACGAGCGCGATGGTGGCGAGGCAGGTGTCCCACACCGGGGACTGGCAGGCCTCGATCATCCGGGCGCCGTCCTCGCGCCACACGGCGAAGCGGTCCAGCGAGGCGAGGCCCTCGCGCATCACCGGGTGCTGGAGGTCGTAGCCGAGCAGCCGCAGCGCGATGACCGAGTACACGGCCGGGGGCTGGATGCCGCCCCAGCAGCCGTCGTTCTCCTGCCGTTCGATGATCCAGCGGGCGGCGGAGTTCATCGCGGCCCTGCGCAGCCGGCGCGGGACCACCTTGCGAAGCCGGTGCAGCGCCTTGTCCAGGCGCTGGAAGGCGCCGTCCCAGCTCGCCACCGGAGCGAGGGGCCTGACCGGGTTGGGGTCGGCGGGGTCGGTGTGCAGCTCGTCCAGCGGGAAGGGGGCCGGGCGGACCGGGCGCTTGGCCGAGACGATGGTCAGCGGGACGATGGTCTGCCGGGCCCAGCATCCGAAGTCGTAGATGTTGAGCGGCATCCAGCGCGGGAAGTAGATCAGCTCCGGCGGGAGTTCGGGCAGGTCCTCCCACTTCCACCAGCCGAACAGGGCGAGCCAGATGCGGGTGAAGACCCGGGAGGCTGCGATGCCGCCCTGCTCGCGGACCCAGGCGGAGGCCTTCGCCATGTGCGGGGCGTCGGGGGCGTCGCCGGCCAGGCGCAGCGCGACGTACGCCTCGATGGTGGTGGACAGTTCGCCGGGGCCGCCGTAGAAGGTGGCCCAGGTGCCGTCCGGGCGCTGCTCGCCGCGGACGAACAGGGCGGCGGCCCGGGTCGTCTCCTCGTCCAGGATGCCGAGAAACTGGCGGAGCAGCAGGTCCTCGGCGTCCATCGTGACGTTCGTCTCGAGGTCGCCCTTCCACCAGCCCTGGGCGTCCTGCCGCGCGAGCAGGAAGTCGGTGGCGCGCCGCGCGGCGCTTCGGGCGGCTTCTGGTACCCCGGCCGCCGCGGGGGTGGTGACGTCTGTTTCGCTGGCCGCGGCAGCGCGGGGCGGCAGGGTCGCTCCGGTGCTTCCGTCGGTCGTCGCTGTCATGGCTTCCCCTTCGTGCAGTCGTGCGAGTCGTGCTGCTGTGGGTCCGCCGTCGGCCGGTGCCGTCATCCGCGACACCGGCCGGCGACTACGCGAGGGCTATTCGACCGATAGTGATCATCTCTTCCGTACGACGACGAAATCGGCGAGCGCCGTGAAGGCGGCCCGCACCCGGTCGGGCATGTCGACGGCGTCCAGGGCCTCGACGGCGATCGCGTGCTGCCTGCGCGCCTCCCCGGCCGTCCACTCGCGGCCGCCGGCCTCCTCGATGAGGGCGGCCCGGGCCGCGAACTCCTCCTCGGAGAAGTTCTCGAAGTCGCTGCTCTTGGCGTCGGCGGCGAGGATCTCGCCGAGCCGCCCGGAGGCGTCGCCGCCCGCCGCGAGCGCGGCCACCACCGGCAGGGACTTCTTGCGCTGGCGCAGGTCGCTCCAGGTCTGCTTGCCGGTGGCCTCCGGGTCGCCCCAGATGCCGAGGAGGTCGTCGACGGCCTGGAAGGCGAGGCCGAGGTGGTAGCCGTAGCGCTCCAGCGCGTCGGCGGTGGCGTCGTCCGCGCCGCCGAGCACCGCGCCGATCGAGGAGGCGCAGGCGAGCAGCGCGCCGGTCTTGTTGCCCTCCATCTCCAGGCACTCCTCGACGCTGACGCGGTCGCGGTGCTCGTAGGAGATGTCCTGGGCCTGACCGTCGATCAGGGCGCGGGTGGCGGTGGTCAGCCGGCGGGTGGCGCGGCCGGCCTCGACGGTGCCGAGTTCCAGCAGGACCTCGTTGCCGAGCGCGAACAGGGCGTCGCCGACCAGGATGGCCTGGGCGGGGCCGTGCACCTTCCAGACGGTGTCGCGGTGCCTGCGCTGCTCGTCGCCGTCCATCAGGTCGTCGTGCAGCAGCGAGAAGTTGTGGACGAGTTCGACGGCCACCGCGCCGGGCACGCCCACCTCGGGGGCGGCGCCGGTGACCTCGGCGGAGAGCACGGCGAGGGCCGGGCGGACGGCCTTGCCGCCGTCCCCGTCGGCCGGGTTGCCCGCGGCGTCGATCCAGCCGAAGTGGTAGGCGGCGACGGTGTCCATGGGCGGCGCCAGGCGGTCGACGGCCGCGCGCAGGACCGGGGTGGCCAGGGTGCGGCCGCGCTCCAGCAGCGCGGTCACGTCCACCGCGGGCCTCGGATCGGCCGTCGAGGCAGGGGGCACAGTGGGCACAGTCTCTCCTGTTGTTGCTCTACCGGGGGTGCGGGGCCCCGCCGCGTTTCGCCGGGTCATCAGGCCGCCTCCTCGAACCCGAAGAGGCGGGCGGGGCGGGGCCGGCCCAGGGCGCCGAGCGCTGCGTCGGCCGCGCTCACGCCGCTGCGGACCGCACTCTCCATGGTCGCGGGCCACCCGGTGGCGGTCCACGCTCCGGCCAGGTACAGGCCGGGGGCCTTGGTGCGGGCGCCGGGCCGCAGCCGGCCGACGCCGGGGGTGGGGGCGAACGTCGCCGTGCGCTCCCGGGTCACGAAGAAGTCCTTCACCACGGCGCCGCGCGTACCGGGGATCAGCCGTTCGAGCTCGGGCAGGTAGCGCTCGCGCAGCACGGAGACCGGTTCGTCGATGTCGTCCTGCGCGGCCGACTGGGACACCGCGAGGTACTGGCCCTCGCGCAGCCCGGAGGCGTCGGTGCGGTCGAAGACCCACTGCACGCGGGTGCCGAGCGCGGCCAGGAAGGGCCGGGCGAGCACCGGGCGGTCGTAGACGACGTGCACGTTGAGGATGGGCGCGGTGCCGATCTCGAGCAGCCGCCCGGGGGCGTCGAGGGCGCCGGGCGGCAGCAGGCCGTGCGTCTCGCGCTGGGGTACGGCGAGGACGACCGCGTCCGCCCGGAGCGTCTCGCCGGGAACCTGAACGCTCCAGCCTCCGTTCCCGTTGTGGGAGACGGAGGTGACGCGTGTACGGACCTCGGTACGGACGCCCGCGGAGTCGAGCGCCTTGCGGGCCAGCCGGTCGTGCAGTTCGCCCAGCGGGACGCTCGCCCAGCCGATGTCGGCGGCGCCCGGGTCGGACAGCAGACCGGTCTTGAACACCATCGCGGCGAGCCCCAGTGAGGCGTCGCCCGCGACCGCGTTGAGGGTGGCGACGCCGACCAGGTCCCACAGGGCCTCGATGGCGCGCGCCGACTGGCCGTGCGCGGCCAGCCAGCCGCCGAAGTCCTGGTCGTCCAGGGCCGGATCGGCGGGGTCGAGCCCCTTGAGCGCGAGCGCGGCACGCCCGACGGCGGCGCGCTCGGCGAGCGAGAGGTGCGGGTAGGTGGCCAGGCTGCGCCCCAGGTGGAGGGGGACGGGCAGCGGGTCGCGCCGCAGCCGGCCGAGCCGTCTGCCCTCGGGCCTGGCGACGTCGACGACGGGCACGTCCAGGCGGTCCTGCAGCGGTGCCAGCGCCGTGCCCTCGATCCGGTCGAGGAACCAGCGGTAGGCGGTGCAGCAGCGCAGGTACACGTGCTGGCCGTTGTCGACGGTCAGGTCGCCGCGCCGGAAGGAGAAGGCGAGGCCGCCCAGCCTGGGTCTGCCTTCGAGGAGCGTGACGCCGACGCCCGCGTCGGCCAGCGCGAGCGCCGCGGTGATGCCGGCGAGACCGCCGCCGACCACGACGGCGGTGCGCCGCCCCGGGGCGCCCGGCGCCGGCGCACCGGCGTGCGCCTGTGCGGCGCGGGAGCCGTGGCTCATCCTGCGTCCTTCCGTGCGTGCCGGGCGTGCTGGATGAACGGTGCACGTTCGGCCGTCGCAGTCAGGGACGCCACGCCGTGGCGCGGGGTTGCCCGCCGCGCCGGGCGGCCGGAGCCGGACGGTTCCGCGGGGCCCATCAGGCGCGCCTCCTGACGGTCTGCCGGGAGACGTGCCGGGCGTCGAGGCCGGACAGGCCGCGCACGGCGACGTAGGCCTTCTCGCGTCCGGGCAGCGAGACCCGGCCGCGCAGCACGGCCTCGGGGTCGCGCTCGATGCGGTCCAGCAGCCGGCGGTAGATGCCGGCCATGGCGGCCACGCAGGCGCCGCTGCGCCGGTCGAGCATGGGGAGCAGCCGGTAGCCCTCGGCGAACAGGGCGCGGGCCCGTCGCACTTCGAAGTGCACGAGGCCGGCGAAGTCGGAGCCCTGCGGTGGAGTGGGCCCGTCGAAGCCGGCCGAGCAGCCGAACTTGGCCAGGTCGTCGGCGGGCAGATAGGTGCGCCCGCCCTGGGCGTCCTCGCGGACGTCCCGGAGGATGTTGGTGAGCTGGAGCGCGAGGCCCAGCGTGTCGGCGTACTCGGGGGCGCGTTCGCAGCCGCGCGCGCCCGGCTCCGTGCCGAACACGCCGAGCGAGAGGCGGCCGATGGCGCCGGCCACGCAGCGGCAGTAGGCCTTCAGGTCGTCCCAGGTCTCGTAGGTCTCCCCGCGCACGTCCATCTGGACGCCGTCGATCAGCTCGTCCAGGCCGCCCAGCGGGATCGGGAAGGCGCGCGCGGCATGGGCGAGCGCCACCGCCACCGGGTCGGTGTGGTCCTCCTCGATCTCTCCGGCGCGGATCCGGGTGAGCAGGGCCCGGGTGTCCTCGAGCCGCGCGACCTTCACCTCGCCCGGCAGACCGCCGTCGCCGATGTCGTCGACGCGCCGGGAGAACGCGTAGAGCGCGGACATGGCACGCCGCTTGGGCGTCGGCAGCAGCCGGATGCCGTAGGCGAAGTTGCGGGCCTGGTGCCCGGTGACGGCCTCGCAGTAGCCGTAGGCGGCGAGTACCGGTGCGGACACGTGCGGCACAGACTCCACGGTCCGGATCACCCCTCTCCTCGCAGAGTCGCGCCCGCCTCACGCAGCAACTGCAGCTTGCCGGGCCTGGGCGGGCCGGGAAGTACGTCGTGTTCGGCGGCGGCGACCGCCCGGACCGCCGCCCTTCCCCCCGCCACGAACCCCGCGAGCAGCAGCCTCAACCTGCCGTGGACGCTACCCACCAGGGGGGCGCCTTCATTCAGCAGATCGCGGGCGCGTTGTGCCTCGTATGCAACCAGGGCGCGCACCGAAGCGCTCGCGGTTTTCGCGGCGAGGTCGGCTTCCTGGACGTGGAAACGTTTCATGTCCTCGGCCGGCAGGTAGATCCGGTCCCGGCCGAGGTCCTCGGCGACGTCCTGGAGGTGCTCGACGATCTGCAGCGCGGTGCAGATCGCGTCGGACAGCCGGATCCGCTCCGGGGTCGCGGTGCCGGTGACGGCGAGGACGAGGCGGCCGACGGGGTTCGCGGACAGCTCGCAGTAGGCGAGGAGGTCGTCGTAGGTCTCGTAGCGCCGCACGAGCTGGTCCTGGCGGTTGGCGGCGATCAGGCCCAGGAACGGCTCCGGGGTGAGGCAGCGGCGGCGGGCCGTGGGCTGCAGGCGGCGCAGCAGCGGATGGCGCGGGGTGCCGTCGAAGACCCGGCGCAGGTCGGCCTCGAAGGCGTCGAGGAGGGCGAGCCGGTCCCCGGCCGCGGCGGGCGGCACCCCGAGGGCGCGGGCGTCGGCGCCACCGGGGGCGAGGTCGCCGTCGCCGATGTCGTCCACCAGGCGGGCGAAGCCGTACACGGCCATGAGATCGTCGCGCCAGGCCCGGGGCAGGAAGAAGGGGGCCACGGGGAAGTTCTCGCTCGCGGCCTTGTCCAGGGTGGCGCGCTCCAGGTCCTGCGCCGGGCCGGCTGCCGTCACCACGGGCTGCCCGGGACGTGGACGGCACATGCTGCGTTGAGCTGGGGAGTTTCCGTAGCCATTGCCGTCACATCTCCCGTTCTACACTGCCGATCCGATACACACTATTTCGGACACGCCGCCTGGCCCTCCGTGGAGCGGCCCGGCGGAGGGTGTCGCGCATTATGGCCCCACTTGCCGCTTTCGGGGACCGGTACAGCTTACGTTGTAGAACGCAGCTTGGACCGGCGGGGTGTCCGCCGGATGACAACAACACACCGATCGGTGTCAAGATTCCTGCGCGGAGCGCGAGTTGACGCTTCCTTTGCAGACGCGGGGCCCCGCAGGAGAGATCCTGCGGGGCCCTGGCCGAAAGCGGGTCACTTGCCCGTGAACTTCTCGTACTCCTTGAGGACCTCTTCGGTGGGCCCGTCCATGCGCAGCTCGCCGCGCTCCAGCCACAGGACGCGGTTGCAGGTGTCGCGGATCGACTTGTTGTTGTGGCTGACCAGGAAGACCGTGCCGGCCTCCTTGCGCAGCTCGCGAATGCGCGCCTCGGAGCGCTTCTGGAAGTTGCGGTCACCGGTGGCCAGCGCCTCGTCGATCATGAGGACGTCGTGGTCCTTGGCGGCGGCGATGGAGAAGCGCAGCCGGGCCGCCATGCCGGAGGAGTACGTCCGCATCGGAAGGGTGATGAAGTCGCCCTTCTCGTTGATCCCGGAGAAGTCGACGATCTCCTGGTAGCGCTCCTTGACCTGCTCGCGGGACATGCCCATCGCGAGCCCGCCGAGGATGACGTTGCGCTCACCGGTGAGGTCGTTCATCAGCGCCGCGTTGACGCCGAGCAGCGAGGGCTGGCCGTCGGTGTAGACCTTGCCGCTCTCGGCCGGGAGGAGCCCGGCGATGGCGCGCAGCAGCGTGGACTTGCCGGAGCCGTTGGATCCGATCAGGCCGATGGCCTCGCCGCGGCGGGCGACGAAGGAGACTCCGCGCACCGCGTGCACCTTGCGCACGCCGCGCGCCGCGTCGTCGGAACCGCGCCTGAGCATGCGGCTGAGCGCGGCGGTGGCGCTGCCCTTGCCGGTCCTGGTGCCGTTGACCCGGTAGACGATGTGCAGCTCGTCCGCGATGACGGTCGGGCGCGGGTCCGGGATGTCCTGGGGGTTGGTCTCAGCCACGGCCGTACCTCTCCTCCGCCTTCCAGAAGTACACGAAACCGCCGGCGAAGACGACCACGGCCCAGAACAGGGCGATGGCCCAGACGTGGGGCGGCAGGTTCGAGGCGTCGTACCCGTCGATCAGCGCGAAGCGCATCAGGTCCATGTAGACGGCGGCCGGGTTGACCTGGAGCAGCCGGACCACCCACTCGGAGCGGCCCTCCATCATCTTGCTGATGGAGAACATGACGCCGGAGGCGTACATCCAGGTGCGCAGCACGAACGGCATGAGCTGGGCGAGGTCGGGGGTCTTGGCGCCCAGGCGGGCGACGATCAGCGCGAGACCGGTGTTGAACAGGAACTGCAGCACCAGCGCCGGGACGATCAGCAGCCAGGACAGGCCCGGGTAGCTGCCGAACCCGATCGTCACGAGGAACATCACGACCATCGAGAACAGCAGCTGCTGGAGCTGCTGCAGCGAGAAGGAGACGGGCAGCGAGGCGCGCGGGAAGTGCAGGGCGCGCACCAGGCCCAGGTTGCCGGAGATCGCGCGGACGCCGGACATGACCGAGCTCTGCGTGAAGGTGAACACGAACACGCCCGTGACCAGGAACGGGATGTACACGTCCTGGGACATGCCCCGGCTCGCGTGCAGGATGACGCCGAAGATGAAGTAGTAGACCGCCGCGTTCAGCAGCGGGGTCGCCACCTGCCAGATCTGGCCCAGCTTGGCCTGGCTGTACTGGGCGGTCAGCTTCGCCTGGGAGAAGGCGAGGATGAAGTGGCGGCGCCCCCAGAGCTGGCGGACGTACTCGGCGAGCGAGGGCCGGGCGCCGCTCACGGCGAGTCCGTACTTGCCGGCGAGCTCGGCCGCCGTCAGCCCTTCGTCGGGCGACGGGGCCGCGGTCACCGCGACTCCGGCGTCATGCGTTGTCTCACTCACGGGTGGAAGCTTTCGTCTCCGAGTACGTCGTGCACGTTGGTCTTCGCGGGCGGCCGGCCCGGCCGCGGGGGGCGGGGCCGTACGGTCGAGCTTGTCAGATCACCGGGGGCCGGCCCAGCCGGGTCAGCCGCCACACCGTACGCCAGCGCATCGGGCGCCTCGGTCCGCAGGGGCTGCTCCACCCCTCCTTGAAGCCGCCGAACCAGGCCTTGAGGGCCGGGCCCGAGGGCCGGCGCAGCAGCGTGAGCAGCAGCCAGACCCCGAGGTAGACCGGGATCAGGAGCGCGGGCAGGTTGCGCCGGGCCAGCCAGACCCGGTTGCGGGCGACCATGCGGTGGTACACCGCGTGCCGCGAGGGCGCGGTCGTCGGGTGGTAGAGCACCATGTCGGACCGGTAGTCGATCATCCAGCCGGCGTCGAGGGCCCGCCAGGCCAGGTCGGTCTCCTCGTGGGCGTAGAAGAACTCGTCCGGGAGGACGCCGGCGTCGGCGAAGACCCGGGTGCGCACGGCGTTGGCGCCGCCGAGGAAGGTGGTGACCCGGGAGGAGCGCATCGGGTCGGAGGCGCGCAGCCGGGGCACGTGCCGGCGCTGGGTCTCGCCGGTGTCGGGGTCGGCGATGCGGAAGCTGATGATGCCGAGCTTCGGGTCGGCGGCGAAGGCCTCGCGGCACAGCTCGGCGGTGTCGTGGCGGGCCAGCAGGCCGTCGTCGTCCAGGAAGAGCAGTACGTCGACGTCGCGGCCGGCCGGCCCGAAGGCCGCTATGCCGACGTTGCGGCCGCCGGGGATGCCCAGGTTCTCGGGCAGTTCGACGGTCCGGACGCCCTCGGGGACGTCCGGGACGGGCGAGCCGTTGCCGACGACGACCACCTCGACCCGGTCGCCGTCCTGCTTGGCGACGGAGTCGAGCAGCGCCCGCAGCTCCTCGGGCCGGTTGCCCATGGTGATGATGACCGCGCCGACCCTCATGGCACTCACCTCAGCCTGCTGGACGCCAGGATGGACACCAGGTGCAGCACGGTCTGCAGCATGGCGATGCCCGCGAGGACGGCGGTGCCGAGCCGGGTGAAGAACAGGTCGCCGTGGATCTGGTCGGCGATCGCCAGGACCAGGATCAGCAGCGCGGCCTCGATGCCGAGGATCAGCCGGTGGAACTTCAGGGCCGAGGCGGCCCGGCGGGCCAGCGCCATGCCGGAGGAGCGTGGCTCGGCCGCCGCGTCCTGGACCGGCGGCTTCCCTGCCTGGTGCCGGGCGACGCCGACCAGGTCGGTCTCGGCCTTGATCAGGATGGCTCCCAGCGCGGCGAGCGTGCCGAGGAAGGCCCACAGCCAGTCGATCCGCCCGCTGCCCCACAGGTCGGCGGCGCGCAGGCCGAGGCCGACCAGGACGGCCGCGTCGGTGAGGTAGGCGCCCACCCGGTCGAGGTAGACCCCGCTGAGCGAGTACTGCTGCTTCCAGCGGGCGACCTCGCCGTCGACGCAGTCCAGCAGCAGGTAGAGCTGGGTGGCGACCACGCCGAGCACGGCGCCCGTGATCCCCGGCACCAGCAGCGCCGGGGCCGCGAGCACCCCGCAGAGGGTCATCAGGTACGTGAGCTGGTTGGGCGTGACCCGGGTGTTCACCAGGTAGCGGTCGACGCGCAGGGACATCTCTCGCATGTAGAGGCGTCCTCCCCAGTGCTCACCGCTGCGCCGGTCCTTCACCCCGACGGGGTGGACGACCGGACGGAGTTCAGCTACCGATGGCCTTGACATAGTCGGCGTAGGTGTCCTTGATCTGGTTCGTCTTGAGGTCGAGGTGTTCGAGGATGGTGTAGCGGCCGGGCCTGGTCTCCGGAGCGAACTCCACGGCGCGGACGAACTCGTCCACCGAGAAGCCGATCTCCTCCGGCAGCACCGGGAGCCCGTGGCGGCGCAGCACCCGGGCCATGTACGCGGCCTCCTCGTGCGCTCCGCGCAGGTGCATCGCGAAGGCCGCGCCGATGCCGCACTGCTCGCCGTGGGCGGCCGCCCGCTTCGGGTAGAGCAGGTCGAGGGCGTGGTTGATCTCGTGGCAGGCCCCGGAGGAGGGCCGGGAGTCGCCCGACACGGACATGGCGATGCCGGTCAGGACCAGGGCTTCGGCCAGCACCTGCAGGAAGCCGTCGTCGCCGACGCCTCCGGGGTGCCTGAGCACCGACTCGCCGGCCTGCCGGGCCATGGCGGCGGCGAGACCGTCGATCTTCTCGCCGTTGACCCGGTTGGCCAGCTCCCAGTCGGCGACCGCGGAGATGTTGGAGATGGCGTCGCCGATCCCGGAGCGCACGAAACGGACGGGCGCCTCACGGATCACGTTGAGGTCGATGACGACCGCGATCGGGTTCGGCACGCCGTACGAGCCGCGGCCCGCGTCGTTGTCCAGGGTCGCGACCGGCGAGCACAGACCGTCGTGCGCGAGGTTGGTCGCGACGGCGACCAGCGGCAGCCCGACGCGCGCGGCGGCGAACTTGGCGCAGTCGATGATCTTGCCGCCGCCGAGTCCGACGACGGCGTCGTAGCGGCCGGCCTTTATGTCCCCGGCCAGCCGGACCGCGTCGTCGATGGTGCCGCCGCCGACCTCGTACCAGGTGGCGCCGGGCAGCGACGGGGCGAGGCGCTCGCGCAGCCGGGCGCCCGAGCCGTTGCTGACGGCGACGGCGAGCCGGCCGGACTGCGAGATGCGCTCGTCGGCGAGGACCCCGGCCAGGTCGTCCAGGGCACCCGGACGGATGTCCACGACGACCGGCGAGGGGATCAGCCGGGTCAGTACTGGCACGCGATCTCCCGTCCCCGGGCGAGATCGTCGTGGTTGTCGATCTCCACCCACTGCACGTCGCCGATCGGCGCGACGTCGATCCGGAAGCCGCGGTTCACCAGTTCCTGGTAGCCGTGCTCGTAGAACTGCTGCGGGTCGGTCTCGAAGACGGTCTTCAGCGCGTCGGCCAGTTCGGGGGCGGCGCCGCCCTCGATGAGGGTGACGCCGATGTACTCACCGGTGGCCTCGGCGGGGTCCATCAGCTTGGTGATCTTCCGGACGCCCTTGGCGGGGTCCACGACGACCTTCATCTCCTCGTCCGCGAGGGACTTGACGGTGTCCAGCGCGAGGATGATCCGCTTGCCCTCGCCGCGGGCCGCGAGCAGGGTCCGCTCGACCGAGACCGGGTGCACGGTGTCGCCGTTGGCGAGGATCACACCGTCCTTCAGGGCGTCACGGCCGCACCACAGGGAGTAGGCGTTGTTCCACTCCTCGGCCTTGTCGTTGTCGATGAGGGTGAGCTTGAGGCCGTACTTCTCCTCGAGGGCCGCCTTGCGCTCGTACACGGCCTCCTTGCGGTAGCCGACGATGATCGCGGCCTCGGTCAGGCCGATCTCGGCGAAGTTCGCGAGGGTGAGGTCCAGGACCGTCGGTTCGCCCTCTATGCCCGCGGGGCCCACCGGCACCAGAGCCTTGGGAAGGCTGTCGGTGTAGGGGCGCAGACGCCGTCCGGCGCCGGCCGCCAGCACGAGGCCGATCATGCGGGTTCTCCTTCGTCGTGTACGGCGGGCGCCCCTGCGGACACCCAGAAGCGGATGCTCTCGACGAGCACCAGCAGGGCGACGGCCACGGCGAGGACCGTGAGCGCGACCTTGAACTGCGAGGCGGTGAGCACCGCGGCCAGGACGGTGACCAGCAGCGTCCGCCCCTCCTGCCCCCCGACGGCGCGCACCAGCCAGGCCGGGGGCGCTCCGGCGTTGCCGCGGATGCGGTACACCGTGTCGTAGTGATGGTAGGCGACGGCCGCCACCAGGCCGAAAGCCGCGGGAAGGGCTCCGTTCACGTCCGCGTGGGCCGCCAGCACCAGCACGGTGCCGTACTCGGCGAGGCGGAACAGCGGCGGCACCAGCCAGTCGAGGGCGCCCTTGAGGGGGCGGCGCAGGGCCTGGCCCGCGGTGGCGGCGTAGACGGCGGCGCCGGCGACGGGCGCCCAGCCCGGGCCGGAGAAGAGGGAGGCGGCGAGCACGGCGGCGCCCACCAGGGCGACCGGCAGCGGGGCGCCGAGGCGGACCCGGCCGGCACGTGCCACGAACCCGGCGAGCGGGCCGTTGTCGGCGAGGTCGGCCAGCGCCTGGGCCGCCCGGTCGGTGCGCCGGGCCTTGCGGGTCACCGAGCGCAGCACGCGGCCGGCCGTGGTGTACGTCGCGGCGAAGGCGCAGCCGGCCAGCAGTACGCAGAAGGTGATGCGGGGGGTGGTGGCCGCGGTGAGGACGGCGATCATCGCCCAGCGCTCGCCGATCGGCAGGACGATCATGCGGCGCACCCAGACCGTCCAGCCGACGCTGTCCAGCTTGTCGGAGAGGGCGGCGGTGGGGCTGGTGTTCGCGGTGGCGTCGTGGTTGGCCTCGTTGAAGGAGAAGTCCACGACGTGCCGGCAGGTCTGCAGGATCATCGCGCCCAGTGCCAGGGCCCAGACGTCGTCGCCGCCGCGGGCCGCGCCGAGCGCGAGACCGGCGTAGTAGGCGTACTCCTTGGCGCGGTCGAAGGTGGCGTCCAGCCAGGCGCCGAGCGTGGAGTACTTCAGGGCGTACCGGGCGAGCTGGCCGTCGGTGCAGTCCAGCACGAACGAGGCGATCAGCAGGACGCCGGCCGCGACGAACCCGGCTCGGGTGCCGGTCGCGGCACAGCCCGCGGCTATCAGCGCGGTGAGCAGCGAGGCGGTGGTGACCTGGTTGGGGGTCAGGCCGTGGCGGGCGCACCAGCGGGCGATGTAGCGCGAGTACGGGCTGATGAAGAACGTGGTGAAGAAGCCGTCGCGGGACTTCACGGCCGACTTCAGGCGTACGGCCTCGTCGTCCACGGCGGCGACGGCCTGCCGCGCCTCGTTGCGGGCCTGCGGGTCGGCCGGGACGGCGGCGACCAGGCTGCCGAGCTCGGGGCGGTGCACGGCGGCGCCGTCGGCGTCGAGCGCGGTGACGACGCGGTCGGCGAGGGAGTCGAGGGCGACCGCGGTGCCGCCGCCCGTGGAGGTCTCGCCCGCCAGCGCCCGGGTCAGTGCCTGGCGGGCCTCCGGCTGGGCGGTGACGGCGCCGGCCACGGCCGCGAGCGGGAAGCGCGGGTCGGTGAGACCGAGCCGCAGGGCGTGCGGGTGGCCGACGAAGCGGGCGTCGACCAGGGCCACGCGGCTGCCGGCGGGCACGGCGGCCAGCCGGGCCCGCGTCTCGGCGGCGTCCTGGGCCACGCACACGTCGAAGCCGAGGGACCGCAGATCGTTCTCGAGCGACGATCCGGGGACCGGCTGACCGGTGACGATGGCGGTCGACAACCGAAACTCACTCCCTGGGTGCCGGCGCGGGGCGCCGGTCTGCTGCATGGTGGGCGCCCCGTCCTGCGACAGCCGGGCGGCATGTCGGGAGAGGCTATCGGATGGGCGGAAGGCCGTGTTCACCGGCCGTTCACGGCCCGGCCCCCGGGGGCTGCCCGGTCCTTCGCCGCGATCATCATCGGGGATGCGGGGCCCGCCCCACAAACCGCGCGGCGCAGACCCGGGCATCCTCCGCCATCGGGGACACCAGCCCGGTTCGGCATAGGGTGGACCACCATGACCTGGCTGATCACCGGCGGAGCCGGATACATCGGGGCGCACGTGGCACGGGCCATGACCGGCGCCGGCGAGAGCGTCGTGGCGCTGGACGACCTGTCGGCCGCCGTGCCCGCCCGGCTCCCGGCGGGCGTCCCGCTCGTCGAGGGCTCGACGCTGGACGGGGAACTGCTCAAGCGGGTCTTCGCGGAGCACGGCGTGACGGGCGTCGTCCACCTCGCGGCGCGCAAGCAGGTCGCCGAGTCGGTGGCGCAGCCCACCCGCTACTACCGGGAGAACGTGGGCGGACTGGCCACGCTGCTGGACGCGGTCGCCGAGGCGGGGATCGGCCGGCTGCTGTTCTCCTCGTCGGCGGCCGTGTACGGCAACCCGGACGTGGAGCTGATCACCGAGGACACCCCCTGCGCCCCGGTGAACCCCTACGGCGAGACCAAGCTGGCCGGGGAGTGGCTGGTGCGGGCGGCCGGGCGGGCGCACGGGATCTCCACGGTGTGCCTGCGCTACTTCAACGTGGCGGGCGCGGCGGCCCCGGAACTCGCGGACACCGGTGTGTTCAACATCGTGCCGATGGTCTTCGACCGGCTCACCCGCGACGAGGCCCCGCGGATCTTCGGCGACGACTACCCGACGCCGGACGGCACCTGCGTGCGCGACTACATCCACGTCGCCGACCTCGCCGAGGCCCATCTCGCGGCGGCCCGGCGGCTCGCCGGGGACGACGCCGCGGGCGATCTGACGCTGAACATCGGCCGCGGCGAGGGCGTCTCGGTGCGGGAGATGGTCACGGTCATCGGCGAGGTCACCGGCGACCGGCGGCCCGCGCTGGTGGAGGGGCGCCGGCCCGGGGACGCGCCGCGCGCGGTCGCCTCGGCCGAGCGGGCCGCCGAGGCGCTGGGCTGGCGGGCCCGGCGCGGGGTGCGGGAGATGATCGAGTCGGCCTGGGCGGGCTGGCGGCTGCACCACGGCGGCTGAGCCGGAGCGCGGCGCCGAGGGGCCGCCGACTGCTCCCCGAAGCCGCCACCGCCGTGACCTGCCGCTTGTTTGCGCAGGTCAGGGAGATGACAACGGTGTTCAGTGCCGCGTTGCCCCCTACCCCCCGCCCATAGTTGACTGTGACCACGCGCGCAACACGGGAAGGGTGGTCCTCTCATGGGGGCAGGGCACGACCACGGGCACGCGCACAGCCACGCACCGCCCACGGGTACGGCCGCGGCCGCCTACCGCGGCCGGCTGCGGGTGGCCCTGGGCATCACGCTCACGATCATGGTGGTGGAGATCGCCGGCGGGATCCTCGCGGACTCGCTCGCCCTGATCGCGGACGCGGCCCACATGGCGACCGACGCCCTGGGCCTGGGCATGGCGCTGCTCGCCATCCACTTCGCCAACCGCCCGCCGAGCACCCACCGCACCTTCGGCCTCGCCCGCGCCGAGATCCTGGCCGCGCTGGCCAACTGTCTGCTGCTGCTCGGCGTCGGCGGCTACGTGCTCTTCGAGGCGGTCCAGCGTTTCCTCACCCCGGCGGACACCGAGGGCGGTCTGATGATCGTGTTCGGTCTGTTCGGCCTGGTGGCGAACTCCGTCTCGCTCGTGCTGCTGATGCGCGGGCAGAAGGAGAGCCTGAACGTGCGCGGCGCCTTCCTGGAGGTGGCCGCGGACGCGCTGGGCTCGGTGGCGGTGCTGATCTCCGCGGCCGTGATCCTGACCACGGGCTGGCAGGCGGCCGACCCGGTCGCCTCTCTGGTCATCGGTCTCATGATCGTCCCGCGGACGGTGAAGCTGCTGCGCGAGACGCTCGACGTGTTGCTGGAGGCGGCCCCGAAGGACGTCGACATGGGCGAGGTGCGGGCGCACATCCTGGCCCTGGACGGTGTGGAGGACGTGCACGACCTGCACGCCTGGACGATCACCTCGGGGATGCCGGTGCTCTCCGCCCACGTGGTGGTCAGCTCGGAGGTGCTGAGCGCCATCGGCCACGAGAAGATGCTGCACGAGCTCCAGGGCTGCCTCGGCCACCACTTCGACGTGGAGCACTGCACCTTCCAGCTCGAGCCGGGCGGGCACGCCGAGCACGAGGCGCGGCTCTGCCACTGACGGCGCCCCCGGCCGTGCGGGTACGTCTGTTCGGGCCCGGTGAGCGGTTCCGGGCGCGGGGCGCCGGGCACGATGAATCACCGGGGTCCCACTCGGGCACGGCCCCGCGCGGGACATGCGGACGTGCGGGGAAGTGCCGGGAGTGCCGGATTCGTACGGCAGACTTGGGGTGCAAGACCGAGGCGAAGGATGGGTATGCCGATCACACCTGCCACCGAGACGCACAGCTCGTCGAACGGCACCGCAGAGGCGATTTTGCTGGAACTGGTCGACGAGAAGGGCGTGACGATCGGCACGGCGGAGAAGCTCGCCGCCCACCAGCCGCCGGGACGGTTGCACCGCGCGTTCTCGGTGTTCCTCTTCGACGAGCAGGGCCGGCTGCTGCTCCAGCAGCGGGCGCTCGGCAAGTACCACTCCCCCGGCGTGTGGTCCAACACCTGCTGCGGCCACCCGTACCCCGGCGAGGCGCCGTTCGCCGCCGCGGCCCGGCGGACCCACGAGGAGCTGGGGGTCTCGCCCTCGCTGCTGGCGGAGGCGGGCACGGTCCGCTACAACCACCCGGATCCCGCCTCGGGCCTGGTCGAGCAGGAGTTCAACCACCTGTTCGTCGGCATGGTGCAGACGCCGCCGGCGCCGGATCCTGAGGAGGTCGGCTCGACGGCCTTCGTGACGGCGGCCGAGCTGGCGGAGCGGCACGCCCGGGAGCCGTTCTCGGCCTGGTTCATGACCGTGCTGGACGCGGCCCGCCCGGCGATCAGGGAGCTGACGGGCCCGTCCGCGGGCTGGTAGCGCTACACCGGCGCCGCGGGTTTGAGCGGCAGGGCGGCCCAGATCACCTTGCCGCCGCTCGCCGTGTGCTCCACGTCGACCGCCCCGCCCGCCTCCCGGGCCACCTCGCGGACCAGCAGCAGTCCCCGTCCGCCGGTCTGGCCGTGGTCGGCCTCCAGGGCGGTGGGCCGGTAGGGGTGGTTGTCCTCCACCGACACCCGGACCCACTCGGCGCCGACGGCCACCTCCACGGCGAGCATCGGCGACAGCAGCGCCGCGTGCCGGACCGCGTTCGTGACCAGCTCGGAGACGATCAGCAGCAGGCCGTGCACCGTGTCGTCGCCGACCGGCACCCCCTGCCGCAACAGCAGGTCCCGCACGGCGTGCCGGGCCTGCGGGACCGAGGCGTCCACAGCGGCGGCGGTGAACCGCCAGACTCCCTCGTACGGCAGTGGATGGGGCGGCCGCTCGGCGCCCCCCGCTGGGCGCGGGCCGTCCCCGCGCCCATGGTTGTCCATCGTCCGGTCGCCACCCTCGCGCTCGATTGTCACCACACGTCGAGTGTTGGTAACCAGGCGCTCCGCACCCGCGGCCTGAACAGAAGTCAGCTGTTATCGAACGGTTCTGACCGCCTGGGTATGACACCGGCGGCCGGCGGGACTGTTCCTGATCCTCCCGTGCAAGGTTCACGAACTATTCGGGTTGTACGGGTTTGGCGCACGCCGTCCCCGATGACCCGCGCGACGTCCGTCACGCCCACGCGCCCGCCCGGCCGGGCCCGGTGGCGTGGCGGATAGCATCCGGCCCCATGGAGCCCCAACTGTCGCACCAGGTCACCGACTCCGTCGCCACCGTCGTGATCCGCCATCCGGCCAAGCGCAACGCCATGACGGCCGGCATGTGGCGGGCCCTGCCACCGCTGCTGGAGGAGCTGGCGGCCGACCCGGGCGTGCGGGCCCTGGTGCTGACCGGCGAGGGCGGCACCTTCTGCGCGGGCGCCGACATCTCCACCCTCAAGGGGTCGCCGCTGGAGGCGCAGGGCCTGGCCGTGGCGGCCGAGGAGGCCCTCGCCGCGTTCCCGGGGCCGACCCTCGCCGCGGTCCGCGGCCACTGCGTGGGCGGCGGCGCCCAGCTCGCGGCCGCCTGCGACCTGCGGCTGGCGGAGGAGGGGGCCATGTTCGGGGTGACCCCGGCCCGGCTCGGGATCGTGTATCCGTCCTCGTCCACCCGCCGGCTGGTGTCGCTGATGGGCCCGGCCGCCACCAAGTACCTGCTCTTCACCGCCGAGCTGATCGACGCCGGGCGGGCGCTGCGCACCGGGCTCGTGGACGAGGTGCTGCCCGAGGGCGAGCTGGACAAGCGGGTCGCCGAGCTGACGCGCGTCCTGGTCTCGCGCTCCCGGCTCACCCAGGCCGCCGCCAAGGAGTTCGCCGACGGCCGCACGGACCGGGACGCGCACTGGGCGGAGCAGGCGCGGGGCAGCGGCGACACCGCGGAGGGAGTCGCTGCGTTCCTGGAGCGCAGGCAGCCGCGGTTCACCTGGACCACCGCGGGCTGAGCCGGCGCGCGGGCTCGCCGCGAGGCGCGCGGGCGGTGCCCGGTGCTCCGCCCGGGGCAGCGGGGCCGACTTCCCCGGCCCGCGGCAAGCCGCGTGTCGCCCTGATCCCCGGTTGTCGGCTTCACCTGCCACAATTGCCGCGCAACCTCAGTGGAGAAGGCGGTACGGGATCGTGACGACACCCCTCGTAGGGTCCATCGAAGGCAGGATCGCCGGGGAACTCGGCGTACGCGAGCGGCAGGTGAGGGCCGCGGTCGAACTGCTCGACGGCGGTTCGACGGTGCCCTTCATCGCCCGCTACCGCAAGGAAGCGACCGAGATGCTCGACGACGCGCAGCTGCGCACGATCGAGGAGCGGCTGCGCTATCTGCGGGAGCTGGAGGACCGTCGTACGGCGATTCTGGAGTCGGTGCGCGAGCAGGGCAAGCTCACGGAGGAGCTGGAGGAGCGGATCCGCGGCGCCGAGACCAAGGCGCGGCTGGAGGACATCTACCTCCCCTACAAGCCGAAGCGGCGCACCAAGGCGCAGATCGCGCGCGAGGCGGGCCTGGAACCGCTCGCCGACGGGCTGCTGGGCGACCCGTCGGTCGACCCGCAGGCGGCCGCCGCCGCGTTCGTCGACGCGGACAGGGGCGTCGCCGACGCGCAGGCCGCGCTGGACGGCGCGCGGGCGATCCTGACCGAGCGGTTCTCGGAGGACGCCGACCTGATCGGCGAGCTGCGCGAGCGCATGTGGGTGCGCGGGCGGCTGGCCGCCAAGGTGCGCGAGGGCAAGGAGGAGGCCGGCGCCAAGTTCGCCGACTACTTCGATTTCGCCGAGCCGTTCACCGACCTGCCCTCGCACCGCGTCCTCGCCATGCTGCGCGGCGAGAAGGAGGAGGTCCTGGACCTCGTCCTGGAGCCGGAGGAGGCCGCCGAGGGCCCGTCCTCGTACGAGGGCGCGATCGCGCACCGCTTCGGCATCGCCGACCGCGGCCGCCCCGCCGACAAGTGGCTGACGGACACGGTCCGCTGGGCCTGGCGCACCCGCGTCCTGGTCCACCTGGGCATCGACCTCCGGCTGCGGCTGCGGACGGCCGCGGAGGACGAGGCGGTGAACGTCTTCGCCGCGAACCTGCGCGATCTGCTGCTGGCCGCGCCGGCCGGCACCCGGGCCACGCTGGGCCTGGACCCCGGCTTCCGCACGGGTGTGAAGGTCGCCGTGGTGGACGCGACCGGCAAGGCCGTCGCCACGGACGTGATCTACCCGCACGTCCCGGCCAACAAGTGGGACGAGGCGATCGCCAAGCTGGCGCGGCTCGCCAAGGAGCACGCGGTCGAGCTGGTCGCGATCGGCAACGGCACGGCGTCCCGGGAGACCGACAGGCTCGCCGCCGAACTGATCGCGAAGCACCCGGAGCTGAAGCTCACCAAGGTGATGGTGTCCGAGGCGGGCGCGTCCGTGTACTCGGCCTCCCAGTACGCCTCGCAGGAGCTGCCCGGCATGGACGTGTCGCTGCGCGGCGCGGTCTCCATCGCACGCCGGCTGCAGGACCCGCTGGCGGAGCTGGTGAAGATCGACCCGAAGTCGATCGGCGTCGGCCAGTACCAGCACGACCTGTCCGAGGTGAAGCTGTCGCGTTCGCTGGACGCGGTGGTCGAGGACTGTGTGAACGGCGTCGGCGTGGACGTCAACACGGCGTCCGTGCCGCTGCTCGCGCGGGTGTCGGGCGTCTCGGCCGGACTCGCCGAGAACATCGTCGCGCACCGCGACCAGAACGGCCCGTTCACCTCCCGCGCGGAGCTGAAGAAGGTGCCGCGGCTCGGTCCCAAGGCGTACGAGCAGTGCGCGGGCTTCCTGCGCATCCGCGGCGGCGACGACCCGCTGGACTTCTCCAGCGTGCACCCCGAGTCGTACCCGGTGGTGCGGCGCATGGTGAAGGCATCGGGGCAGGAGGTCGCGTCCCTGATCGGCAACACGAGTGCGCTGCGCTCGCTGCGGCCCGCCGACTTCGTGGACGACACCTTCGGTCTGCCGACCGTCACGGACATCCTCAAGGAGCTGGAGAAGCCCGGCCGCGACCCGCGTCCGGCCTTCAGGACGGCCAGCTTCAAGGAGGGCGTGGAGAAGATCTCCGACCTGTCCTCCGGGATGGTCCTGGAGGGCGTGGTCACGAACGTGGCCGCCTTCGGCGCGTTCGTGGACATCGGCGTCCACCAGGACGGGCTGGTGCACGTGTCGGCGATGTCGAAGACGTTCGTCAAGGACCCGCGGGACGTGGCGAAGCCCGGCGACATCGTCAGGGTGAAGGTCCTGGACGTGGACATCCCGCGCAAGCGGATCGCGCTGACCCTGCGGCTGGACGACGAGGCCGCGCCCCAGGGCGAGGGCGGTGGCCGGCCGCAGCGCGGCGGCGCCCGCCCGCCCCAGCAGCGGCAGGGCGGCCAGGGCCAGCGGCAGGGCGGCCAGGGTCAGCGGCAGAGCGGCCAGGGTCAGCGGCAGAGCGGCCAGGGTCAGCGGCAGGGCCGCGGCGGCGGCGACCGGGGCGCCCGCCAGGCCCCGGCTCCGGCCAACAGCGCGATGGCCGACGCGCTGCGCCGCGCCGGCCTGCTGGACCCGAAGAACGGCCGCCGCTGAGCGTCCCGGGGCCGGGGCGAGCCGCCCCGGCCCCGGCCGCCGGGGGCGGCTAGGACTGCTCGGTCACCTTGCCCGCGGCGACCTCGAGGCGCCGGGTCACCCGGACCGCGTCCAGCATGCGGCGGTCGTGGGTGACCAGCAGGAGGGTGCCCTCGTAGGCGTCGAGGGCCGACTCCAGCTGTTCGATCGCGGGCAGGTCGAGGTGGTTCGTCGGCTCGTCGAGGACGAGGAGGTTGACTCCGCGGCCCTGCAGCAGCGCCAGGGCCGCGCGGGTGCGTTCGCCCGGGGAGAGGGTCGCGGCCGGGCGCAGCACATGCGTGGACTTCAGGCCGAACTTGGCGAGCAGGGTGCGGACCTCCGCCGGCTCGGTGTCGGGCACGGCCGCGCAGAAGGCGTCGAGGAGCGTCTCGGGGCCGTGGAACAGCAGGCGGGCCTGGTCGACCTCGCCGACCAGGACGCCCGAGCCCAGGGCGGCGTGCCCGGAGTCCAGCGGGACCCGGCCCAGCAGCGCGCCCAGCAGGGTGGACTTGCCGGCGCCGTTCGCCCCGGTGACGGCCACCCGGTCGGCCCAGTCGATCTGGAGCGACACCGGCCCGAAGGCGAAGTCACCGCGCCGCACCTCGGCGTCGCGCAGGGTCGCCACGACCGCTCCGGAGCGCGGTGCGGCCGCGATCTCCATGCGCAGCTCCCACTCCTTGCGCGGCTCCTCCACGACCTCGAGGCGTTCGATCATGCGCTGGGTCTGCCGGGCCTTGGCGGCCTGCTTCTCGCTGGCCTCGCTCCGGAACTTGCGGCCGATCTTGTCGTTGTCGTTGCCGGCCTTGCGCCGGGCGTTCTTCACGCCCTTGTCCATCCACGAGCGCTGCGTCTGCGCGCGGTCCTGGAGCGCGCCCCGCTTGTCGGCGTACTCCTCGAACTCCTCGCGGGCGTGCCGGCGGGCCACCTCGCGCTCCTCCAGGTAGGCCTCGTAGCCGCCGCCGTAGAGGTTGACCCGCCCCTGGGCCAGGTCGAGCTCGAGCACCTTGGTGACCGTGCGGGCCAGGAACTCGCGGTCGTGGCTGACGACCACGGTGCCCGCGCGCAGGCCGGTGACGAACCGTTCCAGCCGCTCCAGGCCGTCCAGGTCCAGGTCGTTGGTGGGCTCGTCCAGGAGGAAGACGTCGTACCGGGAGAGCAGCAGGGAGGCGAGGCCGGCGCGGGCCGCCTGGCCGCCGGACAGGGAGGTCATCGGCTGGTCGGGTCCGACGCCGAGGCCCAGGGAGTCGGCCACCTCCTCGGCGCGTTCCTCCAGGTCGGCGCCGCCGAGGCCGAGCCAGCGCTCCAGGCTCGCCGCGTAGGCGTCGTCGGCGCCCGGTGCGCCGTCGACCAGGGCCTGGGTCGCCTCGTCCATCACCCGCTGCGCCTCGGCGACGCCGGTGCGGCGGGCCAGGAACTCGCCGACGGTCTCCCCCGGCCTGCGCTCCGGCTCCTGCGGCAGGTGGCCGACGGTCGCGGCCGGCGGGGAGAGCCGCAGTTCGCCCTGCTCGGGCGGGGTCAGGCCGGCGAGCAGGCGCAGCAGCGTGGATTTTCCGGCGCCGTTGACACCGACGAGACCGATCACGTCCCCCGGTGCGACGACGAGGTCGAGCCCGGCGAACAGGGAGCGGTCGCCGTGCCCGGCGGCGAGGTTCTTGGCGACAAGGGTGGCAGTCATCAGAGCGCCGATCCTAATGTCCCGGGCCCGGCTCCGGTCCTGGGTCCCGCCGTCGGGCGGCCCCCCGCTCCGCCCCTCACCTCCCTACCGGCCGCACCAGCACACTCCCCGTGGTCCGGGCCACCACGAACGACTCCCCCCTGACCGCCTTCGGGTCCAGCGGGATGCGGTGGCGGCCGGGCTCCAGGACCCCGTCGAAGACGTCCCGCACGTGGGCGCGGCCGAGCAGGCCGAGGCGGTACGCGGTCACCCGGACCCGGCAGGCGGAGGTCACCTCGACGTCCGCGGCGCCGCCGGCGGCGCACAGGGAGCCGAGCCGGCGCGGCGGCGCGCCGCGGTCCAGGGCCTGTTCGATCTGCGCGACGAGGAGCGGGACGACCGGGGCCAGTCCGTCCACCCGGGCGACCGCCGCGCCGGCGCGCTCGAACGCGTCCAGCACCGCGGAGCGCCGGTCCTCGCTCACGGCCCGGCCGAAGGCGACCGCGCCGTAGCCGCGCAGCTCCCCGGCGGTGACGCCGGTGGCGTCCTGGGTGATGTCGGCGCCGATCCCGATGGTGCGCAGCGCGGCGGCCAGCCGGGCCATGACGGCGACGCGCGGGCCGATCAGCAGCACCCGGCGGCGGGGCGGGTACGGGGCGCCGGTCCCGGCGGCGAGGGCGTCGAGCGCGGCCCGGTACTCGGGGCCGCGGAAGCGGAACGGCCCCATGCCGTGGTACCCGTTGAGCTCCAGATCGGCGTGTTCTCCGGTCTGCCAGGCGAAGTCCCGCCAGACGTAGTCCTCGCCGTCCCGCTCGATGACCGCGGTCACCGCGCCGCAGGCCAGGTCCGCGCACTCGGGGCAGCCGTAGATGACGAACCGGCCGCCGGGAAGCGGGGGTTCGCTCTCCCCCAGCAGGCCGCGCACGTGCTCGGTGAAGATGGCCGGGGGGACGTCGGAGGCCAGCGGGGAGACGGCGTCCAGGTCCGCCAGCCGGAACAGCAGGGGGCGGCCGTCGACGACGAAGTCCACGAAGTCGCGGTGGACCTGGTAGCCGCCGTCGGCGAGGACACCGCCGGCGCGTGTCGCCGGGGTCAGGCCGAAGGTCGCGTATGCGGCAGACATGCTGTGAGTATTCCCATACCGGGAGGGGTGTGAGCGCTGCGCGGCGGATCCGTCTAGCGTCTGGGTGTGGAACGCGTGACGAGTGACGAAGTGATCGTGGTCGGCGGCGGTATCGCCGGCCTGACGACGGCCGTGGTGCTGGCCGAGTCCGGGCGGCGGGTGCGGGTGTGGGCGCGCGAGCCCGCCGAACGCACGACCTCGGCGGTGGCCGGCGGGCTGTGGTGGCCGTACCGGATCGAACCCGAACCGCTGGTCGGCGCCTGGGCGCTGGAATCCCTGGCGGTGCACGAGGAGCTGGCCGCCCGCCCCGCGGAGACGGGCGTACGCCTGGTCGAGGGTGTACACGCGGGGACGGGGCTGGACGAGCTGGGCGACTGGGCGGGCCGGGTGCCGGGACTGCGGGCGGTGCCCGGGGGGCTGGCGGCGCGGCTGCCGGTGATCGACATGCCGGTCCATCTGGCGTGGCTGCGGCAGCGGTTGACGAGGGCCGGAGGGGCGGTCGAGGAGCGGGAGGTGACCGACCTCGCGGCGGTGCCCGCCGGTGCCGTGGTCAACTGCACGGGCCTCGGCTCCCGTTCGCTGGTGCCGGACCCGGCGGTGCGCCCGGTGCGCGGGCAGCTCGTCGTGGTGGAGAACCCGGGGATCACGACCTGGTACACCGCCGTCGCCCACTCCTCCGCCGACTCGGCCTACTTCATCCCGCAGCCGGGTGGGCTCCTCCTCGGCGGTACGGCCGAGGAGGACGACTGGTCGCTGGACCCGGATCCCGCGACCGCCGAGGCGATCGTCGCGCGGTGCGCGCGGATCCGGCCGGAGCTCGCCGGTGCGCGGGTCCTGGCGCACCGGGTGGGTCTGCGGCCCGCCCGGGACGCGGTGCGCCTGGAACGCCGGCCGCTGCCGGACGGGCGGCCGCTGGTGCACAACTACGGCCACGGCGGTGCCGGGATCACGGTGGCCTGGGGCTGCGCCCGCCGGGCGGCCCGGCTGGTCGCGGGCCCGGCCGCCTGAGGGGTCAGGGCGCGGGGATGTGCTCGGTGCGCTCCGGTGCGCCGACGCCGGTCAGCCGCCGGGGTGCGGGAGCGGCGGGCGTGCTGCCGGAGACGGCCCCGGCGAACGCCGCCGGGCCTCCGGTCAGCGGGAGCCGCGCCGACGTGCGGGCCAGGTCGAGGGTGAGGGACGGCCGGGTGGACGGCGGTTCGATGAGGTCACGGTCCGTGCCGGCGACGACCAGCGCCAGGCGGTGGCCCCGGGGGATCACGTGGTCGGTGGCGGCCAGGTCCAGGGTCATCGTGACGGCCCTGCCGGGGGTCAGCGGCACGCCCCTGCCGAGCGAGGCGTGGTGGCCGAGGTCGGCCCAACCCCGGCTGAACACCGTGTAGTCGGTCCGGACCGTCCTGGCCTCGGTCTTCCTGAAGCAGGCGCTGTCCCCCGGGGTGCTCTCGCCCCAGCAGGAGCGGTCGGCGAGCGTGGTGATCCCCTCGGCAGCGTCGGCGTAGTCCCGGACGGTGTCCGGGCCGAGGTCCACCAGGACGGCGGACAGGTGGGCCGAGGCGGTGGTCGAGGTGACGGTGACGGTCACCCGGGAGGAGCCGGACAGGCGCAGGTCGCGGGTGAGCGGTGCGGTGAGGAACCCGGCCTTCTCGGGGGTGGGGGTGGTGAGCCGGGCGGCCCAGTCGGTCTCGCTCAGCGCCGGGTCGTCGGTGAACGTCTCGGTGCCGGTGGCCGGGCGCAGGCCGAGGGTGCCGACGCCCGCCCGCGCGCCGGGGGCCGGGCGCAGAGTGGTGGTCCGGGTGCCCTGCGGCGGCCAGGCCCGGGAGGTGACCCACTGGTCGGGACGGCGTTCGATGTCGGCCATCGGCTCGCGGTCGATGCCGTTGTCGTAGCCGAGGAGTTCGTGGTCGAACCAGCGGTGCAGGGTGTCGACCCAGGCGCCCCGCCGGTAGTCGAAGGGGTCGACGTGCCCGGTCTGGGAGAGCCAGATCTTGCGTTCGACGCCGTGCCTCGCCAGCGCGTCCCACCACTGGCCGAAGTGCTTGGTGCGCACGTTGAGGTCCTGCATGCCGTGCGCGAGGAACACGCTCGCGCGCACTCGGGCCGCGTCCTTCACGTAGTCGCGTTCGGTCCACAGCGGGGTCCAGTCGCCGCTGCGCGGGCTGCCGTCGGCGAGCTTCTTCCGTACGGCCGCGCAAGCCGCGCGGGCGGCGTCGCTCTCGACGTATCCGGCCAGGTCGTCGGGGCCGCCGTCGTAGAGCGGGGCGCCCTGGGCGAAGTAGTAGTCGTACCAGGAGGAGATGGCGCTGATCGGGACGATGGTCCTCAGGCCACGCACACCGGTGGCGGCGACGCCGTTGGCGATGGTGCCGTCCCAGCTCTTGCCGATCATGCCGGTCCTGCCGTTGGTCCAGCCGGCCCTGACGGTCGTGGCGCCGGTGCGGCTCGTGTACGCCCTGGCGCGGCCGTTCAGCCAGTCGATCACGGCCTTCGCGGACTGGATCTCGAAGCGGCCGCCGACGTCGACGCAGCCGTCCGAGCGGTTGGTTCCGGTC
Organism: Streptomyces sp. NPDC056580; assembly: GCF_042793175.1. Classification (NCBI taxonomy): domain Bacteria; kingdom Bacillati; phylum Actinomycetota; class Actinomycetes; order Kitasatosporales; family Streptomycetaceae; genus Streptomyces; species Streptomyces sp. NPDC056580. The sequence continues at coordinate 209,005 of NZ_JBHTVE010000004.1, read as the reverse complement.
AGGTCGACGCCGACGAAGGCGTAGCCGCGGGGGACGAAGTAGTTGTCGTAGAACAGCGGCATCTGGACGACGCGGCCCTGCGCGTCGTACGTCTTGCGCTGGCTCTCGTTGCCGCGTCCGCAGCAGGAGTAGTACGGGCTGGCGTCCATGATGACCGGCACCTTGCGGCCCTGGCGGGCGGGTTCGGAGGGCCGGACGATGTCGGCGGCCACCCGGTCGGTGCGTCCGTCGCCGTCCGCGTCGAGGCCGGTGTCCACCCAGACGGCCTCGCGGACGGCGTGCGCGTAGGAGTAGACGGGCCGGCTCCCGCGCGGCGCGGCGTGGGCGCCGGCCGGGGTGAGGAGGGCGGCCGCCAGGGCCGCGACGGCCGCGGTCGCGAGCGTTCTCCAGATCGTGAAGCGCGTGCGTGTCGGCATGCGCGGACGGTACTCCCGTCAACTCCCGTGCAGAAGAGGGCCTCACGGCAGCCGGGTGGCGTGTGACGGCCGAATGGCGATCGTGTGACGGCGGGGGGCGTGGACAGGCCAGGGGCCACAGCGACTGAATAGGCTCCGAACAGACTTCCTGTCCCGACGACTTGGAGCTGACGTGCACCGCAGAATCATCGCGCCGGGCGCACTGGCGGCGGCCTCCCTCCTGCTGGCGATCCCGGCATCGGCCGCGAACCACACCCCCGGCGCGCCGGGCATCGGCGACCCCTATTACCCGAACTACGGCAACGGCGGCTACGACGTCTCGCACTACGACCTGAGGCTGCAGTACCAGCCGCGGACGGACGAGTTGCAGGGCACCGCGACCATCCTGGCCCGGACCACCCAGGACCTGTCCAGCTTCGACCTGGACTTCCTGCTGGACGTGAGCGAGGTGCGGGTCAACGGCAGGCAGGCGGCGTTCGCCAGGTCGGGCGAGCACGAGCTCGTCGTCACCCCGGCGGCGCCGCTGGCCGAGGGCGCCCAGGTCACGGTCGTGGTCCGGTACAGCGGGGTGCCGTCGAAGAAGACCGCCTACGGCTTCACCACCTGGCACCGCACCCCGGACGGCGCGGTGGCCGCCGACGAGCCCGAGTCGGCCTGGTGGTGGTTCCCGAGCAACGACCACCCCAGCGACAAGGCCACCTACGACGTGTCGGTGGCCGTGCCCGACGGCACGCAGGCCATCTCGGGCGGCACGCTGCAGTCGACCTCCTCGAAGCTGGGCTGGACCCGCTACAACTGGCGGCAGAACAAGCCGCTGGCGACCTACCTGTCCACGCTCGCCGTCGGCAGGTTCGACATCACCACCGGCACCTCCGACGGCGGTGTGCCGGTGCTCAACGCCTACAGCGAGGACCTCGGCGACAACGACGGCGCCGCGCGGGCGAGCGTGGAGCGCACCGGGGAGCTCGTCGACTGGCTGAGCGGCTACTTCGGGCCGTATCCGTTCGCCTCGGCGGGCGGCTACGTGCCGAACACCACCACCGGGTACGCGCTGGAGACGCAGACCCGGATCTACTACAGCCCGAGGCAGTTCGCGAACGGCGCGAACACCTCGGTGGTCGTGCACGAGCTGGCCCACCAGTGGTTCGGCGACGACGTGTCGCTGAAGGGCTGGAAGGACATCTGGCTCAACGAGGGCTTCGCGCGCTACGCCCAGTGGCTGTGGTCGGAGCACGAGGGCGAGGGCACCACGCGGGAACTCGCCGACTACGTGTACGCCTCCCATCCGGCCGACGACGCGTTCTGGACGGTCGCGCCGGGCGACCCCGGCCCGGAGCATCAGTTCGACGCCGCCGTCTACGACCGGGGCGCGCTCGCCGTCCAGGCGCTGCGCGAGGAGATCGGCGACGACGCGTTCTTCGCCGTGCTGAAGGGCTGGCCCGCGGAGCACGCGTACGGCAACGCGTCGGTGGCCGACTTCCAGAGGTACGCCGAGCGGGTGTCGGGCCGGCCGCTGGCGGCGCTGTTCGACACCTGGCTGTTCCAGCCCTCGAAGCCGGCCGCGCGCGCGGCCCGTGCGGCGTCGCTCGCCGGGGCGGGCTCGGACGTCGCACGGCCGCGGTCGTGGAAGCGTATCGAGGCGACGAACGGCGTGCACCGGCGCTGACGCCCCGCACGGCTCACGCGGCGACGGCGGCCATCCGCTCGACCAGCGCGTCGCGGCTCATCGGCTCGGCGCGGGTGGCCGGGACGGTGCAGGCGTGGGCGCCGGCGACCGCCCCGTAGCGGGCGCACCGCAGGGGCGGCTCGCCGGCGAGCCGGCCGTAGAGGAACGCGGCGGCGAAGGCGTCGCCCGCGCCGTTGGAGTCGACCACCGGCGCGGGCGGGGCCACCGCCGGTATCAGGGTCAGCTCGCCGTCGGCCAGCAGGTACGCGCCCTCTGCCCCGGCGGTGGCGACGACGACCTCGGCCCGGCCCCGCTCGGCGATGCGGCGCACGGTCCGCTCGGGGTCGGACAGCGCGGCGGCGGAGAGGAACACGACGTCGGCCGCCAGCGCGAACGGCTCGTGGTAGGGGTTCTCACCGTCCCAGTCGTGCAGGTCGGTGGAGAGCGGTACGCCCGTCCCGGCCAGCACGGGCAGGGCCTCGGCGCAGGGCTGGGTGATGGTCACGTGGACGTGCCGGCTGGCCCCGGCGAGTGCGCGCAGCGTGTCCTCCGGGAAGCGGTCGCCGGGGTGGGCGCGGCTGGTGTCGTACAGGGACAGCCGCCGGCCGTCGGGGCCGACGAGGTTGACCGCCCGCTTGGTCCCGGCGGGGGCGGGGAGCGCGGTCAGGCCGATGCCCCGCTCCCGGTGCAGGGCGCGCACGAGGTCGCCCTCCGGGTCGTCGCCGATGAGGTCCAGGTGGTGGGTGCGCAGGCCCAGCGCGTCCAGCCCGAGCGCCACGAAGTCACCGGTCTGCCCGGCGCGGGTGCGGATCCCGGAGCCGATGCCGTAGCTGTCCGCGTAGGGCAGCGGCAGCTCCGGGACGTACACGATCGTGTCCACGCCGGCCCCGCCCAGCACCAGCACGTCCACCGCTTCACCCTGCGAGCCCATGCCCCGCCCTCCCCGTGGTCGTACACCGTCGCACCGCAGCTTATGCGGGGAGCGTGCACGGACACGCGGGGTCCGGTCACTTCCCGGCGGGAGGGCACGTCCCCGTCCGTCCCGCCGGGGATCCGCCCGCTACTTCGCCGGCGCGGGCAGTTCCAGCTCGGCGTTGCGGGTCACGCGGCGGCGGACGCCGAACCAGCCGGCGACCAGGAGGACGGCGACCACGGGGACGAGCAGGAGGGTCTTTCGGCCGACCTCGGGGTCGTTCCACATCATGCCGAGGCAGGCCAGCAGGAAGGCGACCGTGGCGATCTCGGTGACCGGGCTGAACCTGAGCTGGAAGTGCGGGCGGGTCACCAGGCCGGCGCGGGCCCGGCGGACGAAGACGAGGTGGCAGATCATGATGATCACCCAGGTGCTGATGATGCCGAGGGAGGCGACGTTCAGCACGATCTCGAAGGCCTGGCTGGGCACCAGGTAGTTCAGGCCGACGCCGAGCACGCAGACCGCGCAGGTCAGCAGGATGCCGCCGTAGGGGACCTGGCTGCGGTTCATGCGGGCGGTGAACTTCGGCGCCGAGCCGGCCGTGGCCATCGAGCGCAGGATGCGGCCGGTTGAGTACAGGCCGGAGTTGAGCGAGGACATGGCGGCGGTCAGCACCACCAGGTTCATCACGTCGCCGGCCGCCGGGACGCCGATCTTGGACAGCACCGTGACGAACGGGCTCTGGCCGGCGGAGTACACCGAGCCGGGCAGCAGCAGGGCGAGCAGCACGACCGAGCCGACGTAGAACAGGCCGACGCGCCACATGATCGAGTTCACCGCGCGCGGGACGACCTTCTCCGGCTCGGCGGTCTCGCCGGCCGCGACGCCGACCAGCTCGAGGGCGGCGTACGCGAAGATCACGCCCTGCATGACCAGGACGACCGGCATCATGCCCTGCGGCAGGATGCCGCCGTGGTCGGTGATGACGCTCAGGCCCGGCTTCTCGCCGCCGACCTCGTGCTGGGTGGCGAGCAGGAAGATGCCGATGAACATGAAGCTCACCAGGGTCGCGACCTTGATGATCGCGAACCAGAACTCCATCTCGCCGAAGATCTTCACCGAGATCAGGTTCACCGCGAGCACCACCGCGAGAGCGATCAGGGCCAGCACCCACTGCGGTATGGCCGTGAACATGCTCCAGTAGTGCGTGTACAGCGCGATCGCGGTGATGTCGGCGATGCCGGTGGTCGACCAGTTCAGGAAGTACATCCAGCCGGCGACGTAGGCGCCCTTCTCGCCGAGGAACTCGCGCGCGTAGCTCACGAAGGACCCGGAGGACGGACGGTAGAGGACCAGCTCGCCGAGGGCCCGTACGACGAAGAAGGCGAAGACGCCGCAGACCAGGTAGGCCAGGGCGAGCGCCGGACCCGCGGTGTGCAGGCGGCCGCCGGCGCCCAGGAAGAGGCCGGTGCCGATGGCGCCGCCGATGGCGATCATGTTGACGTGGCGGGCCTTGAGGTCCTTGCTGTAGCCGGCGTCGCCCGCGTCCGCGGGGGTCCGGTCCGCCGGGGGGCGGGCGGTGGCCTGTGCCGATTCCACGGCGTCCTTGCTCACGGGTGGTTCCACTTCCTGGTGCGCCCGGGCCTCGTGGGCCCGGGGTTCGTACAGGTCCTGGCCCGCACCACCCCGGTGTGTCGCGGTACAGACCAAGGCAGCAGCTTCCCAGGTGGCCCACCGGGTATGCGATGGTCCATGTCACACCAGGGCACTTCTCACATGTTCGGCACACGTTTCACACGCCTGGTGAGACAGCGATACTGCTGCACATGACGACGGACGCCACGACCGGGGACGGGGAGCAGGCCCTCACCATCGACGAGCTGGCCGCGCGGGCGGGCGTCACGGTGCGCACCGTCCGCTTCTACGGCAGCCGGGGGCTGCTCCCGCCGCCGGAGATCGGCCCGCGGCGGGTGGGGCGCTACGGCCCCGGGCACGAGGCGCGGCTGGCCCTGATCGAGGAGCTGCAGCAGCAGGGCATGACCCTGGCGGCGATCGAGCGGTACCTGCGCCGGCTGCCGCCGGAGCTCAGCCCGCACGACCTGGCCATCCACCGCGCGGTGGTCGCGTCCTGGGCGCCGGAGGCCCCGGAGACGGTGTCGCGGCGGGAACTCGAGCGGCGGGCGGGGCGGCCGCTCACTTCGGCGGACGTGGAGCGGCTGGCCGCGATGGACGTCGTCCGCCGGGAGGACGAGGACGCCTTCCGGGTGGACGCCGGTCTGCTCCGGCTCGGCGTGCGGCTGCTCGATGTGCCGCTGTCGCAGGAGGCGATCCTCGCGGCGCGCGAGGTGCTCGTGGAGCACTCGCGCGCCGCGGCCCGGGAGCTGGCCCAGCTCTTCCGCGGCGAGGTGGCGGAGCGCGACGCCCGGGACGCGCGGTCCCTGTCGGCGCACATGCACCCGCTGGTGGTGCAGGCGCTGCTGTCGACGTTCCAGCGCTCGCTGCGGGAGGAGCTGAGCGAGTGGCTCACCGGGTCATGAGCGCCGGTCGCCGAACGGCTCCCCCTTCTCGGCCTTGTCGACGAGCAGCGCGGGCGGGGTGAACCGCTCGCCGTAGCGCTCGGCGAGCTCGCGCGCGCGTGCGACGAATCCGGGCAGGCCGCCCTCGTAGCCGTTGACGTACTGGAGCACGCCGCCGGTCCAGCCGGGGAAGCCGATGCCGAGGATCGAGCCGATGTTGGCGTCGGCGACCGAGGTCAGCACGCCCTCCTCCAGGAGCCTCACGGTGTCGAGCGCCTCGGCGAAGAGCATCCGCTCCTGCATGTCGCGGAACGGGATCTCGTGCCCGGGCCGGGTGAAGTGCTCGCGCAGGCCCGGCCAGAGCCCGGCCCGCCTGCCGTCCTCGGTGTAGTCGTAGAAGCCGGCGCCGCCGCTGCGGCCGGTGCGGCCGAACTCGTCGACCAGGCGGTCGATGACCGCCTCCGCCGGGTGCGCGGTCCAGGTGCCGCCCGCCTCCTCGACGGCCTTCCTCGACTCGTTGCGGATCTTGCGCGGGAGGGTGAGGGTCAGCTCGTCCATCAGGGAGAGCACCTTGGCCGGGTAGCCGGCCTGGGCGGCGGCCTGCTCCACGGAGGCGGGCTCGACGCCCTCGCCGACCATGGCGACGCCCTCGTTGATGAAGTGGCCGATCACCCGGGAGGTGAAGAAGCCGCGCGAGTCGTTGACGACGATCGGCGTCTTGTTGATCTGCCGGACCAGGTCGAAGGCCCGGGCGAGGGCCTCGTCGCCGGTGCGCTCGCCCTTGATGATCTCGACCAGCGGCATCTTGTCGACGGGCGAGAAGAAGTGCAGCCCGATGAAGTCGCCCTGCCGCTCCACGCCCTCGGCCAGCGCGGTGATGGGCAGGGTGGAGGTGTTGGAGCACAGCAGCGCGTCGGGCGCGACGACGGACTCGACCTCCTGGAAGACCTTGTGCTTGAGCGCGGTGTCCTCGAAGACGGCCTCGATGACCGCGTCGCAGCCCGCGAGGTCGGCGACGTCGGCGCTCGGGGTGATCCGGGCGAGGAGCGCGTCGGCCTTCTCCTGGCTGGTGCGGCCCCGGGAGACGGCCTTCGCGCACAGCTTCTCGGAGTAGCCCTTGCCCTTGAGGGCCGCCTCCAGGGAGACGTCCTTGAGGACGACGTCGATGCCCGCGCGGGCGCACGAATAGGCGATGCCGGCGCCCATCATGCCCGCGCCGAGAACGGCGACCCTGCGGACCTGGCGGGGCTCGACGCCCTGGGGGCGGTTGGCGCCGGAGTTGACGGCCTGGAGGTCGAAGAAGAACGCCTGGATCATGTTCTTCGAGGTCTGCCCGGCGGCCAGCTCCACGAAGTAGCGGGCCTCGATGACCTGGGCGGTCTCGAAGTCGACCTGGGAACCCTCGACGGCCGCGGCCAGGATGTTGCGCGGGGCCGGGTAGGGGGCGCCGCCCGTCTGCTTGCGCAGGGTGGCCGGGAAGGCGGGCAGGTTGGCGGCGAACTTCGGGTTGGCCGGGGTGCCGCCGGGGATCCGGTAGCCGGGCCGGTCCCAGGGCTGCCGCGACTCGGGGTTGGCGTCGATGAAGGCGCGGGCCTTGGCGAGCAGCTCCTCGGGGGTGGCGGCGACCTCGTGCACCAGGCCGTTCTCCTGGGCGCGGCGCGCGTTGTACTGCTGCCCCTGGAGGAGCACCTTCAGCAGCGCGTCGGCGATGCCCAGCAGCCGTACGGTGCGCACGACGCCGCCGCCGCCGGGGAGCAGGCCGAGGGTGACCTCGGGGCAGCCGATCTTCGTGCCGGAGGTGTCGAGGGCGACGCGGTGGTGGCAGGCGAGGGCGAGTTCGAAGCCGCCGCCGAGGGCCGCACCGTTGATGGCGGCGACCACCGGCTTGCCGAGGGTCTCGATGCGGCGCAGGTTCCGCTTGACGGCGAGGCCGCCGTCGAACAGCTCCTGGGCGGTCTCCGGGGTGACCCGGATCAGGTCGCGCAGGTCGCCGCCGGCGAAGAAGGTCTTCTTGGCGGAGGTGAGGACGACGCCGCGGATGGAGTCCTTCTCGGCCTCCAGGCGGTCGGTGATCGCGGCGAGGGAGTCGCGGAACGCCTGGTTCATGGTGTTCGCGGACTGGTTCGGGTCGTCCAGGACGAGGGTGACGACCCCGGTGTCGTCCTGCTCCCAGCGGATGGTGGTGCTCTCGGTCATGACAGTCGTCTCCGTTGAAGTCTCGGGGGTCCGCTGGGAGGTCAGATGCGCTCGACGACGGTGGCGACGCCCATGCCGCCGCCGACGCACAGGGTGGCCATGCCGTACCGCTTGTCCTGGCGCTCCAGCTCGTCGACGAGCGTGCCGAGGATCATGGCGCCGGTCGCGCCGAGCGGGTGGCCGAGCGCGATCGCGCCGCCGTTGACGTTGACCTTGTCCAGGGACAGGCCCATGTCCTTCACGAAGCGCAGCACGACCGCGGCGAACGCCTCGTTGATCTCGACGAGGTCGATGTCGTCGATGGTCAGCCCGGCCTTGGCGAGCGCCTTGCGGGCGGCCGGGGCGGGGCCGGTGAGCATGATGGTCGGCTCGGAGCCGGAGACGGACGCGGAGACGATCCGCGCGCGCGGGGTGAGCCCGTAGCGCTCGCCGACCTCCTTGGACCCGATGGCGACCAGGGAGGCTCCGTCGACGATGCCGGAGGAGTTGCCCGCGTGGTGGACGTGGTCGATCTTCTCCACCCAGTGGTACTTCTGCAGGGCGACCGCGTCGAAGCCGCCCAGCTCGCCGATGTCCGCGAACGACGGCTTGAGCCCGGCGAGGGAGTCGGCGGTGGTGCCGGGGCGCATGTGCTCGTCGTGGTCGAGGACGACCAGGCCGCTGCGGTCCTTGACGGGGACGACGGAGCGGTCGAAGCGGCCCTCCTTCCAGGCGGTGGCGGCGCGCTCCTGGGACAGGGCCGCGTACTCGTCGACGTCCCGGCGGGAGAAGCCCTCGATGGTGGCGATGAGGTCGGCGCCGATGCCCTGCGGCACGAAGTTGACGGACAGGTTGGTCATCGGGTCGTTGAACCAGGCGCCGCCGTCCGAGGCCATCGGCACCCGGGACATGGACTCCACGCCGCCGGCCAGGACCAGGTCCTCCCAGCCCGAGCGGATCTTGGCCGCGGCCAGGTTGACGGCTTCCAGGCCGGAGGCGCAGAAGCGGTTCTCCTGGACGCCCGCGACAGTGTCCGGCAGTCCGGCGGCGATCGCGGCGATGCGGGCGATGTCGGAGCCCTGGTCGCCGACGGGTCCGACGACGCCGAGCACGATGTCGTCGATCGCGGCCGGGTCGAGGCCCGGGAAGCGGTCGCGGATCTCGTGGATGAGACCGACGACCAGGTCGATGGGCTTCGTGCCGTGCAGGGCGCCGTTCGCCTTGCCGCGGCCGCGCGGGGTGCGGATCGCGTCGTACACGTACGCTTCGGTGGTCACTGATGTGCCTTTCGGGAGGGTGGGCCGAGCGGGGTCGGCCGCCGATGGCGGGGTGTCTCGCCGGGCGGCCCGGTGGCGGGGTCAGTCGCCGTCCGGGCCGGGGCCGTCGTTCACGAGGTGAGGTATGCCCCAGTCCCGCGCCACCGTCCCGGTGTCCGCGCCGGGCCGGGCGGGACCGGTGCGGACGGTGGTGGGGGTCGCGGAGAAGCGGGGGGCGGGGGCCGGCTGGGTGATGCCGCCGTGGTCGGTGAAGGTGCCGCGGGCGGCCAGGTGCGGGTGGTGCGGGGCCTCGCGCAGGGAGAGCACGGGGGCGACGCAGGCGTCCGAGCCCGCGAAGAGAGCCGTCCACTCGTCCCGGGTGCGGGACCTGAAGCGGGCGGCGACCTCTTCGCGCAGCTCGCCCCAGCGGGTCCAGTCGTCGCGGGCCCCGGCGAGGTGGTCGAGGCCGAGCAGGTGCAGGAACTCCGCGTAGAACCGCGTCTCCAGGGCGCCCACCGCCATGTGGCCGCCGTCGGCGGTCTCGTAGGTGCCGTAGTACGGGCAGCCGCCGTCCAGGAGGTTGGCGCCGCGCCGGTCCTGCCAGCCGCCGGCGGACAGCATGCCGTGGATCATCGCGGACAGGTGCGCGGCGCCGTCCACGATGGCCGCGTCCACGACCTGGCCCACGCCGGTGGCGCGCGCGTGGTGCAGGGCGGCCAGGACGCCTACGACCAGGTAGAGGGAGCCGCCCGCGTAGTCGCCGAGCAGGTTGGCGGGGATCGCGGGGGGCCCGTCGGCGCGGCCGATCATGCCGAGGGTGCCGGTGAGGGCGATGTACGTCACGTCGTGGCCGGCGCGGTCGGCGAGCGGGCCGTCCTGGCCCCAGCCGGTCATGCGGCCGTAGACCAGCCGGGGGTTGCGGGCGTGGCAGTCGGCGGGGCCGACGCCGAGCCGCTCGGCGACCCCGGGGCGGTAGCCCTCGAGGAGGATGTCGGCGCGCCCGGCGAGGTCGAGCACGCGCGCGGCGCCGTCCGGCGCCTTGAGGTCCACGACGACCGAGCGCTTGTTGCGGTTGGTCACGTCGTGCGCGGGGTCGATCCCGAGGCCCGGGCCGCCCGGGCGGTCCACCCGGACCACGTCGGCGCCCAGGTCGGCGAGGAGCATGGCGGCGAACGGGCCCGGCCCGATGCCGGCCAGTTCGACCACGCGCACACCCGCAAGCGGGCCGTGGCCCGGCGTCCCTGCCGTCGTCATGCCGTCCTGCCCCCAAGCCCATGTGACACAACTGATGTAACACCGAGGATGCTAAGAAGACGTTCCACTCGGCACAAGACCTGAACGAGCAAGCGCTTAGCCAAGTGCCCGCAGCCGTCGTCGCCGGGCTGGTCGTCCGGCTCCGCACCACTCACGCTAGCCTCAGCCACCAACAGCGGCGCGGGCTGCGGAGGCAAGGGGTGACATGAGCAGGCTAAAAAGGACGGAACGTCCCTACGACCTCGTGCTTTTCGGGGCCACCGGCTTCGTCGGCACGCTCACCGCGGAGTACCTCGCGGCGCATGCCCCCGGGGACCTGCGCTGGGCGGTGGCGGGCCGCGACGAACTCGCGCTGGAGCGGCTGCGGGCGCGGCTGCCCGGGGGCTCCGGGGTCGGCACGCTCCGTGCGGACGTGCGCGAACCGGCCACCGTGCGGGCCCTCGCCGAGCACGCGCGCGTGGTGGCCTCGGCCGTCGGACCGTATCTGGAGTACGGCGAGGAACTGGTCGCCGCCTGCGCGGACGCCGGCACCGACTACCTGGACCTCACCGGTGAGCCCGAGTTCGTGGACCTGATGTACGTCCGGCACGACGCACGCGCGCGGGAGACCGGCGCCCGTCTGGTGCACGCCTGCGGTTTCGACTCCGTACCGCACGATCTGGGGGTGCACTTCACGGTCCGGCATCTGCCGGAGGGGGTGCCGCTGACCGTGGACGGGTTCGTGACGGCGGACGCCGCCTTCTCCGGCGGAACGCTGGCCTCCGCGCTGAACCAGTTCGCGCGCGGCCGGCAGATGGCGGCGGCGGCCCGGGACCGCCGGCGGCACGAGCCGCGGCTGCTGGGGCGCCGGGTGTCGGCGCCGGCGGGCGCCCCGCGGTTCGCCCGGGAGGTGGGCGCCTGGGCGCTGCCGCTGCCGACCCTCGACCCGCAGATCGTGCGCCGCTCGGCGAAGGCGCTGGAGCGCTACGGGCCCGACTTCCGCTACCGGCACTACGCGGCGGTCCGGCACCTGCCGGTGGCCGCGGGCGGGGCCGCCGCGGTCGGCGCGGTCGCGGCGGCCGCCCAGCTTCCGCCCGCCCGGCGCTGGCTCTCGGACCGGCTCAGGCCCGGGGACGGGCCGAGCGCGCAGAAGCGGGCACGGAGCTGGTTCCGGGTGCGCTTCGTCGGCGAGGGCGGCGGGCGGCGCGTGTTCACCGAGGTCTCGGGCGGCGACCCCGGCTACGACGAGACGGCGAAGATGTTCGCCGAGTCGGCGCTCTGCCTGGCCTTCGACGACCTCCCGCCGACGGCCGGGCAGGTCACCACCGCGGCCGCCATGGGCGACGCGCTCACCGAGCGGCTGCGGCGGGCGGGCATCCGCTTCCGGGTCGCGGCGAGCCGCTGACCCGTCAGCGGGGCCACCGCACCAAGGTGCAGATCATCCCGCAGATCCAGCCGAGCCCGGCGAGCACGCAGAGCACGAGGGCCGCGTTCACGGCCCGCTCGACGGGCCGGTTCGGATCGGTGAGGGGCTTGGGCGCACGGTGCGTCGTCATGGGCCCCACCCTGCCGACCGGCCCGTGCCCCGCACATCCGTACGGCTACTCAGTCCGGGTACTCGGCGACCGCCCGTCTCAGGGCCTGCCGGCACCGGGCGTCCGCCCTGCGGGTGGTCTCCGGCAGCCGGTACCGGGGCGTCAGCGCCAGCGTGTGCGCCAGGGCGTTGTCCAGGCTCACGCGGTGGCCCACGGAGACGAAGACCGGTCTGACGCGGTCCCGGGTCCGCAGGGCCCGGCCGACCTCCTCGGAGCCGTCCAGGAGCGGGGCCGAGCCGCCACGGAGCGGGCCGGGTTCGTCGTGGGTGAAGGTGAAGGGGTTCTTGGCGACGCCGATCGTCGGCAGGCCGGTGAGGACGCCGAGATGGGCGGCGAGGCCGAAGCGGCGCGGATGGGCGAGGCCGTAGCCGTCGCACACCACCAGGCCCGGCGGGCACGGCAGGGCGTCCAGGGCGGCCCGTACGGTCGGGACCTCGCGGAAGGCGAGCAGCCCGGGGACGTACGGGAAGGAGATCCGGCCGACCGCCGTGGCCTCGGCGACGACCTCCAGGGATGCCGCGTCCAGCACGACGGCCGCCGCGGCCACCAGGTCGCGCTCGTCGTCGTAGGCGACGTCCACGCCCGTCACCCGCCCCGACCCGGGCGGCGGCCCCGGCTCGTCGAGCACCACCCGCCCGCGCAGCGCGTCCTGCACGGCGCGGGCCTCCTCCACGGTCACCGGCCAGTTCGCGGGCACGTCTGCGGTCCTCATCGTGGACAGGACTGTACGGCCCGGGCACGGCCGGCGACCCACCCGTTAGGCTCGCGATCATGTTCGTACTGGAGCTGACGTACACCGCCCCGCTGGAGGACGTGGAGGCCGTGCTGCCGGCGCACCGCGCCTGGCTCGACGAGCACTACGACGCCGGCCGCTTCCTGGCCTCCGGGCGCAAGGAGCCCCGCGACGGCGGGGTGATCCTCGCCGTCGCGGAGGACCGTGCCGGCATCGAGGAGGTGGCCGCGGGCGACCCGTTCGTCGCCGCCGGGGTCTGCACGTACCGCGTCACGGAGTTCCGGGCCACGAAGACGGCGCCGGAGCTGGCCCGGCACCGGCAGGCGGCGGACTGACCCCGCGCGGGTTCAGCCCTTCTTGTCGTCCAGCGCGCGCCGCAGTTCGTCCTTGTTCATGTGCGAGCGGCCCTCGATGCCGCGCTGCCTGGCCTCGTTGTAGAGCTGGTCGCGGGTCGGGCCGTGCGGGCCCACCCGGTTGCCCGACCGCTGGCCGCCGCGCTCGCCGGAGGACTTCCTGTCCTGTGTCGAGCTGCGGCTGGCGGTCTTGGACTCGCCCGCGCGGGCGCGTTCCTTGTTCACGGTCCGCGCGGCGATCTCCTTCGCGCGCCCGGCGCTTTCACCCCGGTCCTGCGCGCTCTCCTTGATGTGCTCGTACTGGCGTTCGCGCTTGGGGCTGGAACCGGCTGGCATGATCGCTCCCTTCCGGATGCTCAACGGTGGGAGACGAGTACCCGGGTTCCGCGCGGCTACGTCAGCGTTCCAGCCGGGCGACCCGGCCCTTCTCACCGGCCGCCCAGCAGCTCAGGTCCGGGGTGCAGGACACGGTGTCGTAGGAGCCGGTGTCCACCGGGCGCCAGGTGCGGCCGCCGTCGGTGGTCAGGTCGGTGCCGGTCGGGCCGACGGCCAGCGCGGTGCCGCGGCTGTGCGGGAGCCAGGCGGCGCCGGAGCGGTAGGCCGGCGGCGGGGTGGCGGCCGGGCGCCAGGTGCGGCCGCCGTCGCCGGTCACCGCTGCGGCCCGCGGCGAGGACCGGTCGGGGCGGTAGTCGCCGCCGACGGCGAGTCCGTGGGCGCGGTCGCGGAAGGCGAGCGCGAAGACGCCCCTGGCGGGATCGCCCGCGGGCACCGGCGTGTCGGTGGCCGTCCAGGTCATCCCGCGGTCGGCGGAGTGCAGCACGCGCGCGCGGGCTCCGCCGCCGGTCGCCAGCCACACGTCCTTCGGCCCGGCGGTGACCAGGCACTGGCCGCTCGCCGCGAAGCCGGCCTCGCCGTCCAGGGCGGCCGGCATGCCGGCGGAGGGCAGAACGCGCCAGGAACGGCCGCCGTCGCTGGTGGACAGGATGCGGAACCGGCCGTCCACCGGGTCGCCCATGGCGAGGCCGTGGCGGTGGTCGAAGAAGGCGAGGCAGTCGTAGAACGCCTTCGGGTCGGTGTTGCGGAAGGACTCCGTCCAGGTGCTCCCGCCGTCCTCGGTGCGGTAGACGCGGGAGGCCTCGCCCTCGCCGATGGCGAGCACCACCGCGCGCCGCCCGTCGAACGCCTCGACGTCCCGGAACTGCAGGTCGGCCGCGCCCGGCGGGGAGACGTTCCGCCAGCTCGCCCCGCCGTCGCCGGTGCGCAGCACGGTGCCGCCGGTGCCGGCGAGCCAGGCGGTCCGGCGGTCGACGGCGGCCAGGCCACGGAAGCGGATCTGCGGAGCGCCGCTGTCCTTCTCCGCCCAGTGCACCCCGCCCCGGGCGGGTACGGCCGCCTCGGCGGCCGCGGGCACCGCCGCCGCGGCCAGTGCCGCCGCGCACGCCACCCCCGCCGCCAGCAGCCGATTCGTCCGTCCCCCGCGTCGCGTGCTCCCCAAGCGCCTCATGGCGGGCGAAGCTAGCGGACCGCCCCGGCACCGTCCAGAGGGCCGTCCCGGCGGCGTGCGCAGTGTCGTCCCGGCGGGGTCCCAGGACCCGTCCCGGCGGCGTCCGGAAGACCGTCCCAGGAGGCGTCGCCGCACCCGAAGCATGAACGCGGTGACCGAGGTCACTTGTGTCCCGTGTGCACGGGCCGGCCGGATCCGACGTCTCCTCCAGTACCGGTGCCACACCGCAAGCACGTCCGTCCGTCACGAGGGAGCAAGGCGTTGTCCACCATGATCGAGCAGCCCGTAGAGGCCCGCCTCGTCGCCGCCGCACCGCGCATGCCGAGCATCCCCGCCGTCCTGTGCTACGACCGGCGCGACCCGTTCGCCGTCCGGATGACCTTCCCCGCGCCGGCCACCCTGGAGGGCGTCGACGTCTGCTGGACCTTCTCCCGTGAACTCCTCGCGGCGGGCCTGGAGGGCCCGGAGGGCCACGGCGACGTCCGCGTGCGCCCGTACGGCTACGACCGCACGGTGCTCGAGTTCCACGCCCCCGAGGGCACGGCGGTCGTGCACGTGCGCTCGGGCGAGATACGGCGGTTCCTCGAGGCGACCGGCGACCTCGTGCCGGTCGGCCTTGAGCACCTGCAGCTCGACCTCGACCACGGCCTGGCCGTCCTGATGCGGGACGCCTGCTGACCCCGGGCGCGCGGCCAGGCCCGGGCCCCCTCCCGCGGGCGGCCCGCCGCGCCGGCGGGGCGCGGGCCGCCCGCGGAAATCGCGTTGACAGCCTCCCGCCCCCCTCGTACGTTGGATCCGGTTCTGTTGCCGTCGATCGGAGAAGGACGTTGCTCGTCTGAGGTCCTGAGACACCGCGTTCACACCGGTGAGGTGTGCGTGGGGTTCGACCTCGGCGTCCGAGCCGTCCTCCGGCACAGGCCCCCGTCCACGGGCACCCCTGCCGCCCGGGCCTTCGGTTTCCGCCTCGCGGTGTCTCGACACGCGTCAGCCCAGACCGCATCCAGCAACCGCGAGGCCCCATGTCCATGTCCCTCACCTGCACGTCCCTGTCCTTCGCCTGGCCCGACGGCACCCCTGTCTTCGACGGCCTCGACGTCGCCTTCGGACCCGGCAGGACCGGACTCGTCGGCGTCAACGGGTCGGGGAAGTCCACCCTGCTGAAACTGCTCGCCGGCGAACTGGCCCCGTCCGGCGGCACCGTCAAGGTGACCGGCGAGATCGGCTACCTGCCGCAGAACGTCACGCTCGGCACCACGCTCCGCGTCGACGAGGTTCTGGGCATCGCCGCCCGGCGGGCCGCCCTGCACGCCATCGAGGCGGGCGACGTCGCCGAGGCGCACTTCGAGGCCATCGGCGACGACTGGGACGTCGAGGAGCGCGCCCTGGCCACGCTCGGCGAACTCGGCCTCGGCCACATCGGCCTGGACCGCACCGTCGGCGAGGTGTCCGGCGGCGAGTCGGTGCTGCTGCGGCTGGCCGCGCTGCTGCTGCGCCGCCCCGACGTCCTGCTGCTCGACGAGCCCACCAACAACCTGGACCTGTACGCGCGCCGCCGGCTGTACGCGGCCGTCGACGCCTGGCCGGGTGTGCTGGTGGTCGTCAGCCACGACCGCGAACTGCTGGACCTGGCCGACCAGATCGCGGACCTGCGTTCGGGGGAGATCGTCCGGTACGGCGGCGGCTTCTCCGCCTACGAGGAGGCCCTGGCCGTCGAACAGGAGGCGGCCGAAAGGATGGTGCGGGTCGCCGAGGCGGACGTGCGCAGGCAGCAGCGCGAACTCTCCGACGCCCAGGTCAAACTGGCCAAGCGCAAGCGGTACGGGCAGAAGGTGGGCGACTCCGGGAGCCTGCCGAGGATCCTCGTCGGCGCGCGCAGACGCGCCGCGCAGGAGTCCGCGGGCAAGCACCGGATCATGCACGAGGAACGGCTCGCCGATGCCAGGGAACGGCTGGACGAGGCGGTGGAGGCGGTACGGGACGACGACGAGATCCGCGTCGAACTGCCCTTCACGGCCGTGCCCCCCGGCCGTGAGGTGCTCACCCTGGAGAACCTGCGGACGGCCTACGGGGCCCGCGTCGAGGGCGTCCTCGATCTGCGCGGGCCGGAGCGGATCGCGCTCGTCGGACGCAACGGCGCCGGCAAGACGACGTTGCTGCGGACCATCGCCGGGGAGCTCCCGGCGCGGGCCGGCGAGGCGCGGACGCACGTGCCGCTGCGGTTCCTGCCGCAGCGCCTCGACGTGCTCGACGACGAGTCGACCGTCGCCGAGAACGTGGCCCGGTTCGCGCCGGACGCCACCAACAACCGGGTCCGGGCGCGCCTCGCCCGCTTCCTGTTCCGCGGCGCGCGGGCCGACAAGAAGGCGGGGACGCTCTCCGGCGGCGAGCGCTTCCGGGCGGCGCTGGCCGCGCTGATGCTCGCCGAGCCGGCGCCCCAGCTCCTCCTGCTGGACGAGCCGACCAACAACCTCGACATGGCGAGCGTCCGGCAGCTCACCTCGGCTCTCGAGGCCTACCGGGGCGCCCTGGTCGTCGCCAGCCACGACCTGCCGTTCCTGGAGTCCATCGGCATCACCCGGTGGCTGCTGATGGAGGGAGGGAGACTGACCCCGACCACACCCGGGGAACTCGAGGATCCGGACCGGCCGGTTCCGCCGGGTGTCTCAGGAGGGGAACAGCCTGCTAACGAGCCAGAGTGAGGGTTTTGTCCTGACCATGGCGCGCTGCATGATGGCGGTCCGGTGCCCGGCTCACGGGGGCCGGACCGCACCGCCGATCAGGAAAGGCCCCCCGTGCCCAGCAAGAAGGCCCTCGTCCGCCGCCCCGGCCCGCTGCTCGCCGAGGGGCTGGTGACGCACGTCGAGCGGGCGGAGGTCGACGTGGAGCTCGCCGTCGAGCAGTGGGAGGCCTACGTCGAGGCGCTCGGCGCGCACGGCTGGGAGACCATCGAGGTCGACCCGGCAGACGACTGCCCCGACGCGGTGTTCGTCGAGGACACGGTGGTGATGTACCGGAACGTGGCGCTGATCACCCGGCCCGGCGCCGAGTCCCGGCGCGCGGAGACCGCCGGCGTCGAGGAGGCGGTGGCCCGTCTGGGCTGCTCGGTGAACTGGGTCTGGGAGCCGGGCACGCTGGACGGCGGTGACGTCCTCAAGGTCGGCGACACCGTCTACGTGGGCCGGGGCGGGCGCACGAACGCGGCCGGCGTGCAGCAGCTGCGGGCCGCGTTCGAGCCGCTGGGCGCGCGGGTGGTGGCCGTGCCGGTGAGCAAGGTGCTGCATCTGAAGTCGGCGGTCACCGCGCTGCCGGACGGGACGGTCATCGGGCACATCCCGATGGTGGACCGGCCGTCGCTGTTCCCGGGGTTCCTGTCGGTGCCGGAGGAGTCCGGCGCGCACGTGGTGCTGCTCGGCGGCCACCGGCTGCTGATGGCGGCGAGCGCCCCGAAGACCGCGGAGCTGCTGACCGACCTGGGCCACGAGGTGGTCACCGTGGACATCGGCGAGTTCGAGAAGCTCGAGGGCTGTGTGACGTGTCTCTCGGTGCGGCTGCGGGGGCTGTACGCCTGACGCGGTGACACCCTTCCCGGGAGGGCCCCGGGACCTGCGGCTCCCCGGGCCGGCGACGCACCCGTCAACTGTCCGCTCCAGTGCGCCTGATCAGCGGTGTTTACGGCGTCCTTAACCTACGGCTTCGTAACCTACGGATTCGTAGCCTACGATCACGTAGGTTCCCCGGCACCGCTCGCCGGACCGTCCCCTTCGCTCCCCTTCTGCTCGGCGTCCCCCTGGAGTTCCCGTGACGATCACCTCCCCTCACCTCGGCAGCCCGTCCGCCTGGACCGACGCGCGGCTGCTGTACGCGCTGGAGGAAGTGGTCGAGAAGGAGCTGAACCGGCATCTGAAGGTCGCCAAGGACTGGATGCCGCACGAGTACGTGCCCTGGAGCGACGGCCGCAACTTCCCCGGCCTGTTCGAGGACGGCGAGGCCTGGGACAAGGAACAGTCCGGGGTGACGGAGATCGGCCGTATCGCCCTCGTCGTCAACCTGCTGACCGAGGACAACCTCCCGAGCTACCACCACGAGATCGCCTCGCTCTTCGGGCGCGACGGCGCGTGGGGCACGTGGGTGCACCGCTGGACGGCCGAGGAGGGCCGGCACGGCATCGTGATGCGCGACTACCTGCTCACCTCGCGCGCGGTCGACCCGGACAAGCTCGAGCAGTTCCGCATGTCCCACATGAGCGAGGGCTTCGAGTCCGACAACCGGCACTCGATGCTGCACTCCGTGGCGTACGTCGCCTTCCAGGAGCTGGCCACCCGGATCTCGCACCGCAACACCGGCCACCAGTCCGGCGACCCGGTCTGCGACCGCATGCTGGCCCGCATCGCGACTGACGAGAACCTGCACATGGTCTTCTACCGCAACCTGCTGAAGGCCGCCTTCGAACTCGCCCCCGACCTCACCATGCAGGCGGTCCGGGACGTCGTCGTCGACTTCCGCATGCCCGGGCACGGCATCCCCGGCTTCGAGCGGGCCGCGGCGCAGATGGCGATCGGCGAGGTCTACAACCTGCGCATCCACCACGACGACGTGCTGCAGCCCGTGCTGCGCTTCCTGAAGGTCATGGAGATCGACGGGCTCGGCCCCGAGGGCCGCCGGGCCCAGGAGGAACTGGGCCTGTTCCTGGGCGGCCTGGACGCGGAGGCCACCCGCTTCGACGAGCGGCTGGCGGCGCGCAAGGCCCGCATGGCTTCGCGGGCGGCCGGCTGACGAAAGCCGCCGCCGGGTGTCAGCCGGAGCGCCTCAGCGCGAGGCGCTCCTTCTCGGACAGGCCGCCCCAGACGCCGAAGCGTTCGTCGTTGCTCAGCGCGTAGTCGAGGCAGGCGGGGCGCATCTCGCACATGCCGCAGATGCGCTTCGCCTCGCGGACCGAGCTGCCGGGCTCGGGGAAGAAGAAGTCGGCCCCGGTCTGCGCGCACAGGGCCTGGGCCTGCCAGGCGGTGTCGGCCGGGGTGATCGTTTCGGTGTGCATGGCCAGGATCGTGCCGTGCGGCGAAAAACGTTCGATCAACGCGGCATCAACGCCGCGCCGACGCCGTCGCCGGAACCCCGGCGCAGGCGTGCACCGTCCCGATGATGCGGCGCACGGGACGCCCGCGCACGGCGGCGCGCGGGACCGGCGCCGAACACGGCGGGTCCCCGCACCGGCCGGGCCGGCCGGTGCGGGGACCCGGCGCGCCGCGGCGCCTCGGCGGCGTTGTCAGCGGGTGGTGCCAGACTCGGCAGTGCAGAGGACGGGACCCGGCTCACGGGCCCCCTGTCGAGGAGGGCGAAGATGCTCACCACCCGTTTCGTCAACGGCGCTCCGAACTGGGTCGATCTCGGCACCCCGGACCTGGACGGCGCCCTGTCCTTCTACGGCGGTCTCTTCGGCTGGGAGTTCCGGTCCGCGGGGCCCGACGCCGGCGGCTACGGCTTCTTCCAGCTCGACGGCAGGACCGTGGCCGGCGGCATGCGGACCGGCCCGGACCACCAGCGGCCGCCGGCCTGGACGGTGTACTTCCGGAGCGAGGACGCTCAGGCCACCGCCGAGGCGGCCGAACGGGCGCACGGCGCCGTGCTGTTCCCGCCCCGCGACGTGATGGGGCAGGGGCGCATGGCGGTCCTGGCCGACCAGGCGGGGGTGCCGTTCGGCGTCTGGCAGCCCGGGCGGACCAGAGGCGTCGACGTGGCGAACGAGCCGGGCGCGCTGTGCTGGGTCGAGCTGTACACGGCGGACATCGCGGCGGCCGCCGCGTTCTACAACCGGGTCCTCGGTCTGGAGACGTCCGGTGTGCCGTTCCCCGGCGGCACGTACACCGGCGTCAGCCCCGCGGGGGCCGGGGAGGACGCGATGTTCGGCGGGATGGTGCCGCTGGCCGACGACCCGGTGGAGGCGGAGGCGGGCCCCTGCTGGCTGCCGTACTTCGAGGTCGAGGACCCCGACGCGGTCGTCGACGAGGCGCGGCGGCTCGGCGGCACGGTGCGGGTGCCGCCGGCGACCCTGGCGGGCGTCGGCCGCACGGCCAGGCTGGCCGACCCGTACGGCGCCCGCTTCGCGGTGATCAGGAGCGAGTCGCCGCAGGGCTAGGGGCTGTCTGACGGTGCGCGTCGGACCAGCCCGCGGCGTCCGGTGCCGTGCACGGGAAGGCGGAGGGCCGCCCTCGCACTGGACGTACCCGGGCGTACCCGACAACGCGGCGAGGTGCGGCACCAGGCGTCGCGGACCCGGCGGGAATCGTCAGTCAGGCCCTGGCGCGGTCCGGGGCCGGCCCGGCCCTCATGCGGAGGCGCGGCGTATCAGCGTGGTCGGCAGGACCACGCCGGGCGCCGCGGGGTCCGGCCGCTCCCCCGCGCCGCCGTCCTCGGTCCGGCCGCCCAGCAGCAGCCGGGCCATCAGCCGGCCCATCTCCTCGATGTCCTGACGGACCGTGGTCAGCGGCGGGTCACACTCCTCGGCGACGGGCAGCACGTCGTCGAAGCCGATCACGGCCACGTCCTCGGGCACGCGCAGGCCGCGCTCGCGCAGCACCCGCAGGGCGCCGAGCGCGGTGAGGTCGTTGGCGGCGAACACGGCGTCCACGTCCGGGCAGCGGTCCAGCAGTTCGCGCATGGCGTGTTCGCCGCCGCCCGCGGTGAAGTCGCTCTCCACCACGAGCCGGGGGTCGGCGTCGCCCATGACGTCCCGGTAGCCGTCGAGCCGGTCCACCGCCGAGGTCTGGTCGAGCGCGCCGGTGATGTGCGCGATCCGGGTCCGGCCGAGGCCCGCGAGATGGCGTACGGCGGCGCGGGCGCCGCCCCGGTTGTCGCTGTCGACGTACACCGGGCCGGGGGCGCCGTCGCCGTCGCTCCAGTCGGGCCGGCCGCCGAACACGGTGGGCACGCCCGCCTTGCGGATCAGGCCGGGCAGCGGGTCGTCGAGGTGCAGGGAGAAGACGAGCGCGCCGTCGACATGGCCCCCGGCGAGGTAGCGGGCCACGCGCGCGTGGTCGGCGCGGCCCTCGGTCAGCAGCAGCACGAGCTGGTTGTCGTGGGCCGTCAGTTCCTTGCTGATGCCGCGCAGTTGCAGGGCGAAGAAGGGGTCGGCGAACACCCGCGCCTCGGGCTCGGCGATGACGACGGCGACGGCGTCGTGCCGCCTGGTGACCAGGCTGCGCGCGGCCTGGTTGGGCACGTACCCGAGCTCCTCGACCGCCCGCCGGACCCGCTCGGCCAGCGGCTCGCGGACTCCGTCCCCGCCGTTGACCACCCGTGACACGGTGGCCCGGGACACCCCGGCCCGCGCGGCCACGGCCTCCAGCGTGGGACGCGACACTGCCTCGGTCACTTCGGGCTCCTCATCGGCGGCTGACGATCAGGATAGCCGCGGTCCGGCGGGCCGGAGACCGGGCCGGCCGGCGCCGCGGCGGACCCTCGTCAGGCCCGGGTTCCGGCCTTTCAGGAGGCCCGCTCACCGCGCGCCCGGCTCGGCTGGACCCGCTTGGGCTCGCCCGGCATCTTCGGGTACTCCGGCGGGTACGGCAGGTCGCCGAGGCCGTGGTCGTGCTCGTCGCGGCGGGCCAGCTCCAGCAGGGCCTCGATGGAGTACGCGTGGTCGTCCATGCCGGCGTGCACGTCGCCGAGTTCGGCGAAGCGGGCCGGCATGGTGGCGAGGTCGAAGTCGCGGGGGTGCGCCACGCCGACCTCCTCCCAGCGCAGCGGCGCGGAGACGGGGGCGTGCGGGCGGGGCCGGACGGAGTAGGCGGAGGCGATGGTGCGGTCGCGGGCGGTCTGGTTGTAGTCGATGAAGATGCGTTCGCCGCGCTCCTCCTTCCACCACTTGATGGTCACCCGGTCCGGCATCCGGCGTTCCATCTCCCGGCCCACCGCGATCGCGGCGCGGCGGACCTGGGTGAAGGTCCAGCGGGGTTCGATGGGGACGAAGACGTGCAGACCGCGGCCGCCGGAGGTCTTGGGCCAGCCGCGCAGGCCGCCGTACTCGTCGAGGACGGCGCGCAGTTCGTGGGCGGCGCGGACGGCGTCGGCGTAGTCGGTGCCGGGCTGCGGGTCGAGGTCGATGCGCAGCTCGTCGGGGTGGTCGACGTCGCCCCGGCGCACCGGCCAGGGGTGGAAGGTGAGCGTGCCGTACTGGGCGGCCCACACCACGGCGGCCTCCTCGGTGGGGCACATCTCGTCGGCGCTGCGGCCGCTGGGGAAGGTGATGTGGGCGGTCGGGATCCAGTCGGGCATGCCCTTGGGCGCCCGCTTCTGGTAGAACCACTCGCCGCCGATGCCGTCCGGGTAGCGCTCCAGGGTGGTGGGGCGCTCGCGCAGGGCGCGCAGGATGCCGGGGCCGACGGCGGCGTAGTACCGGGCGAGGTCCAGCTTGGTGAAACCGCGCTCGGGGAAGAACACCTTGTCCGGGCTGGACAGCCGTACGGTCCGGCCGGCCACCTCCAGTTGCACCGCTTCACCCATGCGGCCACGGTAGGCGCACCCCGCACAGCGCGCATACCGGGCGCTTCCGTACGTATGCGAGCAGAATCGGACGCATGGATCTCCCGGTGATGCCACCCGTGAAGCCGATGCTCGCCAAGCCGGTGGCGAGGATCCCGCCGGGCATGCACTACGAGGCGAAGTGGGACGGGTTCCGGGCCATCGTGTTCCGCGACGGTGACGAGGTCGAGCTGGGCAGCCGGACCGGCAAGCCGCTGACCCGTTACTTCCCGGAGCTGGTGGCGGCGCTGAAGGAGCGGGTGCCCGAGCGGTGCGTGCTGGACGGGGAGATCGTGATCGCGCGCGAGGGCCGGCTGGACTTCGACGCGCTGACCGAGCGGATCCATCCGGCCCACTCGCGGGTGCGGACGCTGGCGGAGCGGACCCCGGCCTCGTTCGTGGCGTTCGACCTGCTGGCCCTGGACGACCGGTCCCTGCTGGACGTGCCGCTCACCGACCGGCGGGTCCTGCTCGACCGGGCCCTGGCCGGCGTGGTCGCGCCGGTCCACCTGGCGCCCGCGACCACCGACGCCGAGCTGGCCGGGCGGTGGTTCGAGCAGTACGAGGGGGCCGGCCTGGACGGGATCGTGGCCAAGCCGCTCGGGCTGCGCTACCTGCAGGACGAGCGGGCCATGTTCAAGATTAAGCACGAGCGGACGGCGGACGTGGTGGTGGCGGGCTACCGGTTGCACAAGAGCGGGCCGGTGGTGGGCTCGCTGCTGCTCGGCCTGTACGACGACCGGGGCGCGCTGCAGCACGTGGGCGTGTCGGCCGCCTTCCCGATGAAGCGGCGCGCCGAGCTGATCGAGGAGCTGGAGCCGCTGCGGATGGACGACGCCGCCGGGCACCCGTGGGCGGCCTGGGGGGAGGTGGAGGCGCACGAAACGGCCCGGCTGCCGGGGGCGCCGAGCCGCTGGTCGGGCAAGAAGGACCTGTCCTGGGTGCCGCTGCGGCCGGAGCGGGTCGCCGAGGTGGCCTACGACCACATGGAGAACGGCGCCCGCTTCCGGCACACGGCCCGTTTCCGCCGCTGGCGCCCGGACCGCGCGCCGGAGAGCTGCACCTACGCCCAGCTGGAGGAGCCGGTGCGCTACGACCTGGCGGAGATCCTGGGCACCGGCGGCGGCTCCTAGGGCCCGTCCGACCCTTCCCGCCGGGCCCGCCCCTACGGCTGCATCAGGATCTTGACGGCGCCGTCCTGCTTGCGCTGGAACATGTCGTACGCGTGCGGGGCCTCGGACAGCGGCACCCGGTGGGTGGCGAAGTCGTCGACGCCGAGCGGGTCCTCGTCGGTGAGGTAGGGCATGATCTCGTCGCTCCAGCGGCGCACGTTGGCCTGTCCCATGCGCAGCTGGATCTGCTTGTCGAACATGGTGAGCAGCGGCAGCGGGTCGGCCGTCCCGCCGTAGACACCGCTGAGCGAGACGGTGCCGCCGCGCCGGACCAGTTCGATGGCCATGTACAGGGCGGAGAGCCGGTCGACGCTGAAGCGTTCGGCGATGGGGCCGCTGATCTTGCGGGGCATCATCGCGGCGGCCGTCTGGACGAGCTTCGCGGTCGCGCCGCCGTGGGCCTCGGTGCCGACGGCGTCGATCACGGCGTCCGGGCCCCGGCCGCCGGTCTCGTCGCGGATCGCCTCCACCAGTTCCTTCTCGTCGTCGAAGACCCTGAGGTCGTACGTCTGAGTGCCGCGCCGCTTGGCCCGGGCCAGCCGCTCGGGCACCAGGTCGACGCCGAACACCCGCTCGGCGCCCCGGGCCATCGCGATGCGGCAGGCCATGTCGCCGATGGGCCCGAGCCCGAGCACGGCGAGGGTGCCGCCGGGCGGGACGGAGGCGTACTCGACCGCCTGCCAGGCGGTGGGCAGCACGTCGGAGAGGTAGACGAACCGGTCGTCCGGCGGGCCCTGGGGCACCTTCATCGGCCCGAACTGGGCCTGCGGGACGCGCAGGTACTCGGCCTGGGCGCCGGGCACGGCGCCGTACAGCCGGGTGTAGCCGAACAGCGCGGCGCCCATGTGCTCGCTGGTGACCTGGGTGGTCTCGCACTGGGTCGGCAGTCCGGTCAGACACGTCCAGCAGTTGCCGCAGGCGATCTGGAAGGGCACCACGACCCGGTCGCCCACCGCGAGGTCGGGCACGGCCGCGCCGACCTCCTCCACGATGCCCATCGGTTCGTGTCCGAGGATGTCACCCGGGGTCATGAACGGGGTGAGCACCTCGTACAGGTGCAGGTCGGAGCCGCACAGACCGCTGGACGTGATGCGGATGACCGCGTCGGTGGGCTCCTCGATCCGCGGGTCCGGCACATCCTCCACCCGCACGTCCCGCCTGCCCTGCCAGGTGACTGCCTTCATGAGGTCGCGCTCCCTTGCTCGCGTGCGCGCCGATTCGCCCTGGCGCGTCCGTTTCGGGGTGGTGCCGGGTACCCGGGCGAACCTGCGTGAACCCCGCGCTCTCCCCCGCCGGCGGCACACGGCCCGCGCCCCGGCCGCTCGCCCGGGTCACGCCAGGGGCCCGATCGGCCCAGCGAACGCGCGCGGAGACGGCGTACCGGGTATGGCCCGGACTGTCCCGGCGAGCACACAATCGACCTATACGAACGGGGAGACGACGGTGGGCATGCGATCCGCGGCGCGCACGCGCCGCGCCGCGCTGACGGCGGCACTCGTCACCGCGACGACGGTGGCCTCACTCACGGCGGGCTGCACCCGCCACGGACCGGCCGACGACGCCCGCGCCCCGGCGCGCACCCCCACGCCGAGCGCTCCCGTCGCATCCACGCCCACACCAACGCCCACGCCCACGGCCGGGTCACCGCTCGCCGTGAAGATCGACAACGTGCCGCCCGCGCGCCCGCAGACCGGACTCGGCGCCGCCGACGTGGTGTACGCGGAGCAGGTCGAGGGCGGTCTGAGCCGGCTGATGGCGGTGTACGCCACCCGGCTGCCGAAGTCGGTCGGGCCGGTGCGCAGCGCCCGCGAGTCGGACCTGGAACTGCTGCGCCAGTTCCACGAGCCGACGCTGGCCTACTCGGGCGCCCAGCACAAGCTGCTGCCGCTGATCGGCCGGGCTCCGCTGCGGGCCGAGTCGCCCGACGACACCGCGGGCGCCTTCTACCGGGGCGCGGGCCGGGCCGCGCCGCACAACCTGTACCTGCGACCCGCCCGGCTGCTGCGCTCCGCCCCGGGCCGGGCCGCGCTGACCACGGGATTCCGGTACGGTCCGGCGCCCTCCGGCGGAGCGCCGGCGGCCACCCGCACGGTGCGCTTCCCGGCGGCGCGCTTCACCTTCACCTGGTCCGGACGGCGGAGCGGCTGGCTGGTCGCCATGGACGGCACGCCCGCGGCGACGACGGACGGCGGCCCCGTGGCGCCGCCGACCGTCGTGGTGCAGTACGTGCGGATCCGCCCCTCGCAGTTCCACGACGTGCTCGGCAACCGCACGCCGTACACCGAGACGGTCGGTTCCGGCCGGGCGGAGGTGCTGCGGGACGGGCGCTCCTTCGCGGCGCGGTGGTCCCGGCCGGCCGCCGCGGACGGCACGCGGTTCACGGCGGCGGACGGCGGCCCGATGAACTTCGCCGCCGGCCAGGTGTGGGTGGTGTTCGCCCCGTCCGGCGGCTGACCGGGCCGTCAGCCCTGCTGGAGGGCCGGCGGTTCGACCGGGTTGCGCAGTTCCTCGGCGGCGTCCGCGACCCGGCGGATCAGGTCGAAGAAGACGGTCTGCTCCTCGGCGGTCAGCGGCGCGAGGAAGACCTGGTTCATGCGGGCGGTGCGCACGGTCAGCCTGCGGTGCGTGCGCGCCCCGTCGTCGGTGAGCCGGAGCAGGAAGCGGCGCCCGTCCTGCGGATCGCGCACCTTGTCCAGCAGGCCGCGGCGGCCGAGCCGGCTGACGACCTCGGCGATGGTCGACCGGTCGAGGCCCACCCGCTCCCCCACGGTGCGCTGGTCGAGGCCCGGCTCGGCGACGAGCGCGTTCAGGACGGCGAACTGCGGGGAGGTGATCTCCTCCGAGACCATCGTGTTCCACAGCAGGTAGTGCGCCTGCTGGAGCCGCCGGGCCAGGTGCCCGGGATGGGTGGTGAGGTCCGCCGCGGCCATGTGCGCTCCCCTGATCGAATCGTTGGTGCACTGAACAATACCGGCCGAAGGAGTCGCTGTCTGCGGGCTCGATTCCGAGTTATGCGAGGCCTTGACGGTTCACGCATCCAGTGGCAGCGTGAGCGCCACCTCGCTGAAATACTCAGTGCCCTGATTAATTTCGCAGAGATGGGGCTTCACGGATGGACAAGGTGGTCGCCACGGCCGCCGAGGCGGTGGCCGATGTGCCGGACGGCGCGTCCCTCGCGGTCGGCGGATTCGGGCTGAGCGGTGTGCCGAACGTACTGATCCAGGCGCTGTACGAGCGCGGCACGGCCGGGCTGGGCGTGGTGTCTAACAACTGCGGGGCGATGGAGTCCGGTCTCGCGGTGCTGCTCGCGGCCGGCCGGATAGCCCGGGTGACCGGCTCCTACATCGGCGCCAACAAGGAGTTCGCCCGCCAGTACCTGGCCGGTGAGCTGGAGGTCGAGCTGATCCCGCAGGGCACCCTCGCCGAGCGGCTGCGCGCCGGCGGCGCCGGCATCCCCGCGTTCTACACCCCCGCGGGCGTGGGCACGCAGGTCGCCGACGGCGGGCTGCCCTGGCGGTACGACGGGACGGGCGGGGTCGCGCTGGCCTCGCCGCCGAAGGAGGTGCGGGAGTTCGACGGCGTGGAGTACGTGCTGGAGCGCGGCATCCGCACCGACTTCGCGCTGGTCCGCGCCGCCCGGGGCGACCGGCACGGCAACCTCGTCTTCAACCGGTCCGCCCGCAACTTCAACCCGCTGGCCGCGATGGCCGGCCGGGTGACCGTCGCCGAGGTGGAGAAACTGGTGGAGCCCGGGGAGATGGACCCGGACGCGGTGCACGTGCCCGGCGTCTTCGTGCAGCGCGTGCTGGCGCTGACCCCGGAGCAGGCGGCGGACAAGAAGATCGAGCGGCGGACGGTGAGGTCCTGATGGCCTGGACACGCGAGGAGATGGCCGCCCGCGCGGCCCGCGAGCTGGAGGACGGCCAGTACGTCAACCTCGGCATCGGCCTGCCGACGCTGATCCCCAACCACCTGCCGCCCGGCGTCGAGGTGGTGCTGGAGTCGGAGAACGGCATCCTCGGTACGGGCCCCTACCCGGCCGACGACGAGGTCGACCCCGATCTGATCAACGCCGGCAAGGAGACCGTGACGGTGCTGCCGGGCGCCTCCTTCTTCGACTCGGCGCTGTCGTTCGCGATGATCCGCGGCGGGCACATCGACGTGGCCGTGCTGGGCGCGATGCAGGTGTCCGCGGGCGGCGACCTGGCCAACTGGGCGGTCCCGGGCAAGCTGGTCACCGGCATCGGCGGCGCGATGGACCTGGTGCACGGCGCGCGGACGGTCGTCGTGGTCATGACGCACACGGCCAAGGACGGCTCTCCGAAGATCCTCCGGCGGTGCACGCTCCCGCTCACGGGCAAGGCGTGTGTGAACCGGATCGTCACCGACCTCGGCGTCCTCGACGTCACCGGGGACGGACTGGTCCTTGTGGAGACCGCGCCCGGGGTGAGCGCCGACGAGGTGGCCGCCCGCACCGACGCCGAACTGACCGTCGCGGAGAACCTGCTGTGAAGACCGTCTACATCGTCGACGCCGTCCGCACCCCGATCGGCCGCTACAACGGCGGCCTGTCCTCGGTACGCCCGGACGACCTCGCCGCCCACGCCGTGCGTGCACTGCTCGCCCGCACCCCGGACCTGGAGCCGGCGCGGATCGAGGACGTCTACTTCGGCAACGCCAACGGCGCCGGCGAGGAGAACCGCAACGTCGCCCGCATGGCCGCCCTGCTCGCCGGCCTGCCGACCTCGGTGCCGGGCGTCACGGTCAACCGGCTGTGCGCCTCCGGTCTCGAGGCGGTGATCCAGGCCGCCCGCGCCATCGCGGTGGGCGACGCCTCCGTCGCCGTGGCCGGCGGCGTGGAGTCGATGACCCGGGCGCCGTACGTGCTGCCGAAGAACGACCGGCCCTTCCCGGCCGCGCACGCCGAGCTGTACTCGACCACGCTCGGCTGGCGCATGGTCAACCCGGCCATGGACCCGCGGTGGACCGTCCCGCTCGGCGAGAGCGCGGAGCTGATCGCCGACAAGCACGGGATCAGCCGGGAGCGGCAGGACGAGTTCGCCCTCGCCTCCCACCGCAAGGCGGCCGCCGCCCAGGAGAAGGGCCTGTTCGACGCCGAGCTGGCGCCCGTGCCGGTGCCGCAGCG
The DNA here is from genome assembly GCF_042793175.1 of Streptomyces sp. NPDC056580. Lineage (NCBI taxonomy): Bacteria > Bacillati > Actinomycetota > Actinomycetes > Kitasatosporales > Streptomycetaceae > Streptomyces > Streptomyces sp. NPDC056580. Next base: position 179,810 of record NZ_JBHTVE010000004.1, on the reverse strand, counting down.
CAAGGGCGGCCCGGTCGCCTTCGCCGCCGACGAGTGCGTACGGCCGGACGCCTCGCTCGCCGCGATGGCGAAGCTCATGCCGTCCTTCCGCGCGGAGGGCGGCACGGTGACCGCGGGCAACGCCTCCCCGCTCAACGACGGCGCCGCCGCGCTGCTCCTCGCCGACGAGGAGGGGTTGAGGTCGCTCGGCCGGGAGCCCCTCGCGCGGGTGTCGGCGACCGGTGTGTCCGCGACCGACCCGCAGTACTTCGGGCTCGCCCCCGTCGAGGCCGTCCGCCGCGCCCTCGCCAAGGCGGGCCGGGACTTCGGCGACCTGTCCGTGCTCGAACTGAACGAGGCGTTCGCCGCCCAGGTGCTCGGCTGCCTCGCCGAGTGGCCCGAGTTCGACCCGGCGGTCCTCAACCCGCAGGGCGGGGCGATCGCGCTCGGCCATCCGCTCGGCGCCTCCGGCGCCCGCCTCGCGGGCACCGTCGCCCACCAGCTCGCCCGCCGCGGCTCCGGCACCGGCGTGGCCACCCTCTGCATCGGCGTGGGCCAGGGCCTGGCCCTCGTCCTCGAGCGCTAAGGAAGCGTCAGGTGACCGCCATGACCCTCACCCAGCAGGACATCGACCAGGAGATCGCGGCCGAGCGCGCCGCGTACGGGAAGCGGATCGCCGACGGCGCCCCCGTCGAGCACCACCCGCGCCGGGACTACGCGCCCTACCGCTCGTCGGTGCTGCGCCACCCCAGGCAGCCGCTGGTCGCCATCGACACAGCGAAGGACCCGGAACTGGTCGAGCTGCACTCCCCCGCCTTCGGGGAGCGCGACATCACCGGGGTCGACAACGACCTCACCCGGCACCACCGGGGCGAGCCGGTCGGCGAGCGCATCACCGTCTCGGGCCGGCTGCTGGACCGGGACGGCAGGCCCGTGCGCGGCCAGCTCGTGGAGATCTGGCAGGCCAACTCGGCCGGGCGGTACGCCCATCAGCGGGAGCAGCACGCCGCCCCGCTCGACCCGAACTTCACGGGCTTCGGCCGCACCCTCACCGACGCCGAGGGCCGGTACCACTTCACCACCGTCCAGCCCGGCCCGTACCCGTGGCGCAACCACGTCAACGCCTGGCGTCCGGCGCACATTCACTTCTCGGTGTTCGGCGCGGCGTTCACGCAGCGGCTGGTGACGCAGATGTACTTCCCGAACGACCCGCTCTTCCCGTACGACCCGATCCTGCAGTCCGTGACGGACGACGCGGCACGGCAGCGGCTGGTCGCCACCTACGACCACGGCCTGTCGGTGCCCGAGTTCTCCCTCGGCTACCACTGGGACATCGTGCTGGACGGCCCCGCCGCCACCTGGACCGAGGAAGGACGGTGACCGCGGCGATGACGAAGACAGACGCCGGCGGCCCCGAGAACGTGCTGCCCACCCCGTCCCACACGGTCGGCCCCTTCTACGGGTACGCGCTGCCCTTCCGCGGCGGCGAGGACATCGCCCCGCTGGGGCACCCCGACACGGTCACCGTCCACGGCTACGTCCTCGACGGCGAGGGCAGGCCGCTGCCCGACGCCCTCGTCGAGCTGTGGGGACCGCGCCCCGACGGCACCGTCCCGCAGGTGGACGGCTCGCTCCGGCGGGATCCGGCGACGGGCGGCTACCTGGGCCGCAACGGCGTGGAGTTCACCGGCTGGGGACGCATCCAGACCGACGCGGACGGACACTGGTACGCGCGGACGCTGCGACCCGGCGCCCGCGGGGACAGCGCGCCGTACCTGAGCGTGTGCGTCTTCGCGCGCGGCCTGCTCGTCCACCTGTTCACCCGGATCTACCTGCCGGGCGACGAGGCGGCCCTGGCCGCCGACCCGCTGCTCGCCCGGGTGGGCGACCGGCGCGGCACGCTGATCGCCGGCGACGAGGGCGACGGGACCTACCGCTTCGACATCCGCCTCCAGGGCGAGGGCGAGACGGTCTTCCTGGAGTTCCGGTGACGCCGCCGCCCTCCGGCCGCAAGACGCCCCCGCAGGAGGGAGACACCGGTCTGCTCGCCCCCGGATGGGCCGGCACCCCAGCCGCCGCCGCGACGAGCGACAGGGCCTACCTGCGCGCCCTGCTCGACGCCGAGACCGCCCTCACCCGCGCCCAGGCCGGGCTCGGTCTCGCGCCGGCGGCGGCCGCCGCCGCGGTGACCGAGGCCGCCGACCCCGCCCGCTTCGACGTCCGCTCGCTCGCCGAGCGGGCCCGCGGCGGCGGCAACCCGGTCATCCCGCTGGTCGCCGACCTGACGAAGGCGGTGGGCGAGGAGCACGGTCCGTACGTGCACCGGGGGGCCACCAGCCAGGACATCATGGACACCGCGGCCATGCTGGTGGCCGCGCGTGCCCTGGGCCCGGTCCTGGACGACCTCGGCCGGACCGAGCGGGCGCTCGCCCGGCTGGCCGCCGGACACCGGGACACCCCGATGCCCGGGCGGACCCTCACCCAGCACGCCGTGCCGACGACGTTCGGGCTGAAGGCGGCGGGCTGGCGCTCGCTGGTGCTGGACGCCCGCGACCGCGTGCGCCGGGTGCGGGACTCGCTCCCCGCCCAGCTCGGGGGCGCCGCCGGCACCCTGGCGGCGTTCCGCGCCTACGGCGCCGTGGACGCGGCGGCGCTCACCGGCGCCTACGCCCGTGAAGTCGGGCTGGCCGCACCGGCGTTGCCCTGGCACACACTGCGCACCCCGGTCGCCGACCTGGCCGGCTGCCTGGCCTTCGCTGCGGGGGCGCTCGGCAAGCTCGCCGCGGACGTGCTGACGCTGTCGCGCACGGAGACCGGCGAGGTGACCGAGGGCAGCGGCGGCGGCTCCTCGGCCATGCCGCACAAGGCGAACCCGGTGCGCTCCACGCTCGTCGCGGCCGCCGCCCGGCGCGCCCCGCAGCTCGCGGCCACCCTGTACGGCTCGCTCGCCGCCGAGGACGAGCGGCCGGCCGGCGCCTGGCACGCCGAGTGGGAGCCGCTGCGCGACCTGCTCCGGCTGGTGGGCGGCGCCGCCGCGCACGCCGCCGTACTGGCCGAGGAACTGCGCGCGCACTCCGGCGCGATGCGGCGGAACCTCGACGTCACCCGGGGGCTGATCGTCTCCGAACGGCTCTCCGCCGCCCTGGCCCCCGTGCTCGGCCGGGCCCGGGCGAAGGAACTGCTCACCGAACTGGCCCGCCGCGCGCACGACGAGGACCGGCCGCTGCGCGAACTGCTGGCCGAGCAGCCCGAACTGAAGGAGGCCGACCTGGACGACCTCACCGACCCCGCCCGCTACACCGGTTTCGCCGGTGCCCTCACCGACCTTGCCCTGGAGCGTCGTTGACCGTGCAACTCCTCAACCACCTCGACGAAGGACCGGCGTCCGCTCCTCCGCTGCTGCTCGGGCCGTCGCTCGGCACCTCCTTCGCCCTGTGGGACGCGGTCGCGCCCGAGCTGACCGGCGGTCACCGGGTAGTCCGCTGGGACCTGCCGGGCCACGGCGGTTCGGCGGCGGACCTGATCGGGCCCGGCGCCACCGTCGGCGACCTGGCCGGCCTGGTGCTGGCACTCGCCGACGCCCTCGGCGTCGAGCGGTTCGCCTACGCGGGAGTGTCGCTGGGCGGAGCGGTCGGCCTGCACCTGGCCGCGCACCACCCCGAGCGGCTGTCCTCCCTCGCGGTCATCTGCTCCTCCGCCCACTTCGGCGGCGCGGACCCGTGGCGCGAGCGCGCCGAGCGGGTGCGCCGGGAGGGCCTGGAGTGGCTGGTGGAGAGCGCTGACGCCCGCTGGTTCACGCCCGGTTTCACCGTGCCCCGGCTGGTGCGGGACCACCGGGAGGCCGACCCGGGGGCGTATGCCGCCTGCTGCGACGCGCTGGCCGCCTTCGACCTGCGCGACCGGCTCGCCGGGATCACCGTGCCGACGCTGCTCGTCGCGGGCCGGGAGGACCCCGCGACGCCTCCGGCGCACCTGCGGGAGATCGCGGACGCGGTGCCCGGCGCCACGCTGCTGGAGCTGCCGGGCGCCTCCCACCTGGCGCCCGCCGAGGTACCGGAGGCCGTCGTGGCCGCCCTGCGCACCCAGCTCGACGGGCCTGCGGCGAGCGGGATGGCGGTGCGCCGGGAAGTGCTGGGCGATGCGCACGTGGACCGGGCACAGGCCAGGCAGACCCCGTTCACCGCGCGGTTCCAGGACTTCATCTCCCGCTACGCCTGGGGAGAGATCTGGACCGATCCGACACTGTCCCGCCGCGAGCGCAGCATGATCACGCTGACCGCGCTCGTCGCGCACGGCCACTACGACGAGCTGGCCATGCACGTCCGGGCGGCCCGGCGCAACGGCCTGACCCCCGAGGAGATCGGCGCGGTGCTGCTGCAGACCGCCGTGTACTGCGGGGTGCCGGCGGCCAACTCGGCGTTCGCGACGGCCCAGCGGGTGCTGGCCGAGGAGGAGACCGCCTGACGCGCGGGGTGCGGCGCCATGCGTCGCGGGCCGGCCGGGGTTGCCGGACCGGCCCTAGCGCAGCCCGCGCCCCGTCTCCAGCACCTCCCGCGCCTGCGCCGCGAGACCGTCCGCCCCGCAGGAGCGCGCCAGGGTCAGGCCCCGCTCCAGCTCGGCGACCGACCGGGTCATGACGCCGTACTCGACCCGGGCCGCCGCGTGCTCGTACTGGCAGGGCGAGGCCTCCAGGTACGCGACGGCCTGGGCGGCCAGGCGCACCGCGCGTTGGCCGGTCTCCAGGGCGGCGGCGCAGCGCAGGGCCTCGCCGATGGCGGTGTCGGTGCCGAACCGCTCGGCCTGCCGGCGGGCGTCCGCGGCGAGCCGGGCGGCACGGGCCGGATCCTGCACGGCCAGGGCGCGGGCGAGGTCAAGGGACCAGGGGGCGAGGACCGGGTTGTGGCCGCCGCGGGAGGCGGCGGTCTTCTCGGCGGCCTCCAGCTCGTTGACGCCGTCCTCGGTGCGGCCCACGGCGAGCAGCAGCCGGCCGCGTACGGAGCGGATGTCGGGCAGCACGATGGTGGACGGGTAGGGCGGGGCGAAGCCGTACCGCCCGGCGATCGACCAGGCCTCCTCGACGTCGCCGCGGGCCAGCAGGGTGTCGACCAGTCCGCAGGTCGCGGACCAGTACAGCGGCAGGCGGCGGCCGACGCGCTCGGCGAGCGCCAGTGCCTCGCGCAGCGCGGCCTCGGCGTCGCGCAGCCTGCCCTGTCTGCGGTAGGCGAGGCCGAGGAAGGCGTTGGCCAGGGAGAGGTGGCCGCCGCGCCAGCCCGCGCCGGTGTAGGCGCGCAGGGCCTCGGCGAAGAGGCTCTCGGCGCGGTCGAGCCGGTCGGCGTAGGCGTACGCGCTGCCGAGCATCATCAGCAGCTCGATGCCCCACTCGCCGTCGGTCCAGCCGAGCCCGGGCGCCAGGCGGCCGTTGACCAGGGCGCGGTCGCAGGACTGGACGACGTCCTCGGCGCTCTCGCCGTGGGTCATCGCGTCGAAGCCGCGCAGGATCAGCAGGGCGCGCTCGGAGTTGTCCCGGCCGGTGCAGCTGCGGGCCAGCTCGGCCAGGCGGCGGGACCGTTCCTGGGAGGCGGTCTCGCCGTGGATGCCCTCCCACATGAACTGCACGGCCCGCAGCCGCATCCCGACCGGGGACGACGGGTGCCGTGCGGCCTCGGCCTCGACCGTGCGGACGGCCTCCTCCAGTTCGTCGTTGTGCAGCAGCGCCTGGGAGAGGCGGACGACGGCGTCGACCCGCTGCGTGTCGTCGAGGCCCGGCACGGCGAGGGCGTTGCGCAGGTGCTCGACGGTGACGGCGGGCGCGGTCAGCAGGGTGGCCCGGCCCAGCTCGTAGAGCACGTGGGCGTGGACCTCGGGGCGCGGCGGCTCCAGCAGGGCGCGTTCCAGGCAGCGGCGGGCCGCGTCCGGCGCGCCGACGGCCAGGTGTTCGCGGGCCGCCTCGCGCAGTTGCCCGACGAGTTCCTCGTCGTCGTCCGGGTGCACCTTCAGCAGGTGCCGGGAGGCCTCGGCGGCGCCGTGCCCGGTCTCGGTGAGGATCTGCGCGGCGACCCCGTGCATGGCGGTGCACACGCCGGCGGGGATGGAGTCGTACACGGCGGAGGCGATCAGCGGGTGGACGAACTCCAGCTCGCCGGACCCGGGGTCGGCGCCGGCCACGGGGGCGGGCTCGGTGAGGATGCGGGCGTTGCGCAGCAGTTCGGCGCAGCTCCCGGCGACCGCGGTGCTCATGCCGGCGAGCCGGGCGACGAGGCCGACGGAGATGCCGGTGCCGAGGATGGCGGCCGCCCAGGCGAACCGGGTGGCCTCGATGCCGAGTCCCTTGAGCCGGTCGACGAGGCCGCCGCCGCGGGCGGAGCGGTTCAGGGCCCGGAGCTCGCCGGCCCGCGCCTCCACCGGCTGCACCTCGCTGTCCCGCACCTTCGCCAGGAGTTCGACGGTGTCGTAGGGGTTGCCGCCGGTGACGGCCCATACCTCGCGACAGAACGGATCGTCGGCGTGCCGGCCCACGGTGGCGCGGGTGAGGCCGGCGGTGGCGTCCGGGGTGAGGGCGCTGAGGTTGACGGGGAGGGCCGCGGCGGCCACCGCGTCCAGGTGCCGGGCGCTGTCCCCGCTCACCCCGCCGGGGCGGCGGGCCACCACGACCAGCACGGACAGGTCGTCCAGGCGCTCGGCGAACGCGGAGAGCCAGCGCAGGGTCTCCTGGTCGGCCCAGTGCGCGTCGTCGACGAGCAGGACCAGCGGCCACTCGCGGCGGGCGAGCCGGCGCACGGCGGCGACGAGTCCGTCGCACACGTACTGCGGGTCGGCGGTGCCCTCCTGGGGGTCCACTATGCCGAGGGCGGGGCCCGCTATGTCGTACCAGTCGCCGAGGTACTCCCGGGCCTCCCCCGGCAGCAGGGAGACCAGCGCGGGCTGCAGCAGTTGCCGGACCACGTTGAACGGGACGGACCTCAGCGTCTCGCCGCCCCGCGCGGACCAGACGGCGCAGCCGCGGCGCTCGGCCATGCGGCGGGTCTCGTTGAGCAGCGCGGTCTTGCCGAGGCCGGCCTCGCCTCGCAGGACCAGCAGACTGCCCGCGGACGACCGGTCGGCGCACAGGGCGTCGAGCGCCCCGGTGACCGTGGCGATCTCCGTGTCCCGCTCCCACAGGGGAGCCGAGCCGGTCGCCGACGGCCGTCCCTGCGTCATCCCGTTACCTCCCAGGGTCGCCCGAATGACGTACAGACCCCGAGCGTAGCCGTCCGGTGGGATGTGTGGTGACCGGTCGGGACACGTGTTGCCCCGCCGGGTGAACAATGCCGCGGGCGGGCGACGCGCACCCCGTCCGGCCTGCCGGTGTGCGGCGGACGGACCGTCAACATGAGCTGCGGTGGGGCTGCTTCACGGAGTACGCGGCGGGCGCGGGGCTCCCCGCGGTGCCCCTGTTCGACCTGCCGCGGAATCCCGGCACTTCCGGCGTGGTCCGGGGCGCGGCGGCCTGCGCCACGGGGGCGCGGGTGGGCCTGCCGGCCGGGCCGGGCCCCGCCCTGCCCGGCCGAGCTGTTCCCGGCCTGGGTGCGCTGGACCGGCCCGGGGCTCGCCCACTACCTGTCCAACGCGGTGTTCTCCGCCCGCGCGGGGCTGATCATCACGGAGGCGGTGCGGCGCGCCGGGAACCTGGACGTGCCCGCCCGCCACGCGGCGGCGGCCTGCGCGCTCAGCGTGCCGGCGCTGCTCGGACGGCCCTCGGGAAAGGCGGGTTGAGCGGTGCGGGTGATCGGACTGATGTCGGGTACGTCGTACGACGCGGTGGACGCCGCCGCGGCGGATCTGCGCCTGGACGGCGACACGCTGGTGCTGGAACCCCTGGGGATGGTGAGCGCGCCGTACGACGGTGGGCTGCGGGCCGCGCTCGCGGCGGCGCTGCCGCCGGCCGCCGTCCCGCTGGCCGAGGTGTGCGCGATCGACACCCGGATCGGGCAGGCGTTCGCCGCGGCGGCCGTACGCGCCGGCCGCGAACTGTGCGCCGGGCGCGCCGAGCTGGTGGCCTCGCACGGCCAGACGGTCCACCACTGGGTGGACGGCGGCCGGGTGCGCGGCACGCTCCAGCTCGGGCAGCCCGCGTGGATCGCGGAGGCGACCGGGCTGCCGGTGGCCGCCGACTTCCGTGCCCGGGACGTGGCCGCCGGCGGGCAGGGCGCTCCGCTGGTCAGCCTGGTCGACCTGCTGTGGCTGCGGGGCAGGCCGGGCCGGCCCGTGGCGCTGAACATCGGCGGCATCGCCAACCTGACCGCGCCGGACGGCACGGCGTTCGACACCGGGCCGGGCTGCGCGCTGCTCGACGCGGCGGCCCGGCACTTCAGCGGCGGGCGGCTGGCCTGCGACGCCGACGGCGCGCTGGCCGCGCGGGGCCGGCCGGACGGGGCGCTGCTGGAACGGCTGCTGGCCGAGCCGTACTACGCGCTGGAGCCGCCCAAGACGACCGGCAAGGAGCTGTTCCACGCCGGGTACCTGCGCGCCTTCGCGGTGGACTCGCTGGCCGCCGAGGACGCGCTGGCCACGCTCACCTGGCTGACGGCCCGGACGGTCGCCGACGCGGTGCGCCGGGTCGGCGCGGGCGAGGTGGTGGTGTCGGGCGGGGGCACCCGCAACCCGGTGCTCATGGCGGCGCTGCGGCACCGGCTCGCGGGCATCGCGGTGCGCGGCTCGGACGAACTGGGCCTGCCCGCCGCCGCGAAGGAGGCGTACGCCTTCGCGGTGCTCGGCTTCCTCACCGCGCACGGCCTGGCCGGCACCGACCCGCGCAGCACCGGCGCCCGTCACCCGAGCGTGCTCGGCTCGCTGACACCGGGCCGGGGCGGCCTGCGGCTGCCGCCGCCGGCGGGACGCGCCCCGGTGCGGATGGTGGTGGCCGGGTGACCGCCGCCGTGCCGCCACGGGATTCACCGCGGAAATCTCCGGAGATATGTCCCGCCGCGCGCAGTTGGCGGGGGATGCTCTCATCCCGCTTTCACCGACGCCTCATACGGTGGTGTCATGACGCAGGTGACTCCTCCCGGGTGGTACCCCGACCCCGGGCAGACGAATGACGGTCCGCCCACCGAGCGCTGGTGGGACGGCAACGCGTGGACGGACCGGACCCGCCCCGCCGGTACGGCCGCCGTGTGGGGTCCCCCGGCGCAGCAGCCGGCCGCCGGCGCGCAGCCGGTTCCCCCGGTGTACCAGCAGCCGTACGGGACGCAGCCGGGGCATCCGGCGTACTCGCCGTACCCGTTCCAGCCCCCGGCCGCGCCCCGGCGCGGACTGCGCACGGGCATAGCCGTCGGGGCCGCGGCCGCGGTCCTGGTGTGCATCGGGGTCGGGGTGTACGCCCTCGCCAAGGGCGACGGCGGCGGCTCCGAGCGCGCTGGTTCGCGGCAGGGGCAGGACGGCCGGACCGGCGGCCAGGGCGGGCCCGGCGGCGGTCCTGGCGGCTTCGGCGGCGACGGCGGGCAGGGCGGCTCCGGTGGCCCGGGCGGGGGCGGCGGGCCGGGCGGGTCGCCCGCGCCCGGCGGCTCCGGGGCGCCCAAGGTGCAGGGCGGCGGCACGGTGCCCGACCCGGTCAACGGCATCAGCCTGCCGGTGCCCAAGGGGTGGACCGGGGAGTCGATCGGCGTCGGCGCCCAGGTGACCTCCGGCGACTCCTACAAGTGCCCCGGCAACAGCGCGCAGACCTGCACCGCGGGCGGCGCCTACACCGCGCCGGCCCGCATCCTGAGGACCAAGGGCGACACCGCCGAGGAGGTCGCCAAGGCGGACATCGCGGCCAACGCCAAGCAGTCGTACGGCGGTACCACCTACGGCAGCATCACCTCGCACGAGGTGCTGTCCGCCAAGGCGGTGACGGTGGCCGGTCAGAAGGGCTACGCGGTGCGCTGGAAGGCGGTCACCAGCAAGGGCGCCGACGGCTACGTGGAGTCGGTGGCCTTCCCCTCGCCCAACGACGCGAAGCGGATGGTCGTGGTGCGCTTCGGCGTGGACGTCGGCCAGGACGTGGCGGTCATCGACGAGATCCTCAAGGGCATCGAGGTCTCGTCGGGCGGCGGGAGCGGCCAGGACGTCTGAGGACGTCCTGGGAGAGCAGCCGGCCGGGTGGAGCGCCCCTCCGCTCAAGGGGAACCCCACCCGGCCGGGGGGTGCGCGCCGCCCCCGTCCCCACGGTGCGGCGCAGGCAGGTCACCGTTCAGTCATCCCGTGAACGGCGGCCTGGGTCAGGGGTAAGTCCGAGCGCGGGCAGCACGGTGGCCTCCACGAAGCGGACGAGGTAGTCGGCGTCGGCGTACTGGCCGCTCAGGACCGGCCGGACGCGCAGGACGCCGAACATCATGGCCGGGACGTACTCCAGCGCGGGGTGGTCCGCGGGCACCTCGCCGCGCTGCACGCCCCGCGCCAGCATCTCCTGGAGCGCGGCGATCTCGGGCAGCACCAGGGCCTCGCGCAGCGCCTGCGCCAGCTCGTGGTCGGCCGTGACCGCGTGGCCCAGCGCCTGCATCAGGCGGGTGTCCTTGTTGGACCAGTCGCCCGCGGCCCGCGCGGCAAGGCACAGGTCCTCGGCGAGCGAGCCGGTGTCGATGCCGGCGAAGCGCACCTTGCGGTTGGCGCGCAGCGCGGCCGCGACGAACTGGGGCTTGGTCTTCCACTGCCGGTAGAGCGTGGACTTGCTGCACCGGGTGCTGTGCGCGACGCCCTCCATGGTCACGGAGTCGTAGCCGCACTCGCGGATCTGCTCCAGCACGGCGTCGAAGAACTCCCGCTCACGCTCCGGCGTGATCTTGGAGCGGCGCGAGGCGGCGACCGTGTCCGGTCCGTCTTCGGCCTGCGACGTCATGCGTTGGCTCCCCTCACTCCGCGACGGGACGAGTCCCGGTCTCCAGTGTGTCGCACCTCAATCGATACGTCAGTGTACCGGTACTCAAGCGTATCGGTACACTGACGTATCGGTACGGAGACGTATCGATGAGTTCCGGGGCGAGAACCCGGGGCCGCCCGCACCACCACCCGCACGACCGTCAGCGAAGGGGCCGGGGGATGAACGCCCGAACGGAGCCTGCAGCAGCGGAGCCGGACGCGACAGCGACCGCGCGACCGCCGCTCCTGCGCGAGTTCCTGCTCGTCGCGGGGCTCTTCCTCGTCTACAAGCTCGGGCGGCGACTGGCCGTCGGCCACACCGCGAACGCCTTCCACAACGCCCACCGCGTCTGGGAGCTCGAACGGGCGGTCCGGCTGCCCGACGAGACCACCGTGCAGTCCGCGCTGCTCCACGGCGACCTCCTCGTCCACCTGGCGAACACCTACTACGCGACCGTCCACTTCCCGGCCACCCTCGCCTTCCTCGTCTGGCTGTACGCAAGGCGCCCCGCCCACTACGTCTGGGCCCGGCGGGTCCTGGCGGCGGTGACCGCGGCCGCCCTGGTGCTGCCGTTCACGTTCCCACTGGCCCCGCCGCGGATGCTGACCGGCACCGGCCTGCTGGACACCGCCCGGATATACGGCCCCTCGGTCTACGGGCCGCCGTCCGGCGACCACCTCTCCAACCAGTTCGCGGCGATGCCCTCGCTGCACTTCGGCTGGGCGCTGATGGTGGCGGTGGGGCTGGTCGCGGCCACCCGGTCGCGGCTGCGCTGGCTGTGGCTGCTGCACCCGCTGGTCACCCTGCTGGTGATCGTAGGCACGGCCAACCACTACTGGGTCGACGCGCTGGCGGCGGCCGTCATGCTCGGCGCCGCACTGGCGCTCGTCCGCGCGCCGGGGCACACCTCCGGCCCGGCCGAGGGCGCCGTCCGGCTGCCCGCCCAGCGCAAGCCGGTCCTGGCGGGAGCCGGCCGATGAGCGCCGCCGCCCTGCTCGCCCTCGGCCTGTCCCTGGTCTCCGCCGTCGCATACGCCGCGGCCGCCGTCGCCCAGGAACGCCTCGCCTCCCGCAGCGTCGGCGCCGGCCTGGTGCGGCTGCTGGGCACCGGCGCGTGGTGGTCGGCCGTCGGCCTGAACGCCGCCGCCGCGCTGCTGCACGTGGTCGCCCTCAAGTACGGGCCGCTCACGGTCGTCCAGCCGCTCGGGGCGCTCACCCTGGTCGCGGCGGTGCCGCTGGGAGCGCGGGCCGCCGGGCGGCAGGTCAGCGCGGTCGAGTGGCGCGGTACGGCGCTCACCCTGCTGGGGCTCGCGGCGGTGCTGGTCACGGCCTCGGGACCGGCGCCCGAACGGATACTGAGCCTGCCCGAGGCGCTGGCGGTCGCCGGCACCACCGCCACCCTGATCGGCCTGCTGTCCCGGCCCGGCGCCCGGCCGGGCCTGCGGCACGCCACCGCGTCGGGCTTCGCCTCCGGGGTCGCCTCGGCCCTCACCCAGACGCTGACGGTGGCGGCCACGCGGCGTTCCGGTACGGACCCGGGTCTCGAGGTGGTCGTGGTCGCCGTCCTCGTCGCCGCGTTCTCCACCGGCGGACTGCTGCTGTCCCAGACGGCCTTCCGGGGCGGCCTCGGCGGCCCGCTCGCCATGGTGACCCTGGCCAACCCCGTGGCCGCCGCGGTCATCGGGCTGACCCTGCTGGGGCAGGGCCTGCGCGGCGGGGCCGGCGGCGTGCTGCTGGCGCTGGCCGGGGCCGGGCTGGCCGCCCGGGGCGTGGTCCTGCTGACCCGGGCGACGCGCGTGCCCGGCGGTCCCGGCGGCCCTGGCGTGCCCGACGGGCCCGCCGGGCACGACGACGAGCACCCGGTGGCGGCGGTCCTGGCGCTGGAGCCCGGCACGGCGGCCGCGGAACCCGTGCTGGTGCCCCGGCAGCCGGAGCAGCCGGGACATCTCACCGCGCTCTGAACGGGCGCACGGCGGCGGGCGGGGGCCCGCGCCCCCCCCCCCCCCCCCGCCCCCGCCCGCCGCCCCCCCGGCCCCGGGGGCGCCGGGGGGCGGGGCGCCCCCCCCCCCCCCGCCCCCCGGCGG
>NZ_JBHTVE010000004.1:0-166862 GCF_042793175.1 Streptomyces sp. NPDC056580 | reverse complement strand
CCCCGTGATACCGTCCCCCGCCCGCGGCCCCCCCCCGGCGCCCGGCCCGCCGCCGGCCCCCCGCGCGGACCGTGGTCCGCGCGGGGCCGGTCAGCCCCAGCCCCGCGAGTCCTGCTTCAGCGCGGTGTCGACGGTCAGGGCCGTCGCCACGACGAGGCTCAGCAGCGGCTCGGGGAGCTGGTAGTGGATCTGCAGGACGTAGTTGTCCGCGGTCGTGAACAGCGTCTTGGCGAGGCCTTCCCAGGTCTTGGTGATCCGGGCGACCTCGTTGTCCGCGTGGTCGACGATGGCGAAGTTCCAGGCCCGCCAGTTCTCCGCCTTGATCGCTCCGACCTTCTGGCCGTTCGCGGTCATCGCGAAGTTGATCTTCCCGATCATGTTCTGCTGCACGATCTCACCGACCGGCGAGCCGTCCGGGCGCGTCACGATGACCCGGGACTTGAAGAACTTCGCGGGCCGGGTCAGCACGAGCTGCGGCCGGCCCTGGGGGTCGCGGATCTCCAGCTTGTGGGTCATGAACTGGTCGAGGCTGGAGACGAAGCGCAGGATCTTCTTCAGCGCGCTCTGCCCGACCTCGGTGACCGCGCCGATCTCCCGGCCGTTCTGGTCCATGACCTTGTACTCGTTGGTCAGCTCGATCAGCTTGGCCTTCTGGTTCACCACCAGGACCGGCTCGGTGAAGAGCGTGCCGCCGCCGGGACCGCCGGCCGCGACCCCCGCCTGCTTCTGGACCTGGCGCTGCACCTTGGCGTCGCCGCCCTGCTGCTGCGGGATGTGAGCGGCCTGCTGCGGCGGGACCTGACCGGCGCCCTGCTGCGCCGGGTTGGTGTGGTCGGTCCACTGGGCACCGTCCCAGTAGCGGAGCGTCCGGGCCGCCCCGTGCGGGTCGGGGTACCAGCCTGCAGGGGTGTTCGATTGCGTGGTCACCGGGGCACATTACCCTGCTGTGACCGGTACCTGACCAGTCTGTCCGGAGCGGCGTTCATCGTCCGTTCACTCCGTGATGATGGCCGGGTCGCTGACGCCGGGGAGCCCGTTCTCCACATGGCCGGCGAAGCCGCGCAGGAACGCCGGATCGGCGTCCGTGGTGACCGTGAGGTCGTACCAGCGCCGGCCGGCCGCGAGCCGGACGGTCCGCCGCACGGCCGCCCCGGGCCGCACCGTCACCGTGACCGGGGCGCCGCCGTAGCCGTCGACGAGCTTCAGCCGTGCCGTGCCGGAGCCGCGGTTGGTGAATACCAGTTCCACGTCGTCACCGGTGTGCCGGGCCGTCACCTCCGGACCGGCCGTGCCGTTGCGGCCCTTGAACAGGCGCCGGAAGCCGTTCGGGCCGTGCACGGCGAGGTCGTAGGAGCCGCCCGACCAGGCCGAGTTCCAGGTGTCGGAGAGCGTCTTGCCGGCCTCGGTGGTGTACGTCCAGGGGCCGTCGCCGCGGTTGCCCGAGGTGACCAGGAACGCGGCTCCCGCGTGCGCCCCGGAGGCGAAGGTGAGCGTGAACTTCCCCGCCGCCGTGTCCGCGGAACCGTCCACCGCCGGGGCGTACCTGAGCGGACGCGTGGGGCGGCTGCCGCGCTCCTGCCGGGGCAGCACGGGGCTGGCCGGCGGGTGCGGCACGTAGTCGGGGTGACGCTCGCGGTCCGGCGGCAGGTAACCGGCCGTGGACGGCAGCGCCACCGGTGCAGTGTCCTTGCGGGAGAAGTCGAAGGCCGAGGTCAGGTCGCCGCACACGGCACGGCGCCAGGGTGAGATGTTCGGCTCCCGGACGCCGAAGCGCGTCTCGATGAACCGGATGATCGAGGTGTGGTCGAACGTCTCGGAGCAGACGTAGCCGCCCTTGCTCCAGGGGGAGACGACCAGCATCGGCACCCGCTGGCCGAGCCCGTAGGGGCCCGCGGCGTGCCCGGCGTCGCCCTTGAACACGTCGGGCGCGGGGTCCACCGTCGACCGGCCCCGGTCTGCGGAGGCGGGCGGGAAGGGCGGGATCACGTGGTCGAAGAAGCCGTCGTTCTCGTCGTAGGTGATGAACAGCGCCGTCTTCGCCCACACCCGCGGATCGGCGGTCAGCGCGTCCAGCACCTGGGAGACGTACCACGCGCCGTAGTTGGCGGGCCAGTTGGGGTGCTCGGTGAACGCCTCGGGGGCGACGATCCAGGAGACCTGCGGCAGCTGCCCGGAGGTGACGTCGGCGCGCAGCCGGTCGAAGAAGCCCTCGCCCTTGCGCGCGTCGGTGCCGGTGCGGGCCTTGTCGTACAGCGGGTCGCCCGGTGCGGCGCTGCGGTACTGGTCGAAGTAGAGCAGCGAGTTGTCGCCGTAGTTGCCGCGGTAGGCGTCCTGGATCCAGCCCCAGCCGCCGGCCGCGTCCAGTCCGTCGCCGACGTCCTGGTATATCCGCCAGGAGACCCCGGCCCGCTCCAGGCGCTCGGGGTACGTCGTCCAGCCGTAGCCCGCCTCCTCGTTGCCGAGGACCGGGCCGCCGCCCTTGCCGTCGTTGCCGGTGTACCCGGTCCACATGTAGTAGCGGTTGGGGTCGGTGGAGCCGATGAAGGAGCAGTGGTAGGCGTCGCAGATGGTGAAGGCGTCGGCGAGCGCGTAGTGGAAGGGGATGTCGTCGCGTGTCAGGTACGCCATCGTCGTCGGGGACTTGGCGGGCACCCACGTGTCGTACTTGCCGCCGTTGAAGGCGGTGTGGCCGTCGTTCCAGCCGTGCGGGAGGTCCTGGAGGAAGGCGAGGCCCAGGTCGTCGGCGTCCGGGTGGAAGGGGAGGATGTCCTTCGCGCCGTCGGACTGCTGCCAGACGGACCTGCCGTTCTGGGTGACCGGGCGGGGGTCGCCGAAGCCCCGGACCCCCCTGAGCTTGCCGAAGTAGTGGTCGAACGAGCGGTTCTCCTGCATCAGGACGACGATGTGCTCGACGTCCTGGACCGAACCCGTGCGGTGGTGGGCGGGCAGTGCGGCCGCGCGCTGGATGCTGCCGCTCAGGGCGGTGAACGCCGTCGTGGCGCCCGCCAGTTGGAGGAAGCGCCGCCTGTTGACCTCGGACATGGGTGAGGGTCCTCTCATCCTGACGTACGTGCCGCCGTCTGGTGACGGGATCTGCGCGCAGCGAGTGTTCCAAGAGCAGCGAACGTCAGGGAAGTATCTGATGGCACCCATGTGAAACCCGGCGGTCCGCCCGGTGCCGCCGGCCGCGAGGGGCGGCCGGCGGCACCCGGAGAACCTCAAGGGCCCGCGAACCGGGCGCCTGTCACGCGGTGACGCTGTCCGGCTTCAGCGGCGGCAGGACCCCGGCGACCGTCCCGGCCGTCTCTCCTCGGCGGGGGTGGGCGCCGGAAACACCGTGCCGGAGGGGCCGCCGCGCGTTCGGCGCCGCTCAGCTCCCCAGGTACGCCTCCACCTCGCTGAACTGCCCGGCCGGCCAGCCGGTGTTGGCGCTGACGGAGAGCCGCAGGTAGCGCAGGTCGGTGCCGCTGGGCAGGGAGACGGTGGCCGTGTTGCCGGTGGCCGGGTCGAAGCGGTAGCCCTGCGCGCCGAGGACCGTCGAGTACGCCGAGCCGTCGGTGCTGCCGAGCACCGTGACGGTCTGGGTGCGGGCGCCCCAGGCGGTGGACGGGGGCAGCTTCAGCACCACCCGGCGCACCGCGTAGGAGGAGCCGAGGTCGACCGTCAGGGACTGCGGGAAGGCGTTGTTGGCCGACTCCCAGTACGTGCCGGCGTCGCCGTCGACCGCCTTGCCCGGCGTGTAGACGTCCTGCGAGCCCGTCGCGGTGGCCGGGCGGCCCTTGGCGAGGTTGCGGCCCGGGTCGGGAGCGGGGTTGCCCTGGCCGGGCTGCGGCCAGGTGGAGCAGTCCGACCAGGTGCCGGCCCAGCCGGAGTTGCCGCCGCCGTCGGTGAGCGTGAAGGCGCCGGAGTTCGCCGGGTAGGGGCAGTTGTAGACGCCCGCGGACCCCACCTGGGTGGCGGTGACGTTGCGGAAGGCGGCCGCGCCCGGGGCCTCGGCCTGGACCACGACCGTGCCGGTGTTGCGCACGGTGGCCCCGGTCACGTTGACGCCCCGCACCGGACGGCCCTGTCCGCCGCCGGAGACGAACTCGAAGGCGCTGTAGGGGCTGTCGGTGATGGTGGTGTCGGTGATGTTGACGGTCGCGTCGATCGCGCTGTCGTAGGAGTCGACCCGCAGCGCACCCATCGGATGGCCCCAGTTGGGGTTCAGCGCGCCGGTGCGCACCAGCGTGTTGCCGTCGACCGTGATGGTGCCGGACAGCGGGGAGAAGGGGTCGAGGAACTTCTGGTTGGAGATGGCGATGCCGCTGCCCAGGGCGTTGGTGTCGGAGATGAGGTTGTTGCGCACCGTGATGTCGGTGCCGCCGTAGACGGCGATGCCGTTGGCGAGGTTGGGCTGCGAGATGGTGTTGTTCTCGAAGCTGGAGTCGGTGTCCGGGGCGTACAGCGACCACATGGCGAGCGCGTCGTCGCCCTGGTTGCGCAGGAAGTTGTTGCGGACCCGGACGCCCTTGGCGGTGCCGTTGAGGTTGAGGCCGTCCGCGGTGGTGTCGAGGACGCGGTTGTTCTCCACCACCAGGTTGTCGTTGTTGCCGGTCAGCCAGAGCCCGACCTTGAGGTGCTGGAGCCACATACCGGAGACGGACGAGTCAGGACCGAGGGAGCCGTTGACGAAGTTGTCCGGGCTGGAGTCGACGCGCTCGGTGACCTCACCCAGGACCGCGAAGTCCTTGATGTGGACACCGCCCGACGAGCTGGTCTGGTCGATGAAGCGGGAGGTGTGCACGACGGAGTGCCAGCTGCCCGCGCCCTGCAGGGTGACGTTCTGCACCCCGCTGAGCGAGGAGGTGAGCCGGTAGTCGCCCGGCGGGATCCACACCACTCCGCCCCGGGCCGCCGCGATGGCGTCCCGGAAGGCCTGGGTGGAGTCGCCGCTCCCGCTGGGGTCGGCGCCCTTGGACACGACGGACACCGAGCCGGCGGGCTGGCCGGCGGCCGCCGCGACCTGCTCGAAGTCGGCCACGTCCACGGTGACCTGGGTGCCGGCGGCCTCGAAGGCGACGCGGTCGCCCGCCTGGACGTCCCGGCCCAGCGGCAGCCGGGCGTCGTCGTAGAAGTGGTGGGTCTTCGAGCCCGTGATCCAGCCGGTGTCGACGTAGGAGTACTTGGCGGTCACCGGGAGCGTCCGGGTCAGCTTGGTGCCGTTGACGTAGACGTTCAGCGAGCCGGACTGGCCGTCGGGGACGCTGTAGGAGACGTTCACCGCGTTGGCGGCGCGCGGCACGGTGAACTCCACGCGCTGTCCCGGTGCGAGCCGTACGGCCTGCCGGCCGGAGGCCTCCGAGGCGAGGGAGCCCTGGGTGAAGTCGGGGCCGATCCTCGTGCCGGTGGTGCTCGCCGACTCCGCCTCGACGGAGGTGAAGGGGAGTGTGGCGCCGGCTGCCGCGTGCGCGGCGGGCGCAAGGGCGACGAGCATGCCTGCGGCCAGGGCGACGACCGCCCCGATCGCTGGCATGCGCCTGACATGTGCGGACGGACTGCGGTGCATGTGCCGGTCCCTTCGTGGTGGGGGTCGGGGGACAGCAGGTACGTGCGCCTGCGGGGCGCCGCACACTCAAGCACCGACGACATTCGTCCACAAGATGTCGCGCAGAATCTGTAATTCTTTGACAGCGATGCGGATACAGGCAACGACAGCCATGAGCAGGCATGGGCGCGGTGCATTGACGCAACGGGTGTCGAAAGAAGAGCGCAAACCGCGCAAGCCGCTTGCGTGAACGGGACACGCGGCGCCGGAGGCACGTCGCTGCGAGGGAGTTCCCGGCCCGGTCCCGTCGGCGACCTGAACGCCGACGGAACCGGGTCAGTCCTGGGGGGCCGGAACGACCGTCAGATGCGCGCCGGTCCCACGCGTCCGGCGCTGACGGCGTCCGGCGCCGGCCGGGCGGCGGCTGTCGCGCAGCACCATCGTCAGACGGGTGCAGCCGATCTCCGCGAGGGTCCGGGGCGTCTCCTCGACGATCCGGCACTCGGTGGTGCCCCGGCGCGGGTCCGGGTGGTGCAGCAGGCGCACGGCGCCGTCGATCCGGGTCGCGGCCTCGCCGACGGCGCGGATCCAGTGCGGCAGCCCCTGCCGGTAGGCGGCCTCCATGAGCGGGTCCTGACCGAGGTCCCGGCGGATCGACTGGAGTTCGTGGTCGTGGCCCGAGTGGTCGAGCGCGTCCTTCAGATGGGCCAGCATCGGCAGGCACCAGCCCTGCTCGTGCTCGCCGAGGACGCCTGCGGCGTCGGGGTGGAACAGCACGAAGCGCAGGAAGTTGTCCCCGGGCATGGCGGTCGGATGGGGGCGCACACCGCGGAAGAGCGTGCCGTAGGCGCCGTTGGCCAGCATCACGTTCCAGCGGTGGTCGACGACCAGGGACGGGAAGGGGACGGCCTCCACCAGCACGGCGTAGTCCTGGAGGTACGCCGGTACCTCGCAGCCCTCGGGGACGGGCCGCGGCGCCGGCCACTGTCCTCCTGCCTGATGTGCCATCGGGAGGTCACCCCTCTTGCCTCTGCCGACCTTCGTGCGGCGATGCGATCCTGCTGCCCGGACGAGAGCCGTGTCAACTATCGTGGCATTCCATGCCCGTTGACGGCTGAAATTCGCCACAGTTGTGGCGAGACCTGGATGCGGGTTCGAAGCACCCGCTACTCTCCGGGAAGTTCACGGAATCCGCTCGTGAGAAGCACGGAACGCACCTGAGGCCCTCGAGAGACGTAGGAGTTCTGTCGGTGACGGATGGCTACGAGGATCCGGGCGCCACCGAGACCGCACAGCTTTCGGCCGTCGCCGCCCGCGTCACCGCGCTCGCCGACCGGCTCGGCGTGCCGCACACCGAGGTCTTCGACGTGGGGCGGCTCTCCGTCGCCTGCGGTGTCCCGGAGCCGGTGGTCAAGGCCCTGCTCAGCGGCCGCCCGGCGGGCGAACCGGACGTGCAGGCCCGCTTCCTGCAGCGTCTGGACCTGCTGCGCCGCACCCGGCTGAAGCCCAACGGCCGCAAGTACACCCAGCAGGAGATCGCGGACGGCGCGGGCATGTCACGCCAGCAGGCGGGCGCGCTGATCAACGGCGACCGGCGGCCGACCATGGAGCACTGCGACGCGCTGCAGCGGTTCTTCCGGGTGCACGCCGGCTTCCTCACCGCGGAGGACGCCGAGGCGCTGGCGGGCGCCCTGCAGCGCACCGAGCAGGAGCTGCTGCAGAAGCTCGCCGACCAGGAGCGGGCCGAGGCGGCGCAGGACCCGCTGGAGCGGCTGCTGGAGGACCACGGGGTCCGCGGGATCGCCTGGCGGGCCGCGCAACTGCCCACCGACCAGCACCGGGACAAGGTCGCCGAGTGGCTCGACATGCTCCTGGAGAGCGTCCAGCGGCCCGAGTCGTAGACCGTCCGGCAACATCCGCGCGCACGCGGACGGCCCGGCGGTCGCACCGGCCGGTCAGCGGCCCGCTCCGAACGCCGGGACGCCGTGTCCGCCAAGGGGTTCGGCGTCCGCTGAGCGGGCGAACCCGGGCCTGCCCGCACCGCGTTGTCAGTGGTGGACGGCAAGCTGGAGTCGTGCGCCGTGCGAAGCGGCGCACGGCGCCGCAGCGCGCGTGATCCGTGACGCCGAACCGGGGAGAGCCGACCGATGACCACCGCCGTACTGACCGACCGTGAGCGCACCGCCGTCCAGGCCTATCTGCGGCTGCTGCACACCGTGCGCGCGGCCTTCGACGGGCCGCCGGAGGCGCCCAGGCCCGTCCTGGTCCCGCCCGCCGTGCTGGCCGAGGCGGACGGGGCGCTGGCGCGGGCCGGGCTCGCGGGCAATGAGGAGGCGTTCTTCGGGCTGCTGTCCCAGTGGGCCCCGCGGGAGTGAGACCGGTCCCGGGTGGCCGTGCCGCTCAGTGGTGCGGGACGGCCACCGCCGACAGCACCAGTCCGTCCCGGATGAGCCAGCTCCCCAGGAAGGCGCTCACGCGCACACCGCCGACCAGCGGGCCGGGGACGAGCAGCCGGGCGTGGAAGCGGCCGCGCGTGTCCTGGCCGGGTGCGGCGGTGAGTTCGATGTCGGCCTCGGAGAAGTCCAGCCAGGCGCGGGTGAGGGGGAACCACGCCTTGTAGACCGACTCCTTGGCGCTGAACAGCAGCCGGTCGAAGTGGACCGCGGGCCGGGCGGCGGACAGCGCGCGGTGCCGGTCCTGCTCGGCGGGGAGGGCGATGGTGCCGAAGACGCCGTCCGGCAGCGGCGCGTGCGGTTCGGCGTCGATGCCGAGGGAGGCGAGGTCGGCGGCGCGCACGAGCGCGGCGGCGCGGTAGCCGTCGCAGTGCGTCATGCTGCCGGCGAGCCCGTCCGGCCACACCGGGGCGCCGCGCTCGCCGGTCAGGACGGGCTGCGGCGGCACGCCGAGCTTCTCCATGGCCCGCCGGGCGCAGACCCGTGCCGCCGTGAACTCCCGGCGGCGCTTGCTCACCGCGCGAGCGACGAGCAACCGCTCCTGCGGGTACAGGTGGGCCTCGTCGGTGTCCTGGTCACCGCGCGACTCCACGGCCACCACCGACTCCGGGAGCAGCTCCTCGATCACCGGGTCCGACCTCCATCGGCAGTACGCGGCGCGGCTGCCCCGGTGGTACCGGGCGCTTGCGCCATTCGCGGGGGTATCCGACGGACACCTCTTCGAAGCGGACTCCCTCGTGCCAGGTGGTCCGCGGGATGTGCAGATGGCCGTAGACCATGGTCTCGACCCGGAACCGGTGGTGCCAGTCGGCGGTGAGGGTGGTGCCGCACCACATGGCGAACTCGGGGTACCACAGGACGTCGGTCGGGTGCCGGTCGAGCGGATAGTGACCGGCCAGGACGGTGGGCAGGTCCGCGGGCAGCTCGGCGAGCCTTCGCTCGGTCTCGGCGACGCGGGCGCGGCACCAGTCCTCACGGGTCGGATAGGGGTCGGGGTGCAGCAGGTACTCGTCGTTGCAGACGATGCCGGTGCTGTGCGCGTAGGCCAGGCCGTCCGTCTTGGTGGCGCAGCCGTCCGGCAGGAAGGAGTAGTCGTACAGCAGGAACAGCGGGGCGACGGCGACCGGGCCGCCGGGGCCCCGCCAGACCGGGTACGGGTCCTCGGGCGTGAGCACGCCCAGTTCCCGGCACAGGGCGACGAGGTGCTCGTAGCGGGCGACGCCGCGCAGGGCGACGGGGTCCTTCGGGTGGGTCCACAGCTCGTGGTTGCCGGGCGCCCACAGGAC
Organism: Streptomyces sp. NPDC056580; assembly: GCF_042793175.1. NCBI lineage: Bacteria > Bacillati > Actinomycetota > Actinomycetes > Kitasatosporales > Streptomycetaceae > Streptomyces > Streptomyces sp. NPDC056580. Next base: position 157,596 of record NZ_JBHTVE010000004.1, on the reverse strand, counting down.
CTTGGCGAAGCGGTCGGCGAGCGTTTCGAGCGCCCAGCGGATGTCCTCGACCGTCTCGGCCACGTCGCCGGCCACGATCAGCCAGTCGTCGTCCGTCCCGGGGCGCATCCGCTCCACGAGCGCGCGGTTCTCCGGATAGGAGATGTGCAGGTCGCTGATGGCCAGCAGCTGTCCGGCCCCGGCCGTCGACTCCACCCGTGCCCCTTCCGATCATGCCGTGGGCACCACCTGAACACATCCACGGGGCCGGGGCAAGCAGATCTTCGGCCAGCCCCCGACCGCCGGAGACGGTGGAATCCGTGACCTGCGCGTTGCACGCGCAGGCGTTTGAAAGCCGTATGATCGCCGCAACATCGACGCCCCTACCCCCCCTTTCGCAGGGCCGTTTGGTGTCCCTTCCTCTCTCCTGCCCGGGCACGGGCCGCTGCGCCCTGCCCGAAAACCCCGAAAGGCGGCCTGCATGCCCTCTCGCGTACGCGTCTGGCTCAACCGCACGTACGCGGAGAACGTCTTCTTCATGGATCAGCTCCGGAGGAATCCCAGCGACCGGGCGGTCGAGATCCACGCCACGCACGGTGACCCCGACTCCCCCGTGCTGGCCGCGGCGGACACCGCCGAGCCGGAGCCGGAGGGCCTGTCGCCGGCCGCGTACGCGGAGTACGCCCTCGACCAGTGCGTCCGGCGGGGCATCGACGTGTTCGTGCCCCGGCTGCACCAGGCGGCGATCGTGGCGCACCGGGCGGAGTTCCGGGCGGCCGGCACGGCGCTGCTGGCGCCGACGCCCGAGGCGGTGGCCGTGTTCGAGGACAAGGCGACCGCGTACGAGGCGGCGCGCTCGGTCGGCGTCGCGGTGCCGCCGTGGTGGCGGGTGCGCACGGCGGACGAACTCGTGGCCGCCGTCGAGGAGCTGGAGGCGGCCGGGGAGCAGGCCTGCTTCAAACCGGCGGCCGGTGCGGGCGGGACCGGCTTCCGGATGATCACGCGCGCGCCCTTCTCGCTGACGCATCTCAGCGGGTTCCCCGGGCCGCACGTCCAGCTCGACCTGGTGGTCGAGGCGCTGCGGCGGGCCGAGGAGCCGGTGGACTGGCTGGTGATGCCGCGGCTGGAGCAGCCGGAGGTGTCGGTGGACTGCCTGACCGGGCCGGACAACCGGGTCCGGCTGGCGGTGGGCCGCACCAAGAACGGCCGCCGCCGTGGCTTCACGCTGCGCGAGCGGTGGCTGGCGCCGGCCCGGCTGCTCGCCGAGGGCTTCGGGCTGCACTACCTGTCCAACATCCAGTTCCGTATGCACGGCGACCGGCCGGTGCTGCTGGACGTCAACACCCGGCCCGCCGGAGGGCTGCACCAGCTCTCCCTCTGCGGGGTCAACGCCCCCTGGGCGGCTGTGCAGTTGGCGCTGGGCGAGGACCCGGGCACGATCGAGCCGCCGTTCCTGGGACAGGACTACACGGTGGTGGCGGGGCCGCGGACGCTGCGGCCGGTGTCGCTGCCCCAGCAGCGGACCGCGCAGAGCGCGACCGCGCTGCCCGCCGTACCGGCGCCCGCAGACGGAGCGGCCAGGGAGGCCGGCGCCCCCGCCACCGGAGCCGCCGCCCCCGAAGCCACCGCCACCGCTCCGGCGTGACCCCCTGACCGGCAAACCGGTCTGGACCAATCTCGGCTCACTCCCTTGACACCCCGATTGGTCCAAACCAACTTGGTTGGCGCACCTTCCGCACTCCCCAGTACTCCCGAACACCCCTATCCCCACAGGGAGATCGTGTGCGCCACATACTCGGGCGTCCCAGACGCCGGCTCCTCGCCCTGCTCGGCTCCGCCGCACTGGCCCTCGGCGGGGCCGTCGCCCTTCCCGGCACCGCTCAGGCGGCCAACGTCCTCACCAACCCCGGCTTCGAGTCCGGCGGCCTCTCCCCCTGGACCTGCACCGGCAACCTCGGCTCGGTCGTCTCCTCCCCCGTGCACGGCGGCTCCAAGGCCCTGCAGGGAGCGGTGAGTTCGTCCGACAACGCGCAGTGCAGCCAGACGGTCGCGGTCAAGCCGAACACGGCCTACACCCTCAGCGGCTGGGTCCGCGGTTCCTACGTGTACCTCGGCGTCGACGGCGGCGCCTCCACCTGGACCACGTCCCCGTCGGCGTACAGCCAGCTCAGCGTCTCCTTCACCACAGGCGCCGCGCAGACCAGCGCCACCGTCTACGTGCACGGCTGGTACGCGCAGGGCACGTACTACGCCGACGACATCCAGCTCGACGGCCCGGGCGGCTCGGGCGGCGGGGACACCCAGGCGCCGACCGCGCCGGGCGGGCTCACCTCGACCGGCAAGTCCTCCACGAGCGTCTCGCTGAAGTGGAACGCGGCCACGGACAACGTGGGTGTCACGGCGTACGACGTCTACGCCGGAACGAACCAGGTGCTCAGCGTCTCCGGCACCTCCGCCACAGTCGGCGGGCTGTCGCCGAGCACCGCGTACACCTTCACCGTGAAGGCGCGGGACGCGGCCGGGAACGTCTCGGCGGCCTCCAACTCCGTGTCCGTCACGACGGACGCCGGAACCGGCGGCGGCACCGGGTTCAAGCAGGCGGCCCCCTATCTGTACGAGGGCTGGGGCGATCCGCCGAACCCGGGCACGGTGATGAGCGCGACCGGCGTCAAGTGGTTCACCATGGCGTTCGTGCTGGACTCGGGCGGCTGCAACCCGGCCTGGGACGGCAGCCGGGCGCTCACCGGCGGCGCGGACCAGACCGCGATCAACCAGATCCGCTCGGCGGGCGGTGACGTCGTCCCGTCGTTCGGCGGCTGGCAGGGCAGCAAGCTGGGCGCCAACTGCTCCTCGGCCGCCGCGCTCGCGGGGGCGCTGCAGAAGGTGATCGACGCCTACTCGCTGAAGGCGATCGACATGGACATCGAGAACACGGACGAGTTCGAGAACGAGGCCGTGCAGGCGAAGATCCTCACCGCGCTGAAGACGGTCAAGGCCAACAACCCGGGCCTGAAGACCATCGTCACGTTCGGCACCACCACCACCGGCCCGACCTACTACGGCAACCGGCTCATCGAGCAGGCGAACTCGCTGGGGGCGGGCATCGACGTCTTCACGATCATGCCGTTCGACTTCGGCGGCGGCTCCGACATGTACGGCAACACCGTGAACGCGGCCGAGGGGCTCAAGAACAAGCTGAAGTCGACCTTCGGCTGGGACGACGCGACCGCCTACTCGCACATCGGCATCTCCGGCATGAACGGCCTGTCCGACCAGCAGGAGAACACCACGCCGGCGATCTGGACCCAGATCCGCGACTGGGCCAACTCCCACCACATCGCCCGACTCGCCTACTGGTCGGTCAACCGCGACCGGCCCTGCCCCGGCGGCGGCGTGGTGAGCAACTGCTCCGGCATCAGCCAGAGCAACTGGCAGTTCACCTCCATCACGGCCGGCTTCACCGGCTGAACCCGGCCCCCCTGTACGGCCACTTCCCCCCGGCTCCAGGGCCGGGGGGATTTTTTTCGCCCGGGGTGTATCAGGGGGCGGTCCCCCGACTCTCCATACCAGGAACGGGGGGCGACGGGGGAAGCACGGGGGAGGCAACGGGGGAACGGGGGATCGGACCGGCCGGCCGCGGTCACGGGGAGCGGCCGGCCGGCCCGGGAAACGGCCAGCGGGTGCGGCGGAGGCGGAGGTGAGGAGCCGAGGGCCCTGGCCTAGCCCAGGTACCCGAGCCCCGGATGCACGGCCGTGTACCCCTCCACCAGCCGCCGGGCCACCTGGACCGAGTCCACCAGCGGATGCAGCGCGAAGGCCTTCACGGCCGTGGCGCGCGACCCGGACCCGGCGGCGGCGAGCACCTCGCGCTCGACGGCCTTGACCGCGCACACCAGCCCGGTGGCATGGCCGGGCAGCGGGGCGGCCGCGACCGGATGGGCGCCGTTGGCGTCGACCAGGCAGGGCACCTCGACGACGGCGTCGGCGTCCAGGACGGCCAGGGTGCCCCGGTTGCGGACGTTGAGGATCAGCGTGGTCCGCTCGTCCCGGGCGATGGCCCGCATCAGGGCGAGGGCCACCTTCTCGTAACCGCCCGAGAGGTCCTCGGCCTCGCGCTCCCCCGCACCCGCGGTCTGCCGGTTCTCCGCCATGTAGGTGGCCTCGCGCTCGGCGCGGGTCCGCTCCCAGACGCCGAGGGCGGAGACGCCGGCGCGGCGGGCCTCGTCGTAGAACCGCGCCTGCTGCTCGCGCAGGAAGGCGCCGCGGGTCTTCTCCGCCTCCCGGTAGGCGCGCACCGCCTCGCGGTTGAAGTAGTAGTAGTGCAGGTACTCGTTGGGGATCGCGCCCAGCGACTGCAGCCAGTCGGCGCCGAACAGCCGGCCCTCCTCGAAGGAGCCGAGCAGCGCGCGGTCGGCCAGCAGGCGCGGCAGTTCGTCGCGTCCCTCGACCCGCAGGCCGCGCAGCCACCCGAGGTGGTTCAGGCCGACGTAGTCGATCCAGGCGTCCTCGGGCCGCACCCCGAGCGTGCGGGCCACCCGGCGGCCCAGGCCGACCGGAGAGTCGCAGATGCCGATCACGCGGTCGCCGAGGTGGCGGGACATGGCCTCGGTGACCAGCCCCGCCGGGTTGGTGAAGTTGATGACCCAGGCCTCGGGCGCCAGGCGCGCCACCCGCCGCGCGATGTCGACGGCGACCGGGACCGTCCGCAGGCCGTAGGCGATGCCGCCGGCGCCCACCGTCTCCTGGCCGAGGACGCCCTCGGCCAGCGCCACCCGTTCGTCGTCCGCCCGGCCCTGGAGGCCGCCGACACGGATCGCGGAGAACACGAAGTCCGCGCCGCGCAGGGCCTCGTCGAGGTCGGTGGTGGTGGTGACACGAGGGGCGTCGGGGACGCCCGACGCCTGCTCGGCCAGCACCCGGGCGACCGCGTGAAGCCGGCCGTCGTCCGGATCGTGCAGCACGACCTCCGTGACCCGGCCCGCACCGCGGTCGGTCAGCAGCGCCCCGTACACCAGCGGGACCCGGAAGCCGCCGCCGCCCAGAATCGTCAGTCTCACGTCTGCACCCTCGCACATCGGCGCGCGCGACGCGGCGGCCCCCCGCGCCGCGGAGGGGGACAGGCGAACCGGCGGGTCCTGCCTGCCGGGCCGCCGACCGTTCCCGGCGCGACGGCGCGGTCTGCTCCGGTACGGGTGGCTTCAGGTGGTGAACTCCCCTGCTGTCAAAGGACTTTCTCTGCTTTAACTCTTGACGGCCGGAGAGCCGGGGAGCACATTGGCGACACCTTGAGAGCGCTCTCAACCCTTCGTGGGAGCGCTTCCAGGGCCTCCCCGCACACCACCCGTACCCGAGAGGCTCTCCCCCATGAGCGATTCCTCCGGCACGCGCAGACCCCGGCTCTTGCGCCGCACGCTGGTCGCGGTCGCCGCGACGGTCGGTCTGGCCACGGCGGTCGCGACGGCCGCCACGGCCCCGGCGAGCGCGTCCGCCCCCACCCCGCCGTCCGGCTGGACCCAGGTCTTCCTCGACGACTTCGACGGCTCGGCCGGCTCCGGCGTCAACACCTCCAACTGGCAGTACGACACCGGAACCTCCTATCCGGGCGGCGCCGCCAACTGGGGCACCGGCGAGGTCGAGACGATGACCTCGAGCACCAGCAACGTCGCGCTGGACGGCAACGGCAACCTGCTCATCACCCCGCGCCGCGACGCGTCGGGCCGCTGGACCTCGGGCCGTATCGAGACCACGCGCACCGACTTCCAGCCCCCGGCCGGCGGCAAGCTGCGGGTGCAGGCCCGCATCCAGATGCCGAACGTGACCGGCGCGGCCGCCAAGGGCTACTGGCCGGCCTTCTGGATGCTCGGCTCGCCGTTCCGCGGCAACTACCAGAACTGGCCCGCCGTCGGCGAGCTGGACATCATGGAGAACGTCCAGGGCCTGAACACCGACTGGGCGACCATGCACTGCGGCACCAACCCGGGCGGCCCCTGCAACGAGACCTCCGGCATCGGCAACTCCACGTCCTGCGCGGGCAGCACCTGTCAGGCCGGCTTCCACACCTACGCGATGGAGTGGGACCGCTCGACCAGCCCCGAGGAGATCCGCTTCTACCTCGACGGCGTCAACTTCCACACCGTGAAGGCCAACCAGGTCGACGCGACCACCTGGGCCAACGCCACCAACCACGGCTACTTCGTCATCCTCAACGTGGCGATGGGCGGCGGTTTCCCGGGCGCCTTCGGCGGCGGCCCCGACAGCGGCACCGAGCCGGGCCACCCGATGACCGTGGACTACGTGCAGGTCCTGCAGTCCGCGGGCGGCGGTGGCGGCGGCACCACTCCCCCGCCCTCCGGCAACCGGGACGCCTACAGCGCCATCCAGGCCGAGTCCTACGACAGCCAGTCCGGCGTGGTCCCCGAGTCCACCACCGACTCCGGCGGCGGGCAGGACATCGGCTCCCTCGCCAACGGCGACTGGGCGCTGTACAAGGGCGTCAACTTCGGTTCCACCGCGGCCACGCAGTTCTACGCCCGGGTGGCGAGCGGGGCCGCGGCCGGGGTGAGCGGGCTGGTCGAGGTGCGGCTGGACAGCCGCGGCAACGCACCGATCGGCAGCTTCGCGCTGGCCAACACCGGCGGCTGGCAGTCGTGGCGGACCGTGCCGGCGAACATCGGCTCGGTGACCGGCACGCACGACGTCTATCTGACCTTCACCAGCGGCCAGCCGGCCGACTTCGTGAACGTCAACTGGTTCGACTTCGGCCACTGACCGGGTGACCGCCGGCCCGGGCCCGTGACCGCACACCGGTCACGGGCCCGGGCTCCGTCAGCCGGCCACCGCCGCCGCGGGGCGCTCGCGCACCAGCCGTGCGAAGCGCAGCGCCACCTCGCGCCACACCGGGGCAGCGGCGGGATCCGTCCGCCGGGCCGCCCGGAGCAGTTCCTCCCGATCCAGGCCGTGCCGGGACAGGCGCTCCACCGGCCAGTTCCCGATCTGCTCGGGGTCGGCCTCGGGGTGGAACTGCACCCCCCACGCCGAGCGCCCGAAGCGGAAGGCCTGGTGGGGGCAGCGCTCGCTGCGCGCCAGCGGACGCGCTCCGGCGGGCAGCCGGACGATCGCGTCCACATGGTTCTCCACCGCCACGGGGCGCTCGGGCAGCCCGGCGAAGAGCGGGTCCCCGGCCGCCGGCGCGAGCAGGGTCAGCACCGTGCTGCCGAACTCGGGCTCACCGTGCTCGCCCTTCACCTCCCCGCCCGCCACGTGGGCCAGCATCTGTCCTCCGAGGCAGATCCCGAAGACCGGTACGTCGCGTTCCAGCGCCTGGCCCATCAGCTCCCGGGTCCGCGCGAGCCACGGCGCCCGGACGTCGTCGTCCGGCAGGTAGCCGCCCCCGAGCACGATCAGCGCCTCGTGCTCCAGGCGGTCCGGCAGTGCCTGCCCGGCGTCCGCGCGGACCACGTCCACGTCGACGCCGCCCTCGGCCAGCCAGCCGGCCCACCGGCCGGGACCGCCGTTCGGACCGTTCTGCACCGCCAGCGCCCTGGCCCGACTGCTCATGTCCTCACCCTGCCCTCCCGTGCGGTTCCCCGGGCATCCTAGGCAGCGGTGGCGTCCGGCGGCAGCGGCGCCCGGCGCGAGCGGGGGTCCCGGTGTCAGAGCAGCTCGGCCCGGAAGGCCACCGGGGTGAGGCCGGTGTGGAGCTGGAAGAACTTGGAGAAGTTGGCCGCGTCCGGGAAGCCCACCGCCACCCCGACGCGGCCGATCGGCAGGTCCGTGTGGGCGAGCAGCCGTTTGGCCTCCAGGACCACCCGCTTGTCGATGAACCCCTTCGGCGTCTCGCCGGTGGCCGCGCGGACCGCGCGGACGAGGGTACGGCGGGAGTAACCGAGCGCGTCCGCGTAGGCGCTGACGCTGTGCTGGGTGGGGAAGCCCTTCTCGACCGCGTCCCGGAAGAGCGTGAAGGTGCTGTCGGCGGGCCGCCGGGGCGCCTCGGCGGAGCTGGCCGCGAGGTGGGCGAGGCGGAGCAGGACCGCCGTCAGGGTGTGCCGCAGCACGGCCGTGTGCAGGCTGAGCGGCAGTGTGGCGGTGTCCTCGTACTCGCGGCACAGTTGGCCGAGCGCCGCTCGCAGCGCGGCGAGTTGTTCCGGTCCGGGGCGCAGCAGCGGCGGGAGGTCGTAGCGGTACAGGCCGGTGGCCTCGACGGTGGCGCGGGGCAGGAAGCCGGGTTGCATGGTCAGCACGGTTCCGCGGTACTCGCTGCTCCGGGCGAAGCGGTGGACCTGCCCGGGCCGGATCCACAGCAGATCGCCGGCCCCGGCCTCGTACTCGGCGAAGTCGATCATGTGCCGTACGGGGCCGTCGGCAAAAAGCATGACCACGTGGAAGTCGATGCGGTGGACGCGGTGCAGCGGGGCGTCGGCGTGCCAGGTGCGGTCGCCTCCCATGGGGCCGATCTGCATGCCGACGCCCCCCAGGGCCAGGTCGGCCGGGAAGGGGAAGGTTCTGATCGCGTCCGAGTGCGTGCCCTCGCCCCGGGCTCGGGGTGTTTCGTCCGCCATGTGCTCCGTGTGCCGTTCCGTTCGCGATCACTGTCCCAGATTCACCACAGGCTGGCACACCCCGACCTTCCTCGGAAAAAGTCAGACTTTTAGATTTGAACGCGTCCGGCCAGCAATCAGGCATTGAACGAGGACTTCTTGAAGATGAGCACGCAGACACCCGAAGGCTTCGAGTGGACCGACCTCGACCGGCGCGCCGTGGACACCGCCCGACTTCTCGCCGCCGACGCGGTGCAGAAGGTCGGCAACGGCCACCCGGGCACCGCAATGAGCCTCGCGCCCGTCGCGTACACGATCTTTCAGAAGGTGATGCGGCATGACCCGGCCGATCCCGAATGGACGGGCCGTGACCGCTTCGTACTCTCCCCCGGCCACACCTCGCTCACCCTCTACACGCAGCTCTTCCTCGCCGGGTACGAGCTGGAGCTGGACGATCTGAAGGCGTTCCGCACGCACGGCTCGAAGACGCCCGGTCACCCGGAGTACGGCCACACCGCCGGCGTCGAGACCACGACCGGCCCGCTCGGCCAGGGCGTCGCCAACGCCGTCGGCATGGCCATGGCCGCCCGCTACGAGCGCGGCCTGTTCGACCCGGACGCCCCGCAGGGCGAGTCCCCCTTCGACCACACCGTCTGGGCGATCGTCTCCGACGGCGACCTGGAGGAGGGCGTCTCCGCCGAGGCCTCCTCGCTCGCGGGCCACCAGAAGCTCGGCAACCTGGTCTTCGTCTACGACGACAACCACATCTCCATCGAGGGCGACACCGCCACCGCGTTCTCCGAGGACGTGCTGAAGCGGTACGAGGCCTACGGCTGGCACACACAGCGCGTCGCGCCCACCGCGGACGGCGACGTCGACGTGCCGGCGCTGCACGCCGCGCTCGAGGACGCGCGGGCCGAGACCGGACGGCCCTCCATCATCGCCCTGCGCACGGTCATCGCCTGGCCGGCCCCGAACGCCCGGAACACCGAGGCCTCCCACGGCTCCGCGCTCGGCGAGGACGAGATCGCCGCCACCAAGCGCCTCCTCGGCTTCGACCCCGAGCGGACCTTCGAGGTCACCGACGAGGTCCTGGACCACACCCGGCGGGCCCTGGACCGGGGCGCCGAGGCGCACGCGGCCTGGGACAAGCGGATCGCCGAGTGGCGGACCGCGAACCCCCGGCGGGCGCAGTCGTTCGACCGGATCAGCAAGGGCGAGCTGCCCGAGGGCTGGCAGGACGCGCTGCCGGTGTTCGAGGAGGGCAAGTCCGTGGCCACCCGCGCCGCCTCCGGCAAGGTGCTGCAGGCCCTCGGCCCGGTGATCCCCGAGCTGTGGGGCGGCTCCGCCGACCTCGCCGGGTCGAACAACACCACCATCGACAAGAGCAGCTCCTTCCTGCCCGCCGGCAGCCCGCTGCCCGAGGCCGACCCGTACGGCCGTACCGTGCACTTCGGCATCCGCGAGTTCTCGATGGCCGCGGAGATGAACGGCATCGCCCTGCACGGCAACACCCGCGTCTACGGCGGCACCTTCCTGGTGTTCTCCGACTACATGCGCAACGCCGTGCGGATGTCGGCGCTGATGCAGCTCCCCGTGACGTACATCTGGACGCACGACTCCATCGGTCTCGGCGAGGACGGCCCGACCCACCAGCCGGTCGAGCACCTGGCCTCGCTGCGCGCGATCCCGGGCCTGAACGTCGTCCGCCCGGCGGACGCCAACGAGACCGCGATCGCCTGGGCCGAGATCCTGAAGAGGCACGCCACCGACCCCGCCCCGCACGGACTCGCTCTCACCCGCCAGGGCGTGCCGGCCTACGCGCCGAACGAGGACGCGGCCAAGGGCGGCTACGTGCTGCGCGAGTCGTCCACCGAGACCCCGGAGGTGATCATCATCGCGACCGGCTCCGAGGTGCAGCTCGCAGTCGCCGCCCGGGAACTGCTGGAGGCCGAGGGGACCGGCACGCGGGTGGTGTCCATGCCCTCCGTGGAGTGGTTCGAGGAGCAGCCGCGCGCCTACCGCGAGCGGGTGCTGCCGCCGGCCGTGAAGGCCAGGGTCGCCGTCGAGGCGGGCATCGGCCTGACCTGGTACCGGTTCGTGGGCGACGCCGGCCGCATCGTCTCCCTGGAGCACTTCGGCGCCTCCGCCGACGCGGCCACGCTCTTCGCCGAGTTCGGCTTCACCCCCGAGAACGTCGTCGCCGCCGCCCGCGAATCGCTGGCCGCCGCGCACGCCTGATACCGACGCGATAGGAAAGAAGATCACTGTGACCGAAGCAATCGCCACCCCGGGAGCCCTCAAGCGCCTCGCCGACGAGGGGGTGTCGGTCTGGCTGGACGACCTGTCGCGCAGCCGGATCACCTCGGGCGGCCTGGCCGCTCTCGTGGACGGCGGCGGCGTCGTCGGCGTCACCACCAACCCCTCGATCTTCCAGGCGGCCATAGGCTCCGGCGAGGGCTACGAGGAGCAGCTCACCGACCTCGCGGTGCGGGGTGTGACGGTCGAGGAGGCCGTGCGGATGATGACGACCGCCGACGTACGGGCGGCCGCCGACATCCTGCACGGCGTGTACACCGCCTCGGACGGGCGTGACGGCCGGGTCTCCATCGAGGTCGACCCGCGGCTCGCCCACCGCACCGAGGCCACGGTCGCCGAGGCCAAGCAGCTCGCCTGGCTGGTCGACCGCCCCAACGTGATGATCAAGATCCCGGCGACCCGGGCGGGCCTGCCGGCGATCACGGAGGTCATCGGCCTCGGCATCAGCGTCAACGTGACGCTGATCTTCTCCCTGGAGCGCTACCGCGAGGTCATGGCCGCCTACCTGGCCGGCCTGGAGAAGGCCGCGGAGCGGGGTCTGGACCTGTCGAAGATCCACTCGGTGGCGTCCTTCTTCGTGTCCCGCGTGGACAGCGAGATCGACAAGCGGCTGACCGCGCTGGGCACCGACGAGGCTCTCGCGCTCAAGGGCCGGGCGGCCCTCGCCAACGCGCGGCTCGCCTACGAGGCGTACGAGGAGGTGTTCGGCTCCGCGCGCTGGCAGGCGCTCGCCGGCGGCCGGGCCAACAAGCAGCGTCCGCTGTGGGCCTCGACCGGGGTGAAGGACCCCGCGTACAAGGACACGCTGTACGTCGACGAACTGGTCGCCCCCGGCACCGTCAACACCATGCCGGAGGCCACCTTGAAGGCCACCGCCGACCACGGCGAGATCACCGGTGACACGGTGACCGGCGGGTACGAGCGTGCCCGCGCGGACCTCGCGGCCGTCGAGCGGCTCGGCCTCTCCTACGACGAGGTCGTCCAGCAGCTCGAGGACGAGGGCGTCGCCAAGTTCGAGACGGCCTGGCAGGAGCTGCTGGACGCCGTCACCGAGTCATTGAAGAACAAGGGAGTTGACGCGTGATGACGACCAACACCCAGCAGCCGGAGAAGCCGGCCGCGTCCGCGGACGTGCGCGTCCCGGTCGGCCCGGCCGCCGACTGGGTGAACCCGCTGCGGGATCCCAGCGACCGCCGGCTGCCCCGCATCGCGGGCCCCTCCGGCCTGGTCATCTTCGGCGTGACCGGCGACCTGTCCCGCAAGAAGCTGATGCCGGCCGTCTACGACCTGGCCAACCGCGGTCTGCTGCCGCCCGGCTTCTCCCTCGTCGGCTTCGCCCGCCGGGACTGGGAGGACCAGGACTTCGCGCAGGTCGTGCACGAGGCGGTGCGCGAGCACTCGCGCACCCCGTTCCGCGAGGAGGTCTGGCAGCAGCTCGCCGAGGGCATGCGGTTCGTCCCCGGCGACTTCGACGACGACACCGCGTTCAAGCAGCTCAAGGACGCCGTCGACGAACTGGACGCCTCCCGGGGCACCGGCGGCAACTTCGCCTTCTACCTCTCGGTGCCGCCGAAGTTCTTCCCCAAGGTCGTCCAGCAGCTCAAGAAGCACGGCCTGGCCTCCCCGCCGCCGGGCGCCTGGCGCCGCGCGGTCATCGAGAAGCCCTTCGGGCACGACCTGACCAGCGCGCGCCAGCTCAACGCGATCGTGCACGACGTGTTCGAGCCGGACCAGGTGTTCCGGATCGACCACTACCTCGGCAAGGAGACGGTCCAGAACATCCTGGCGCTGCGCTTCGCCAACCAGATGTACGAGCCGATCTGGAACCGCAGTTACGTCGACCACGTGCAGATCACGATGGCCGAGGACATAGGCATCGGCGGCCGCGCCGGCTACTACGACGGCATCGGCGCCGCCCGTGACGTCATCCAGAACCACCTGCTGCAGCTCATGGCCCTCACGGCCATGGAGGAGCCCATCGCGTTCGACGCGGAGGCGCTGCTCACCGAGAAGCTGAAGGTGCTGAAGTCGGTGCGGCTGCCGGAGGACCTCGGCCTGCACACCGTGCGCGGCCAGTACGCGGCCGGCTGGCAGGGCGGCGAGAAGGTCGTCGGCTACCTCCAGGAGGACGGCATCGACCCCAAGTCGAAGACCGACACCTTCGCCGCGATCAAGCTCGACATCGACAACCGCCGCTGGGCGGGCGTCCCCTTCTACCTGCGCACCGGCAAGCGCCTCGGCCGCCGGGTCACCGAGATCGCGGTGGTCTTCCAGCGGGCCCCGCACTCCCCGTTCGACTCCACCGCCACCGAGGAGCTGGGCCAGAACGCCATCGTGATCCGCGTCCAGCCGGACGAGGGCATGACCGTGCGGTTCGGTTCCAAGGTGCCGGGCACCTCGATGGAGATCCGGGACGTCTCCATGGACTTCGCCTACGGCGAGTCGTTCACGGAGTCCAGCCCGGAGGCGTACGAGCGGCTCATCCTGGACGTGCTGCTCGGCGACGCCAACCTCTTCCCCCGTCATCAGGAGGTGGAGGAGTCCTGGAAGATCCTCGACCCGATCGAGGAGTACTGGTCCGGGCACGGCAGGCCGGCCCAGTACCCGGCGGGTACCTGGGGGCCGGAGGAAGCGAACGAGATGCTCGCACGAGACGGACGGAGCTGGCGCAGGCCATGAAGATCGACCTGACCGACACCACGGCAAGCAAGATCAACAAGGCTCTGGTGCAGGGCCGCCGGGCCATCGGCACCCCGGCCGTGGGCATGGTCCTGACGATGGTCATCGTCACGGACGAGGAGAACGCCTACGACTCCCTGCGGGCCGCCGAGGAGGCCTCGCACGAGCACCCCTCGCGCACCCTGGTCGTCATCAAGCGGCACTCCCGCACCCTGCGCGACCGCACCGCGTCCCGGCTTGACGCCGAGGTCCGGGTCGGCTCCGAGGCCGGCACCGGCGAGACGGTGGTGCTGCGCACCTACGGCGAGGTGTCCGACCACGCCGACTCGGTGGTGCTGCCCCTGCTGCTGCCCGACGCCCCGGTCGTCGTGTGGTGGCCGGTGGAGGCGCCCGACACCCCCTCCAAGGACCCGCTCGGCGCGCTGGCCCAGCGCCGGATCACCGACCTGTACGCCGTCGAGCGTCCGCTGGAGGTCCTGGAGACCCGGGCCCGCCACTACGCGCCCGGCGACACCGACCTGGCCTGGACCCGGCTCACGCCGTGGCGTTCCATGCTGGCGGCCGCGCTCGACCAGGCCCGGGTGAAGGTGACCTCGGCGGCGGTCGAGGCCGAGCAGGAGAACCCCAGCGCGGAGCTCCTCTCCCGCTGGCTGGAGACCCGGCTGAACGTGCCGGTGGACCGGGTGGTCACGCCCGGGCCGGTGGTCACCGCGGTCCGGCTCGGCACCGAGAACGGCGAGATCGTCATCGACCGCCCCGAAGGGCCCCTGGCGACGCTGACCCTGCCGGGGCAGCCGCCGCGCACCCTGGCCCTGAAGGTCCGCCCCACCTCCGAACTCATCGCCGAGGAGCTGCGCCGCCTCGACGCCGACGAGATGTACGCCGCCGCCCTCAGGGGCGAGGCCACCAAGGAGCACGCCTGACATGTCCGACGCACCGTCAGATCTTCCCGAGCTCACCCGCCGCCCCGAGTGGACGGCGCTCGAGGACCACAGGGCAGCGGTCCGGCCTTCCCTGCGCGAGCTGTTCGCGGCGGACCCCGGCCGCGCGGAGCGCTACGTCGTCCGGGTCGGCGACCTGCACATCGACTACTCCAAGCACCTGGTCACCGACGAGACCCTGGCGCTGCTCCGGGAACTTGCCGCCGCGACGGACGTCTTCGGCCTGCGGGACGCCATGTTCCGTGGTGAGCGGATCAACGTCACCGAGGGCCGGGCGGTGCTGCACACCGCGTTGCGGGCCGCGCCGGACGCGGTGGTCGAGGTGGACGGGGAGAACGTCGTGCCCCGGGTGCACGCCGTGCTGGAGAAGATGGCCGACTTCGCCGGGCGGGTCCGTTCCGGTGAGTGGACCGGCCACACCGGCAGGCGGATCCGCAACGTCGTCAACATCGGCATCGGCGGCTCCGACCTCGGCCCCGCGATGGCCTACGAGGCGCTGCGCGCCTTCACCGACCGCGACCTCACCGTCCGGTTCGTGTCCAACGTGGACGGCGCCGACCTGCACGAGGCGACCCGTGACCTGGACCCGGCGGAGACCTTGTTCATCGTCGCGTCGAAGACGTTCACCACGATCGAGACGATCACCAACGCGACGTCGGCGCGGTCGTGGCTGCTGGAGGCGCTGGGTGACGAGAAGGCCGTCGCCCGGCACTTCGTGGCGCTGTCGACGAACGCCGAGAAGGTCGCCGGGTTCGGTATCGACCCGGAGAACATGTTCGAGTTCTGGGACTGGGTCGGGGGACGCTACTCCCTGGACTCGGCGATCGGCCTGTCGCTGATGATCGCGATCGGCCCGGACCGGTTCCGGGAGATGCTGGACGGTTTCCGGACCGTCGACGAGCACTTCCGCACCGCTCCCGCCGAGTCCAACGCCCCGCTGCTGATGGGCCTGCTGGGCATCTGGTACGGCGACTTCCACGACGCGCAGTCGCACGCGGTGCTGCCCTACAGCCACTACCTGTCCCGGTTCACCGCCTACCTGCAGCAGCTGGACATGGAGTCCAACGGCAAGTCGGTGCAGCGCGACGGCAGGCCGGTGACGTGGCAGACCGGGCCGGTGGTGTGGGGCACGCCCGGCACCAACGGGCAGCACGCCTACTACCAGTTGATCCACCAGGGCACCAAGCTGATCCCGGCGGACTTCATCGGCTTCGCCCGTCCCGTCGGCGAGCTCAGCGGCGAACTCGCGGGCCAGCACGACCTGCTGATGGCGAACTTCTTCGCGCAGACCCAGGCCCTGGCCTTCGGCAAGACCGCCGAGGAGGTCCGCGCCGAGGGCGTGCCGGACGAACTGGTCCCGCACAAGACCTTCCCCGGCGACCGGCCCACGACCACCATCCTCGCGCCCGAGCTGACCCCGTCCGTGCTCGGCCAGCTGATCGCGCTCTACGAGCACAAGGTGTTCGTGCAGGGCGCGGTGTGGAACATCGACTCCTTCGACCAGTGGGGCGTGGAACTGGGCAAGGTCCTCGCCAAGCGCATCGAACCCGCCCTGACCGAAGGCGCCCGGGTACCCGGCCTGGACCCCTCCACCACAGCCCTCGTCGCCGCCTACCGTTCTCTCAGGAAGTGATCAGATCATGCAGCTCGGTCTCATCGGTCTCGGCAAGATGGGCGGCAACATGCGCGAGCGGATCCGCCGCGCCGGCCACACCGTCATCGGCTACGACCGCAATCCGGAAGTCTCCGACGTCAAGAGCCTCGAAGAGCTGGTGGAGAAGCTGGACGCGCCGCGCACCGTCTGGGTGATGGTCCCGGCCGGCACCGCGACCCAGGGCGTCGTCGACGAGCTCAAGGACCTGCTGTCCGAGGGCGACACGGTGGTCGACGGCGGCAACTCCCGCTGGACGGACGACGAGAAGCACGCCGCCGAACTGGGCGTCAAGGGCATCGGCTTCGTCGACGCGGGCGTCTCCGGCGGCGTGTGGGGCCTGGAGAACGGCTACGCGCTGATGGTCGGCGGCGACAAGGAGCACGTGGAGCGGCTGCGGCCGGTCTTCGAGGCGCTCAAGCCGGAGGGCCCGTACGGCTTCGTCCACGCGGGCCGGGTGGGTGCCGGACACTTCTCCAAGATGGTCCACAACGGCATCGAGTACGCCATGATGCAGGCCTACGCCGAGGGCTGGGAACTGCTGGAGAAGGTCAAGTCGGTGGACAACGTCCGCGAGGTGTTCCGCTCCTGGCAGCAGGGCACCGTCATCCGCTCCTGGCTGCTGGACCTCGCGGTCAACGCCCTGGACGAGGACGAGCACCTGGGCAAGCTGCGCGGTTACGCGGAGGACTCCGGCGAGGGCCGCTGGACGGTCGAGGCGGCCATCGACAACGCCGTGCCGCTGCCCGCCATCACCGCCTCGCTGTTCGCGCGGTTCGCCTCCCGGCAGGACGACTCCCCGCAGATGAAGATGATCGCCGCGCTGCGCAACCAGTTCGGCGGGCACGCCGTGGAGTCGGCGAAGAAGGACTGACCGCCGGGGCGCTCGCCGAGGCGGCGACCGCACCCGCCCCGCCACGCGGCCCGGGCCACCTCAGGTGGCCCGGGCCGCGACGCGTACCGCCCCTGCTCCTAGAATCACCGGCACCGGCCCTACGCCCGAAGGAGCCCGATGACCAGCGTCGACGAACCGGTACCGCCCGGCGGGCGGCAGCGGGACGCGGCCCGCACCCGGGCCGAGATCCTGGACGTGGCCACCCGGGAGTTCGCCAGAGCCGGCTACAAGGGCGCCCGGGTCGACGAGATCGCGGCCCGCACCCGCACCACGAAGCGGATGATCTACTACTACTTCGGCGGCAAGAAGCAGCTCTTCACCGCCGTCCTGGAGCGGGCCTACGGCGCGATCCGCGAGGCCGAGCGGCAACTGGACGTCGAGCACCTGGATCCGGTCGCGGCCGTCCGGCGGCTGGCCGAGCTGGCCTTCGACCACCACGAGCGGCACCCGGACTACGTCCGTCTGGTCAGCATCGAGAACATCCACGGCGCCGAGCACATCGCCGCGTCGGAGAAGCTCGGGGGGACCGGTTCCCCGGCCCTCGGGGTGATCCGCCGGATCCTGGCCGCCGGGCAGGAGACGGGAGTGTTCAGAGCCGACGTGGACGCCGTCGACCTGCACGCGGTGATCAGCTCGTTCTGCTTCTTCCGGGTCGCCAACCGGCAGACCTTCGGCGCGCTGTTCGGCCGCGATCTCGTCGACCCGGCGCGGCGCGACCACTACCGCGCCATGCTCGGAGACCTGGTCGTCGCCTACCTCACGGCGGAGCGTACCGCCGGCTGAGGCTCGCCCTCAGGCGCCGCTCGCTCCCCTTTCGTCGGCCGGCTCGACCGCGGAGTCGAGCAGGGGGCCGAGTTCCCGGACCGCGGTGTCCAGCGGGCGGACGTCCCGTTCGGCCCGGGCCAGCAGGATCGCCCCCTCCAGGGTGCTGATCATCAGCGTGGCGAGGGAGTCGGCGCGGGCCGCCGGGACCCCCATGCCCGTCAGCGCCTCGGCGACCGGGCCGCGCCAGGCCGCGAACGCGCCCGCCGCCGCCTCGCGGGTGGAACCGTCCGCCGATGCGCGGTCCACGGTCGCGGCGGCGACCGGGCAGCCGGCGGCGAAGCCGTCCGCCCGGTACTCGTCCGTCCACTGCGCGGCCATCGCCGCGAACAGTCCGCTCGGCGTCGCCTCGTCCAGCCCCGCGAGGAACCGGGCGACGCGCCGGCCGGCGTACCGGCCGGCCCAGGCCACGGCCTCGTCGACCAGTTGCTCCTTGCCGCCCGGGAAGTAGTGCTGGAGCGAGCCGCGCGGCGCCCCGGCGTGCGCGGCGACGTCCCGCATGCCGGTCGCGGCGACCCCGTGCCGCCGGATGAGCTGGGCCGCGCTGAACACCATCCGCTCGCGTGGTCCGTACCGCGACTGCGCCATGACGGGCCTCCGATCGTCCGACGCCCGTCACCCTATGACCGACGTCATAACGCCCGCTACTATGACGACGGTCATAAGCGACCCGGAGGTGCCCCCCGCGAGCCTCCGCCCGGACGAAGGACGCGCCATGGACGTCGGTTTCATCGGTCTCGGAGTGATGGGTCAGCCCATGGCCCTGCGGCTGGCGGCCTCCGGCACGCCGCTCGTGGTGTGGAACCGGACGCCGGAGCGGGCCGAGCCGCTGCGCGCGGCGGGCGCCCGGGTGGCGGCGGACGCCGCCGAGGTGTTCGCCCGGGCCGGGACGGTGCTGCTGATGCTCGCCGACGAGGCCGCGGTCGACACCGTCCTCGGCCGCGGCACCCCGGACTTCGCCTCGCGGGTCGCCGCACGCGTCGTCGTGCACATGGGCACGACCTCCCCCGAGTACTCCCACGCCCTGCAGACCGACGTGCGGGCGGCAGGCGGCCGGTACGTCGAGGCACCGGTCTCGGGGTCCCGCGTCCCGGCGGAGGAGGGCCGGCTGGTGGCCATGCTGGCGGGCGAGGAGTCCGCCGTGCAGGCCGTGCGACCGCTGCTCGCACCGCTGTGCCGGGAGACGTTCGTGTGCGGTGCGGCGCCGGACGCGCTGCTGATGAAGCTGTCCGTGAACCTCTTCCTGATCACCGTGGTGACCGGGCTGACCGAGGCGTTCCACTTCGCCGAGCGGCAGGGGCTCGACCGGCGGCTGTTCCTGGACGTGCTGGACGCGGGCCCGATGGCCAGCGGGGTGTCCCGGATGAAGGCGCCCAAGCTGCGCGAGCGGGACTTCGGGGTGCAGGCGGCCGCCCTGGACGTGCTGAAGAACAACCGGCTCATCGCCGAGGCGGCCCGCAGGGGCCGCCTGGCCTCGCCGCTGCTGGACGCCTGTCACTCCCTGTTCGAGGAGACGGTGGCGCTGGGGCACGGCGGCGAGGACATGGTGGCGGTGCTGCGGGCACTCGAGGCGCGGACCGCGGCGACGGCGCCGTAGCTCAGCGCTCCGGGATGCCGTACGCCCGCTCGACGCGCAGCCGCAGCACCAGCCGGCGGTCGCGGACCATCGCGGCCCGGTAGTCGTCCCAGTCCGGGTGTTCACCGGAGACGTCCCGGTAGAGCCGGACCAGTTCCTCCACGGTCTCGTCGTGCGGATCCCGTGCCACCGGCGAGAGGTCGGCGGTGCCCTCGGCGACCGCGTAGGCCCACCGGTCGGCGGTGGTGACGTGGTACGACGCGCGGGGATCCCGGCGCAGGTTCCGGGTCTTGGCCCGGTCGTCGGTGAGCGAGACCCGGATGATCCGCTCGTCCGGAGAGTAGACGTGGGTGACGTTGGAGAGCTGCGGCCGGCCGTCCTTCTTGAGGGTGACCAGCACTCCGCCGTTGCCCTCGCCGAGCAGCTTCAGCAGTGCGTCTTCCTGCGTGGCGTCCTGAGTCATACCTGGAGCAACTCGACGGGCCGGGCGGCGCATTCCCGGCCGGTCGCACACACCGCCGGGCACGGGGTTCGCACCGGCGTTCCTGCGGGACGATGAGAGCGTGCGGGCGTTGCGGCCGGCGGGATGCGCGTGCCGCACGGGTACGACGCGAGCGGAGGAGAGCGATGGCTGAGCTGCGGCAGGAAACCGACCCGGACGAGGCCGGACTGGACCCGAAGGCCCTCGACCGGCTGGACCGGCACTTCGCCCGTCTCGTCGACGAGGGAAGGCTGCCCGGCTTCCTGGTGTCGGTGGCGCGCGGCGGCCGCGTCGCGCACCTCACCGCGTACGGTCACCGGGACCGCGCGGCCGGGCTGCCCGTGGGGGCGGACACCCTGTGGCGGATCTACTCCATGACCAAGCCCGTCACCGCCGTCGCGGTGCTGCTGCTGGTGGAGGAGGGCCGCCTGTCCCTCGACGACCCGCTCGAGAAGCACCTGCCCGCGTTCGCCGGCCCGCGGGTCTACGAGGGCGGCTCGGGTGCGGACGCGCGCACCCGCCCGGCTCGCGGCCCGGTACTGATCCGGCATCTGCTCACCCACACCGCGGGCCTGACCTTCGGCTTCTACCACGAGCACCCCGTCGACGCGCTGTACCGGGAGTCGGGTCTCGAGTACTCGGTGCCGCCCGGCAAGGACCTGGCGGAGACCGTCGAGGTGTACGCGCGCATGCCGCTGCAGTTCGAGCCGGGCACGCAGTGGAACTACTCCGTCGCCTCCAACGTGCTGGGCCGGGTGATCGAGGTGGTCTCGGGACAGCCGCTGGACGAGTTCTTCGCCGAGCGGATCCTGCGCCCGCTCGGCATGACGGACACCGGCTTCCACATCACCGGCGAACAGGCGGGCAGACTGGCGGAGTTGTACGGCGAGACGGAGGACGGCGGCATAACGCCGATCCCGGGACTGCCGGTGCGCGGCCGGCCGCGTTTCCTGTCCGGCAGCGGCGGCCTGGTCGCGTCCGCCGGGGACTTCCACCGGTTCATGGAGATGCTGCGCCGGGAAGGGGAGCTGGACGGCGCCCGCCTGCTGTCGCCCGGGACGCTCGCGCTGATGACCCGCAACCAACTGCCCGGCGGCGCCCGGCTCAGCTCCTTCGGCGCCCCCGTCCACCGGGTACGCGCCAACGAGGGCCTCGGGTTCGGCTTCAACGTCTCCGTCGTCGTCGACCCGGCCCGCACTCTCGCCCCGACGAGCCCGGGCACCTACGGCTGGACCGGCGTGGCCACCACCGCCTTCTGGGTCGCCCCGGCCCACGACCTGACCGTCCAGTTCATGACCCAGCTCCGCCCGAAGAAGCTGAAGGTCTTCCCCGACCTGCGCCGCCTGGTCCACGAGGCCGTCGTCGTCTGATCTCCGGGCCGGGGCGTCTCGCCCCGCAGGCGCGGGGGCGGGACTGTGCGATGTCTCCCGCTTGATGCGCCGACCGGATGCCCGACTGTGACGCAGGCCACTCTCCGGATGGGAACTCGCAGGCGGGCATCGGCGAACAGCAGGTGACCATGCCACCGAGCCCCGAGGACGCCACATGAACCACAGAGGCAGCCCGTGACCCTCCCGCCCGCCACCGGCGCCGCGTTCGCTCTGGCGATGGACGCGGGCGGCGCCTCCGACGGTGCGGTCATCGAACGGTCCTGGGAGACACCCGACGCGTTCGCCGTGATATTCGACCGTTACGCCGACGACGTCCACCGCTACATCGCCCGGCGCCTTGGCTCCGACACCGCCGACGACCTGATGGCGGAGACGTTCGTGATCGCCTTCCAGCGCAGGCGGCGCTACGACCCGTCCCACCCGCACGCACGGCCCTGGCTGTACGGGATCGCCACCAATCTGATCGGCCGTCACCGCCGGCACGAGGCCCGCAGGCTGCGGGCGCTGTCCCGGATGGCGTCGCTGCCGCAGGAGCGGGAGGAACAGGCCGGTTGGGAGGACAGGACGACCGGAGGACTCGATTCCGGCGAGACGTACGGCGCCCTGGCCGGCGCCCTCGCCGAACTGCCGGGCCGGTACCGGGACGTGCTCCTGGTGATCGCCTGGGGCGAGCTCGACTACGCGCAGGCCGCGCGGGCGCTGGGCCTGCCCGTCGGCACCGTGCGCTCCCGTCTCCACCGGGCCCGCACCAGGCTGCGCCGGGCCTTGGGCGACCCGGAGGCGACCACCTCGACCGCACCCGAGAAGGGGACCGATCATGGATGAACTGACGACGGTGCGCGCGTGGGACGCCGAGCGGCCGGGACCGTCCGACGAGGCCCGCACCGCCGCCCGGGCCCGTCTGGAGGCCGCCATGGCACGGGAGTCGGACGGCGCCGTGCCCCGGGCGGGCCGGCTGAGCCGGCGGATCGTGCTGCGCACCGCGTTCGCCGGCCTGACGGCGGCGGCCGCGGGCGCCGTGGTCGTGGCACTCGACGGCGGAGGCGACCGCAGGCCGCGGCTGGAAGCGGTCAGCGCGGCGGACGTGCTGCGTCGGGCCGCCGACAGATCGCGCGCCGCGGGCAGCGACCTGCCCGTGCCGCGCGACGACCAGTACTTCTACACCCGCACCTACATCAGCCGGGTACCGGCGAAGGGCGGGCCCGCCAGGACCTGGACGGACGAGAGCTGGATGTCGGTGGACGGCTCGAAGCCGTCCCTGCGCCGGGAGTACGGGAAGGTCCACCACGACCCTCCACTCGGCAAGCACGAGGTGAGGTGGCCTCCGACCGTCTACTCCGAGCTCCAGAAGATGCCGACGGACCCCGACAAGCTCCTGGCCCGGTTCAGAGGCAGCGAAGACGCACCCGTCAGCGACATAATGATCTTCTTCGACGGATGCATGCTGATGATGGCACCGCGGGTCACGCCACCCGGCCTGCAGGCCGGCACCTTCGGGGCGCTGTCGAAGCTTCCCCGCATCCGGCTCGACTACGCCGACGCGGACGGCTTCGGGCGCAGCGCCGTCGGAGTCACCTACCCCGGGGCGTCGTTCACCTTCCTCTTCGATCCCAGGACGTACGACTACCTGGGCCTGCGCGCCAAGGGAAGCTCGCCGAAGAAGATCCACGGCGAGTGGAGGCAGACCGACTACTACTACGAGACCAGGACCCTCAAGGACATCCAGGTGGTCGACCGCATCGGACAGCACGGCTGACCGTCCGGAGTCGGACCAGGCCGAGGGGGCGGGGGTGTCGTCGCCGCCCGCCCCCGGCCCTGTCCCGGCCGTTCAGGACCCGTGGGCGACCGCGTCCAGGTGGGGCAGCACGTGGTCCAGCCGCTCGCGCTTGGTGCGCAGGTAGGTGATGTTGCTCTCGCAGGGCTCGATCAGCAGCGGCACCTGCTCGGCGACCTGGACGCCGTGCCGCACCAGCGCCTCCCGCTTGCGCGGGTTGTTGGACATCAGCCGGACCGAGCGCACCCCGAGGTCGTGCAGGATGCCGGCCGCCACCCCGTAGTCCCGGGCGTCGACGGGCAGGCCGAGCGCCAGGTTCGCCTCGACCGTGTCCAGGCCCTCCGCCTGCAGGGCCATCGCCCGCAACTTGGCCAGCAGGCCGATGCCCCGGCCCTCGTGCCCTCTCAAGTAGACGACGATGCCGCTGCCTTCGGCGGCCACCGCGCGCAGCGCCGAGGCGAGCTGGTCACCGCACTCGCAGTGCCGGGAGCCGAACGCGTCCCCGGTCAGGCACTCCGAGTGCAGCCGGGTCAGCACGTTCTCCGTCCCGATCTCCCCGTGGACGAGCGCGACCTGCTCGTCACCGCGGTCGTGGTCCAGGTAGCCGATCGCCTGGAACTGCCCGTACACGGTGGGCAGCGGCGCGTTCACGACGCGTTCCACGCCCGAACGCCGTGCGGACTTCTCGCCGAGGACACCGAGGTTTTCTGTCATGATCTGATTCCTAAGCAGAGACGAAGGGCCGGGAAAGATGAGTGGTTCGGGCGCGGACACGGCCGGCTTCGGGGTGGTACCGGCGGACACTACGGAAGACGTACGGATGCGGGCGGCGGGCGTTTCAACACAGGTGGCCGTCCTTCCCGTCGGCAGCTTCGAACAGCACGGCCCCTTCCTTCCGCTGGCGACCGACACGCTCGTCGCCTGTGCCGTGGCCCGGGAGATCGCGGGCGCGTATCCGGTCCACCTCCTTCCGCCGGTGACGATCGGCTGCTCGCACGAGCACGCCGACTGGCCGGGGACCGTCAGCGTCTCCGCGGTGACGCTGCACGCGGTGGTCCGGGACATCGCCGACTCGCTGCGCCGCTCGGGCGTCGAGGCGCTCGTCGTGGTGAACGCTCACGGCGGCAACTACGTGCTGGGCAACGTCGTCCAGGAGGCCTCCGCGCGCGGGGAGCGGATGGCGCTGTTCCCGGCCGCCGAGGACTGGGAGGCGGCGCGGGAGCGGGCCGGGGTGCTCACCTCCCTGCTCACCGACATGCACGCGGGCGAGATCGAGACCTCCATTCTGCTGCACGCTCACCCCGAAGTGGTCCGCCCTGGTTACGAGTCCGCCGATTTCACCGCTGACGACCGTCGTCATCTCCTCACCGTGGGAATGTCCGCCTACACCGAATCGGGCGTCATCGGCCGCCCTTCCCTGGGGTCCGCGGAGAAGGGGAAGGAGCTGCTGGCCGGCCTGGCGGAGTCGTTCGGCGCCCTCTTCGGCCTGCTCACCTCGGGCTCCGGCCCGGCGGCGGTACGGCGGTAGCCGCGCAGCCCGGTGTACCAGCGGGCGACGAGCACGGCCGCGCCGGGCAGGCTCGCCACGAAGCTCAGCACCCCGTACACCACGGCCACGGCCACCCCGCTGCTCGCGCCGAGCCCGGCGGCGCCGAACGCCCAGGCGGTGACGCCCTCGCGGGGCCCGAAACCGCCGACGTTCAGCGGCAGCCCCATCGCGACCAGGGCGAGCACCGCGAGCGGCAGCAGCACCGGCACCGACGCGGCCGATCCCGCGATCCGGGCCGCCACGACGAACATCGCGACGTGCCCGGCCAGTACGACGGCGGAGGACAGCGCGACCCCGGGCCCCGCCTCGCGCGACAGCAGGCCCCGGCGTGCCTCGCCGAGCGCGGAGCGCAGGGCGCCGCCGCGGCGCGAGGGCGCGCGGTTCAGCCGGACGGCGAGGGCGACGGCGAACGCGCCCGCCGCGGCGAGCGCCACCAGCGGTGCGAAACCCCGCACCTCCTCCCGGACCGGAGACGGCAGGACCACCAGCACGACCGCGCCGGTCACGGCCAGCGCGACCTGCCCGGCGACCCGTTCGAGCACGACCGCCTTCACTCCGCGCCGGACGTCACCGGCGCTCTGCCCGTGCCGTACCGCCCGGTGCACATCGCCCAGCACCCCGCCGGGAAGCGCGGCGTTGAGGAACAGCGCCCGGTAGTAGTCGGCCACGGCCGGCCCGAGCGGCAGCCGGATGCGCAGCCCGCGGGCCACCAACTGCCAGCGCCACGCGCTGAACACGGTGGTGACCAGGCCGATGCCCAGGGCGAGCAGCAGCGACGCCGAGTCGATCCGCCGCAGCCCGTCGAGCAGCACACCCGTGCCGAGCCGCCACAGCAGCCCGGCGAGGATGGCCGCGCCGGCGACCGTGCCCACGTGGGTGCGGACGGCACGGGAGCCGAGCCGCCGGAACAGGCGGCGGGGGGCGCCGGCGTCCGCGTGGGCGGGCCCGGGGGCGGACGGTTCCGGCGGCGCCGTCACCGGTCCGGCCGAGGGCGCCGTGGCACCGTCCCGGGCGCCGCCGGTCCGCGCGTACGGGACCACCCGCGCCCAACCGGGCGCCGCGATCCCTGCCCGGCGCGGCCGCGCGCCGGTCTCCACTGCCTGTCCGCTCACGACGCCCCGCCCGCCGACCCGGGCAGCGCGAGCAGATCGCTGTGGTGGACCACCGCCCGCAACTCACCGGCCTCGCACGCGGCCAGCCGCTCGCGCAGATAGCGCTCGGCGCGCTCGGACAGCTCGGGCCGCTGCTCCACGGCCGCGCCCACCCAGCCCCGCAGCCACTGGGCGGTCAGCGCGGACTCCCCGGGGCCGAGCAGCCAGGGGCTCGGGTGCACCCGGACGGTGGCGCCCCGCTCGGCGAACGCCTCGCAGGCCACGGTGACCGCGTCCGGCCCGAGCAGCCCGCCGCGCCGCTGGTGGGCGTTGAACGCCTCGGTGATCTCGGCGTCCAGCGGGTCGGACGGGGTGAGTTCGACCCGGCCCGCGACGGACAGGGTGAGCAGGGCGGGGCACCCCGCGCCGGTGCAGGCGGCGGCCAGGGTGCCGACCTCCTCGCGGGTGAGGACGTCCAGCAGCGCGGAGGCGGTCACGAGACCGGCCCCGGTCAGCGCGTCCGGGGTGAGCCGGGCGACGTCGCCGCGCCGCGTCTCGACCGTGACCCGGCCGCCGTCGGCGGAGGCGCGCGGGGAGCCCGCGGCGGCGAAGTGCAGCAGGTAGGCGTCGCGGTCGTGCAGGACCCAGTGCTGGGCGCCGTCCAGCCGGGGCGCGAGCCAGCGGCCCATCGAGCCGGTGCCGCAGCCGAGGTCGTGCACCGTCACCCCGCCCGCCCCGCCGGACCTTTCGGCCAGCCGGACGCGCAGCGGGTCCAGCAGGTCCCGGGCCCGTGCCGCCGCGTCGGCCGGTTCCCGCAGCCGCAGCCATTCGGGCGCGTACCGCGGCGGCTCCTGCGGCTCGCCGTCCCGCAGTCTCACGGTGGCCCGTTCGCCGGGGCCGGTCACGGGCCCGGCACCGGCGATCACGCCGTGCGGGTCGCCGTCGCGCGCACCGGATCCCATCGCCGCCTCCTCACCGTCCGGGACGAACTCGGCTCCGCCGAACCCTGGTTGGGCGGGGATGCCGCCGGTCGCCGTCCGCGTGTCCGTCATGCCGCCCTCCTCGGCGCCTCGGGGAGCCGGCCGAGGACTCCGGCCAGGCTGCGGGCGGTCGTCGCCCAGCCGCCGAGCGCCGCACGGCGGCCGCGGGCCGCGGCCTTCAGCCGGCGGCGCACATCGGGTTCGCCGAACCAGCCGCGCAGTTCGGCGGCGAACGCGGCCGGGTCCTCCGGTGGGACGAGGATGCCCGGGACGCCGCCGTCGCGGGCGCGGCCGACCGCCTCGGACACCCCGCCGACGTCGGTCGCCAGCACCGGGACCCCGCGGGCGAGCGCCTCGGTGACGGCCATGCCGTAGGTCTCCGCGTACGAGGTGAGGACCATCAGGTCGGCCGACGCGTAGGCCGCGTCCAGCTCGGCGCCGGCCCGCGGCCCGGCGAGCAGCAGCCGGTCCTCCAGGCCGCGTTCGCGGATCAGGCCGCGCAGCCGGGCGACGTACTCCGGGTCCTGGGTGAGCCCGCCGACGCACACGCAGCTCCACGGCAGGTCGGTCACCGCGGCCAGCGCCTCCACCAGCCGGTGCTGGCCCTTGCGCGGGGTGACGGCGGCGACGCAGAGCAGCCGGGAGACGCCGTCGGTGCCGGGGGCGAGGGGCGCGATGTCGGCGCCTGGGGCGGCGGCGTGCACCCGCTGCGGGGCGAGGCCGTGGTGGGAGACGATCCGGCGGACGGCCCAGTCGCTGGTGGCGATCACCGCGCCCGCCGCCCGCAGCACCTCCCGCTCGCGGGCGTCCAGGGCGGCGGCCACCGCCGGGTCGAGACCGGTCTCGTCGCCGAGCGGCAGGTGCACCAGCACCGCGAGGCGCAGCCGCTGCGCCTCGGGGACGACGATCTCCGGCACGCCGCAGGCGACCAGGCCGTCGAGCAGGACGACGGTGTCGTCCGGCAGTTCCCGCAGGGTGCGGGCGAGCACGTCGCGGTCGGCACGGGCGGGGCGCGGCCAGCCGCCGGGCACCGGGTGCCGGACGGCCTGCCAGCCGAAGCCCGGCAGGTCCAGGCAGACCCGGCGGTCGTAGGCGTTGCCGCCGCTCGGCGCGGCCGGGTCGTCGACGCCGCCCGGCATGACGAAGTGCACGGTGCGCAGGGACATGGGGATGATTCCGGCGTTCTCGGGGGCGGTGGGCTGCGCGGGCACGTAGGCGAGCCGCGCCTTCTGCGTGGTCTCCACGGTCGTCGTCCCGGTCACAGGGCACGCTCGTAACTCGCCCAGGCGATGTGCGACTCGTGCAGGGTGACGGTGAGGCCCGTGAGGCCCCTGGCCCCTTCGCCGAGGGCGCCCTTGTGGACGCGTTCGGCGAGCCGGTCGGCGACGACCTTGGCCAGGAACTCGGTGGAGGTGTTGATTCCGGCGAACTCCGGCTCGTTGTCGAGGTTGCGGTAGTTCAGCTCGGCGACGACGGCGCCCAGTTCCTGGGTGGCCAGGCCGATGTCGACGACGATGTTGTCCTCGTCCAGCTCCTCACGGCGGAAGGTGGCGTCCACCAGGAACGTGGCGCCGTGCAGACGCTGCGCGGGTCCGAACACCTCGCCGCGGAAGCTGTGGGCGATCATGATGTGATCGCGGACGGTGATGCTGAACAACGGACGACCCTCCAGGTGCGGCGCGTCTGATGCCCCCGGCGGTCACCCGCCGGGGATTGCCGTGTAGTACGGCTCCTGGCTTCCCCGCGTTCAGCCTCCTCTCACTCTTTTCTCAGGTCAGGCCGCTCTTGTCTTTCACGTGCCGGGCCGTTCACGTCATCGCCGGGACGGGCCGTCGCCGGTGTAGTCGATGCGGTGGCACAGGGCCGGGATCTCGCCGGAGGCGAGCCTGGGCATCAGCTCGGGCAGCTCCTCGAAGGCGCTCTCGCCGGTGATGAGGGCGTCCAGGGCCGGATCGGCGAGCAGGTCGAGGGCGAGCGCCAGCCGTTCGGCGTAGCCGCGCCCGGCACGGGCGGCCGGGGAGACGGTGCCGACCTGGCTGCTGCGCACGGTGAGCCGGCGGGAGTGGAAGGCCTCGCCGAGCGGCAGGGCGACGCGCCGGTCGCCGTACCAGCTCAGTTCGACCACCGTGCCCTCGGGGGCGAGGAGTTCCAGGGAACGGGCCAGGCCCTGTTCGGTGGCGCTGGCGTGCACGACGAGGTCGCAGTCGCCGAGGGCGTCGCCGGGCGCGGCGAAGTCCACGCCGAGCGCCGCGGCGGTCCGGGCGCGGGCCGGGTCCGCGTCGACGAGCTGCAGCCGTACGCCGGGGAAACGGGCGAGCAGCGCGGCGACCGAGCAGCCGACCATGCCGCCGCCGACCACCGCGATCCGGTCGCCGATCAGGGGCGCCGCGTCCCACAGGGCGTTCACGGCGGTCTCCACGGTCCCGGCGAGCACGGCCCGCCCGGGAGGCACGCGGTCGGGCACCACGGTCACCGCGTTCACCGGAACGACGTAACGGCTCTGGTGCGGGTACAGACAGAACACCGTACGGCCGATCAGCTCACGCGGGCCCTCCTCGACGACGCCGACGTTCAGGTAGCCGTACTTCACCGGCGCGGGGAAGTCGCCCTCCTGGAACGGCGCCCGCATCACGGCGTGCTGGGACTCCGGCACGCCGCCGCGGAACACCAGCGTCTCCGTGCCGCGGCTCACTCCGGAGTACAGCGTGCGGACCAGGACCTCGCCCTCGGCCGGCTCCGCGAGGGTGACGTCGCGCAGCTCACCGGCTCCCGGGGAGCGCAGCCAGAACGCGCGGGCCGACCGGTTCATCGGCATCCTCCTGAACGATCGGGAAGTTGTTCACGTACCGAGATGTGCACAGGCCGCGCACAGTACGCGGCGTTGATCGACTCTGTCACTCGGCCGGAGGATGTGCGGTGGCCCTGAACAACACGTTTGACGCGAGGCTCCAGCAGGAGACCGCTGTCGGAGCGGGCGTACAGCTCCTGCTGCTCGCCCTGCTCGGTTCGGCGATCGGCATGGGGCCGGCCGGCTGGCTGACGGGGCTGGTCTTCGCGTTCGCCACCTGGGCGGTCCTCTCCCGCGCCCTGCACCGCTCCCGGCTCAGCTCCTTCGGCCCCGCCAACCGGGTCACCCTCGGCCGGGCCACCCTGGTCGGCGGGGTGACCGCGCTGGTCGCGGACTCCTTCGAGAGCGCGCCGCCGGTGACGCTGCTGGTCGGCCTGACCGCAGTGGCGCTGCTGCTGGACGGTGTGGACGGCAAGGTGGCCCGCCGCACCGGCACCTCCTCCACGCTCGGCGCCCGCTTCGACATGGAGGTCGACGCGTTCCTGATCCTGGTGCTGAGCGTGTACGTCTCGACGCGGCTGGGCCCGTGGGTGATGCTGATCGGCGGCATGCGGTACGCGTTCGTCGCGGCGGCCCGTGTCGCCCCCTGGCTGAACGCCCCGCTGCCGCCGTCCTTCGCCCGCAAGACGGTCGCCGCCCTCCAGGGCGTCTGCCTGATGCTGGCCGGCGCGGAGCTGCTGCCGCACCCGGCGAACCTGGCGCTCGTCGTGCTGTCGCTGGGCTCGCTGGTGTGGTCGTTCGGCCGGGACGTGGCGTGGCTGTGGCGCAACTCCTCTACGGGTGACGGGCGTTCCGTCGCCGAGGGTGTGGGTGAGCAGGTGGCCGGCGAACCGCTGGTACGGGAGCTGGAGCTGGCGGCGCGCTGAGAACGCGGGGGCTTCGGGGGCGCCCCGGTGCCGGGGCGCCCATCCGCGGGCGCCGCGCCGCCTCCGCCGTTCCGCGCCGCCGTCAGCCGGTCGGTGCGGGACGGCGCAGGCGTCCGTCGTGGACCTCGGCCACCCGGTCGGCGGCGGTCAGGTGGGCGCGGTCGTGGGTGACCAGGACGGTGGCGGTGGCCCGTTCGCGGGTGAGCCGGGCGATCAGCTCGACGACGGCGGCGCCGCGTTCGTGGTCGAGGGCGCTGGTGGGTTCGTCGACCAGCAGGACGGTGGGGTCGTTCATCAGGGCGCGAGCGATGTTGACGCGCTGGCGCTGGCCGCCGGAGAGCTGGTGGGGCCGCCGGTGCGCCTGGTCCACCAGGCCCACCGCGTCGAGGAGTTCGAGGGCCCGGGCGCGGGCCCGGCCCGCGTCGCGGCCGCCCATCCGGGCCATGACCTGGAGCTGTTCGGCGGCGGTGAGGGAGGGGAGCAGGTTTGGCTGCTGGAAGACGATGCCGATCCGGTGCCGGCGCAGCTCGGCGAGTTCGCCCCGGCTGAGGCCGGCGGTGGGGGTGCCGTCGACGGCGACGGTGCCCGCGTCGGGGGTGATCAGGGTGGCGGCGACGGCCAGCAGGCTGGACTTGCCGGAACCGGAGGGGCCGACGACAGCGGTGAGACTGCCTTCGGGGACCTGGAGCGTGACTCGGTCCAGGGCGGTCAGCCGGGTCTCGCCGTCGGCGTAGGTGAGGGTGATGTCGGTCAACTCGAGGCTCATCGGGCGCTCCCCAGGGCGGTCAGCGGGTCGACGGAGGTGATGCGGCGGATCGACAGGCCGGCGCCGAGGGTGCCGAGCAGGACCATCACCGCGGCGGGTGCGAGCACCGTGCCGGGGCTGAGCAGGAACGGCACGTCCGAGCCGGCCACGAGGGCACCGACGGCGGCGGCGAGGCCGGTCCCGGCCAGGGTGCCGCCGACGAGCAGGACGACGGCCTGGCCGAGGGCGTCCCCGAGCAGGCTCGCGGTGGAGGCGCCGAGCGCTTTGAGCACGGCGACGTCGCCGCTGCGCTGGATGGTCCACACGGTGAAGAAGGCGCCGATGACCAGCGCCGAGATGGCGAACAGGAAACCGCGCATGAGCTGCAGGGAGCCGTTCTCCGAGGTGTAGGAGCCGATGGCGGGCAACGAGTCCGAGGTGGCGACCGTCCTGGTGCCCGCCCGCCGGTCGGTGGCGGTGACGTCGGCCCCGGAGGTGGTGCGCAGGGCGATGACGGTGGCGGTGGGGCCGCCGGCCGGGCCCGTGGCCGGCGGCGCGGTCCGCCGCCAGGTGTCGAGGCTGGTCCAGATCACCGGGGTGTGGCTGAAGAAGGCGTCGCCCCGGACGGCGGCGACGGTGAGCCGGTGCCCGGCCAGGGTGAGCGTTCCGCCGCGGGCGAGCCCCAGCTCGCGTGCGGCCGTTGTGGACAGCACCGCCGACCGGTCGTCGATCCGTCGGCCGTCCGGGGCGAGCGAGGAGCCGGGCTCCACGCCGAACGCGGAGACCGCGGCGCTGCGGTTCCCGGCGGTGGCCCTGGTCGTGGTGATGCCCAGCGGTTCCGCACGCTCGACGCCGGGCGCCTCGGCCCACTGCCGCCACTGGCGTGCGGTGACGGTCGAGTCGGAGTAGGACAGGCCCTGTCCGCCGGTGGGCGCCTGGAAGGCGATCCGGTCCGCGGGCAGCCCGGTGATCGCGGAGACGTTCTGCCGGCCGAGCCCGGCCGTCAGCCCGGACAGCAGCCCGACCAGCAGGGTGATCAGCACGATGACGGTCCCCATCAGGGCGAACCGCCCCTTGGCGAACCTCAGGTCTC
Organism: Streptomyces sp. NPDC056580; assembly: GCF_042793175.1. Lineage (NCBI taxonomy): Bacteria > Bacillati > Actinomycetota > Actinomycetes > Kitasatosporales > Streptomycetaceae > Streptomyces > Streptomyces sp. NPDC056580. The sequence continues at coordinate 125,379 of NZ_JBHTVE010000004.1, read as the reverse complement.
TCCAGGCTACGAACACGGGGTGGCCTGTCCTTTCGGTGGGCGTCGACATGGGGCGTTGCCGACGTCGCTGGTGTACGCATCGGTGGGTGCCGATGTCGGTGGGTGCCGACGGCGGTGGTGTCGGCGTCGGTGGGTGTCCACGTCGGTGGTTCCGACGTCGGTGGTTCCGACGTCGGTGGTTCCGACGTCGGTGGTTCCGACGTCGGTGATCAACGGGTGACGGGTGGGGCCGACAGTGTCTGAGGGCCGACGACGGGGAGCCGAGGTCGGTCGATCGGCAGGTCCCCACCGTCGCCCACGGCGGCCCGGCCGGGCATCTGGCAGGGGACCGCATTCACCGGCCGGAAAGACGGCGTCCGGGTTGTAACTTTCGACGGAGGCCCCGCGGGGGTCCGCCTCCGTAGCCTGGAGGCACTGTGAACGTCTCTCCCCCCACCCCTCCACCTGCCGCCGTCTGGGCCCTGACCCCGACCAGCCGGGTCCTGGCCTGGTGTCTGCACCTGCTGATCGCCGGCCTGCTCGCGCTGGCCGCCGGGCGGGCGCTGGCCGACGGCGGGCCGCACCCCGGGGCGACCGCGGCCGCCGCCGTGGCCTGCGGCCTGGTGTACGCGGCCGGCCCGCTGCTCCCCCGTGTACGCGGGTCACGCGGGGCGGCGACGGTGTGGCTGGCCTGCCTCGGCGCCGTCTGGCTGGTGCTGCTGGCCCTGTCCGCCGACGGAGTCTGGCTGGCCTTCCCCCTGTACTTCCTCCAGCTCCACCTGCTGCCGCGCCGGACTGCCCTGGCGGCGGTCGTGGCCACCGCGCTCGCCGCGATCACCGCCTTCGCCGCCCACCAGCACGCCTTCAGCCTCGCCATGGTGATCGGCCCCGCACTGGGCGCCGCCGTGGCCGTGGCGGTGGTGTGGGGGTACCAGGCCCTGTACCGGGAGAGCGAGCGGCGCCGCCGGCTGATCGAGGAACTGACCGCCACCCGCGCCGACCTGGCCAGGGCCCAGCACACCGCCGGGGTGCTCGCCGAACGCGAACGCCTGGCCCGCGAGATCCACGACACCCTCGCCCAGGGCCTGACCAGCATCCAGCTCCTGCTGCGCGCCGCCGAGCGCGCCCTGCCCGCCAGGCCCGAGGCCGCCGCCCGCCATGTGGACCAGGCTCGTCAGGCGGCCGTGGACAACCTCGCCGAGGCCCGCCGCTTCGTCGCCGCCCTCACCCCGCCGGCCCTGGAGGGCACCACACTGGCCGGCGCCCTGGAACGCCTGTGCGCCACGACCTCCGCCCGCCACCCCCTCACCGCCCGCTTCCACCTCACCGGCACCCCGGCCGCCCTGCCCACCGCGCACGAGGTGGCCCTCCTGCGGGTCACCCAGTCCGCGCTGGCCAACACCGTCCGCCACGCCGACGCCACCACAGCGGACGTCACTCTCGTCCACCGCGACGACCATGTCGCCGTGGACGTCACCGACGACGGCGCGGGATTCGACCCCGCCCTGCCGCCACCCCCGGACCCGGACGACGGCGGCTTCGGCCTCGCCGCGATGCGCGCCCGCATGGACGCCCTGGGCGGCACCCTCACGATCCGCTCCTCCCCCGGCCGCGGCACATCCCTCTCCGCCCGGCTCCCCCTGACTCCGCCCGCACGGGCGCCCGAGACCCCGCGCGCGTCCGAAACCCCCAGCGCGCACGCACCCGAAGCCGGCGACCCCGAGGCCCACTCATGACCGACAACCCCAGCGCAGCCACACCGGGCAACCCGGACCCGGATGTGCCCGGCAACTCCAGCCCGGCCGTGCCCGGCCGCCTCGGCCCGGCCAAGCCCGGCGGGCTCGGCCCGGCAACGCCCGACACCGCAAGCCCGGCCACCACCGCCAACCTCGGGCCCGCCGTGCCCCGAGACCCCGGCCAGGCCATGCCCGGCGCACCCAGCCCAGCCGCACCCGACAGCCCCGACCCGGCCGTCCCCGGCACACCCGGTGCAGCCGTGCCCGACAACCCGAGCCCGGCCATGCCCGGCAGCGCCGACCCCGCCACAACCGGCACCCCCATCCGCCTGCTGCTGGCCGACGACCACCCGGTGGTACGGGCGGGACTCCGCGCCGTGCTGGAGACCGAGCCCGGCATCGTCGTGATGACCGAGGCAGCGACCGCCGAGGAGGCGGTCGCCCGCGCCGCCGAGGGCGACATCGACGTCGTCCTGATGGACCTGCAGTTCGGCAGGGGCATGGGCGGGGCCGAGGCCACGGCCCGCATCACCGCCCGCCCCGGCGCCCCGCGGGTCCTGATCGTCACCACCTACGACTCCGACGCGGACACGCTGCCCGCCATCGAGGCCGGCGCCACCGGCTACCTCCTCAAGGACGCCCACCCCGAGGAGCTGGCGGCGGCGGTACGCACGGCCGCCACCGGACGGACCGCGCTGGCCCCGGCCGTCGCGGACCGCCTGATGAACCGCCTGCGCACCCCCGCCGTCGCCCTGACCCGGCGCGAGACGGAGGTCCTGACCCTGGTGGCGCAGGGCCTTTCCAACCAGGCGATCGGCCGACGGCTGCACCTCACCGAAGGCACCGTCAAGTCCCACCTGGCCCGCACCTACACCAAACTCGGCGTCGACTCCCGCACGGCCGCCGTGGCCACAGCGACGGACCTGGGCCTGATCCGCCGCTGACCGAAGGCGGATACGCGCCCGGCTACGCGCCCGCCCTCGGGGACCGCCCCCGCAGGACGGCGAAGACGGCCGCTGCCAGCCCCAGCACCCCTACGACGAGTCCCCCGACACCGAGCACACGCGCGGTACCGTCGCTCCCGTCGGCCGCCGCCGTCCGCACGGTGCCGGTGTCCGCGCCCTTCGCCGCCGCGGGGGCCGGAGCTTCTTCTCCGCCTTCCGTCAGCTTGAGCGTGGGCGCCGGATTCTCCGCCTCCTCACCACCACTGGGCGCCTCGATCCACCGGGCGACCTTGCCGTCGGAGTAGGTCTGCAGCGTCTTGAAGGTCAACTGCCCGGTGTTGTCCGGCAGTTCCCCGAAGGCGACGTCGAAGTCCTCGTACTCCCCCGCCCCGATCTTCCCGCCGGTCCAGGTGATCTGGGAGACGGCCTCGGTGACGGTCCCGTCATCGGTCTTCACCGGCGCCCTCAGCTTGGTGGTGGTCACCTTCGGCTTCCACCCGTCCTGCGGGTGAACGAGAACTCCGAGGACAGGATGGTCGGTCGGCAGGAAGACCTGCACCTTGCTGGTGAAGGCGGCGTCCTCCTCGTTGGGCACCCGGAAGGTCAGCACGCCGTCCGTGGCCCCCTTGGCGTAAGTCTCCGGGTGGACGGTGACATGCGCGGAGGCGACACCGGCCGCGGCGAGAACAGCGAGCCCGCTGAGGGCGACGACGGCTCCGGCCCGGCGCAGGACGAAGCGGTTCGCGGACATGGCAGACATGACTGGGTGAATCTCCGTAGCGCTCACGGTGAGCGATCCTTCCACGCCGGGAGGTACGTACGGCATCGAAATCCGGTTGAGCCGGCGGACGGCCGGCGACACGGCCGCCGGAGACCCGACGGGCGTGTGGGCCTCGTGAGGGAACGGCGAACCGCACGTGAACACTGTCCCGTTCCGGGTGGTGTTCACCACAGCACCGATGCAAAGCGAAAGAAGCCGGCAGCGACCGTACGGCCCGTGATCACGGCGTTTTACCGGAGATCCGGCACACCAGACGACCATTCCGTGCACCGACCTCGGCGGCGAACGACCTCACGCCGTCTGCCTATGATCGTTGAACAGTTGACTTCGTCGCGCCTGCAACCAGCCACAGGTGCGTCTCGGCGACCGCGGGACGCCGGCTCAGGCACGGGCCCTGCGGTCGTGACACGTGCGAGGAAAGGTGAACAGCATGGCCCTCGGACTGCTCCGGCGTCGGCGTTCCCGCGACGCTTCCGATGCCGCGCCGGGCATGCCGGTGCCCCTGCCGGCCGGTGCGGGCGCGTACGGCTGCGAGGTCGTCGATCCCATGGGGCAGCCGATGCCCGGTGCCGAGATCACGGTGACCGCGCTGGACAGCCACCGCGTGGTCGCGCGTGGCACCACGGACCCGTACGGCCTGTTCATGGCGGCACTGCCGCCCGGCGCGTACAGCGTGATGACTTCGGCGGAAGGCCTCACCCCGGCCCGCAGCAACGTCGACATAGCCGCCGGCGCCGTGCTCCCCCCGGCTCGCGTCGCGCTCCTGCCGGCCCGCCAGCTCGACCTTCCCCCGGCCGGGACCTGGTTGTTCGACCCGCCGCACACCGCGATCCGGTTCATCGCCAAGCACGTCGGGATGGCCCACGTCCACGGCCGCTTCACCCGCTTCACCGGCGGCATCCGCGTCACCCCGGACGTGACCGACTCCCAGGTCTCGGTACGCATCGACGCCTCCAGCATCGCCACGGGCAACAGGACCCGCGACAACCACCTGCGTTCCGCCGACTTCCTCGACGTCGAGCGCTACCCGTACATCGACTTCACCAGCAACCGCTTCGTCTACCGCGGCGGCTCCCGCTGGACCCTGAACGGCACCCTCACCATGCACGGCACCAGCCGCTCCGTGGGCCTGGACACGACCTACCTCGGCACGGTGAACGGCGGCTACGAACAGGAACTCCGCTGCGCGGCCCTGGCGAAGGCGGAGTTGCACCGCGAGGACTTCACCCTCAACTGGCGCTCCATGCTGGCCCGCGGCATCGCGGTGGTCGGCCCGACCGTACAACTGGAACTGGACGTCCAGGCGATGTACCGGACAGCGGAGACGCCTACGCCGCCGGAGTAGGCGGGGGGCGGAGCGGTCGACGCCACACGGACGACGACTTCTCACCACCCGTGGCCCTGACCTGCGTCACGACCGGTGGACAAGGCTCGGGATTCAGCCTCGCATCAACACCCCCGGCGTCACCTGGGCCAGCAGAGGCGGCTCCGTTCCCCCCTCGTATGCGAAGTGCAGTTCGCGCCGGGCCCGGGTGGCCAGGACGTAGTACGTCATGCGCAGCGCGGACGACGTGGGGTCGGTGGCGGCGTCGGTGTGCGTGTCAGGAATGACGACGGTGTCGAATCCCAGCCCCTTCGCACTCGCACGGTGGACCAGGACGATGCCCGGGCGGGCGAGATCCAGGGTGCGATAGCGGCCATTGACGGCTTGGGACGTGTACAACTGCGGCTTCAGCCGAGGGGCTCTCTTCTCCAGACTGCTGAGCAGAGAGAACTGGCAAGACGATGGGTGGACGCGGCCGCGGTGGTGAAGGACAAGGCGCTCGAGACAGGATCAAAGAGCGTCGATGCCGCCAGAAGCCTCAGCAACGAGACCCTCGACCGTGCTAACTCAGTCAAGGCAAACTCTCCAGCGAGATCGCCGAGCGAGTGCGCCGTCGGCGCGGAGGCGAGGAGGAGCGCGGCGAGGAAGGCTGAGTGAGCGCTGATCGTCAGCCAGGGGCACAGCCGGACTACACCCTCAACTGCGACAAGCCGGTTCACGCGTCACGGTGGCATGCGCCTACGGGCTACCACCGTGGCGCGTCGCCTTCAGCACCCCGCGAGGAAGTCCAGGAAGCGCGACCAGCCGTCCCGACTCACGGCGAAGGGGGTGCACATCGCATCCTTGGAGTCACGTACGTGGACGCCCTGTTCGGTGACGGCCACTTCCACGCAGTCATCACCCTGTGCGCTGCTGTAGCTGGACTTGAACCAGTTGAGTTCGGAAATGTTCATAAAGCTCCTCTGATCCGCACCAGCAGGCCAGGCTCACCGCCCGCCGTTCCAGCCGAGCCCACCGCCGAAACCAAGCCGCCAGCCCCGCCTCCCCCCGAGTCAGGAACCTGGCCGAGTGCCGCAACGCCCCCGTGTTACCCAGCGCCTCCTCAGCCCGCTCCACGAACGACGCGTCCGGCATCCGCCGTCCTAACTCCACCGACTCCACCGTGTGCTTCGAGAAGCGAACCATCTCCCCGAACTCCACCCTGCTCAGCCCCACGTGCTCGCGCAACGCCTGGACCACCGCCCCGAACGTGCGCAGACTGTCCGACGGGTCCGGCTCCCGCTCGTCCTCCACGCCGGCCGCCGAGTCGAGGTTGTCGGTCGTCATGTGAGGCCCACCTCCAGGTGCACACGCGTCAGTTCCCCCTGATCGACAACACCCAGAGTGGCCAGACCCGATTCGTACCGTCCACCGAACGTGTCCGTACGCTGACTCAACGTACGGGCCTCGCTCCTGGCGCACGCCGTCCCATGTCCCCATGAACGTGAGCACGCCCCACTCCCCCACCACAGCCCGGACGTTCGCGCAGCAACTGTCGTCCACCCGCCGCGGCGCACGGCTCGCCCGCCTGCTCGCTGCCGCGGAGTTCCAGACCTGGCAGATCCCCCCATCCGTGGCCGAGCGCGCGGAGCAGATCGTCGCCGAACTGGCCGCCAACGCGGCACTGCACGGCCGCGTCCAAGGCCGCGACTTCCGCATGACACTCCATCTCAACCCGACGGCCGGCCTACTGCGGATCGCCGTGACGGACGCGCGAGGTGACCGCCTCCCCTCCCCCACCGCAGACCCCACCGCACCCCCGGACGCGGAGTCGGGTCGTGGCCTGCTCATGGTGACCGCTCTGGCCGACCGCTGGGGCACGGCGCCGTGTCCGCCCGGTGCCAAGACTGTCTGGGCGGAACTGACCACGGTCCCCGGGGCCCCGGACTGAAGTAGGGCCCCTCCGTGGTGCCGCTGAGCCCTGCGAATATCTGTGCGGTAGAAAAGACGTTCAACTGGCCTGTGTCGCGGGGCCATTAGACGTGAGGAGATTCGTGTGGGGCTGCCACCGGACCTGAAGGTCATCGCCGAGGGCATGATCAAGGCGTCCATGGGCATGGTGGGCACAGTCATGGTCGGCACCCGTGACACCGCCATCGCGCTCTTTCACGAGCTGGACCGTCAGCACGGCATGGCGGGGGACGACGACGCGGGGCGGGCTTTCGCGAAGGTGTACAAGTCGGCGGCGGCCACCACGCTCGACAAAATGGGCTTCAGCGCCTACGTGATGGGTGAGACCGGCAAGGGGCTGATGCGGAACGTCCGCGAGTTCATGGCACGCGAGAGCCACATCGCCTCGGCCATCCTGGAGAAGCAGGTCGACCTGACAGCAGGCATGGGCGATCCCGGTGCGGACTGCACGGAGAGCTTCCTGGGCCTCGGGCAGGAACTTCCGGAGGTCGTCGGCGACACCGCCTGGTACGACCAGTACGCGCCCGCCGGTATGAGCGACCGCTTCCGTGGTTCGCCGGAGAAGCTGCGTGACGTGGCCGGCTCCTGGCGGGCGGGCGGCAAGATGATGCTGCGCTTCATGCACGATGCGCAGGCCTACGCCCACACCGCGGACAAGGCGCACTCCGGGGAGGCCGCGGACGCGTTCCGCCGCTACTTCGCCGGCTTCGTCGGTTTCGCCGAACCCCCGGACCAGGCCCAGCAGGACGAGACCCTGGTGGCCAACCTCGTGGCCGCCTGCACACAGCTCGCCAAGGCCTGCGACCAGTACGCCGACCACGTCGAGGCGGCCAAGCGGAAGATCATCCAGGACCGGACGGACCCGTTCCATGTCGACATGCCCTGGGACCAGCCGATGTTCGGCGGCAACGGCGACGACGGCGGACTGCTGGACGCCGTACTCGGCGACGTGTGGATCCACCGCCTCGGCAACGTCGCCCACGCCCTCGACGAGTCCGAGCGCCGGGTCAAACTCCCCCAGGGCTCGTACGACCCACCCGGGCTGCCGTTCCCCCCTCTCCTGCCGGTGCCGGTGCCGGGCGGTGTGCCGCTACCGGTCTCCCTCGCCTCGTTCCGCGGACAGGTACCCGGACTCGTGCCGATGGCGAGCAGGGTGGATCCGTCCATACCCGCACAGGACCCCATCGCCCCGGAGCCCGGCACCACCCGTCTGCTCACACCTGCCGAGCAGCAACGCTTCCGGACCTGGCTCAACTCGCTCAACACGGGCGGCTTCGCCGGAGGCGGTGGAGCCGCGAACCCGAACAACGCCTACCAGCTGCGCGTGGCGGGATACCCGGAGCGTGAGGTTCCCCTCGCAGGACGTCAGCGTGGTCTCATGGTGGACGGCATACGTCCGGTCGACGGGTACCTGGTCGAGGCCAAGCACGTGCACGACCCGAACTGCAAGAAGCGCAGCTTTCGCAGCATCGAGCGGGTCAATGAGACCCTGGCCAAGCCGGTGAAGGTGGACGACAAGGGGAGACTCAGGTTCGACCCGCTGATCGACGGGATGTACGGCGGTGACGAGCGGGAGCTGCGGCGGTACAAGAGCGCGATGGCCAATCCCGCCAACTCGGAGATCCGTGGACTTGAGATCGTGACCAACGGCAAGGACAGCGCCGTCTACTGGGAATCGATGATCGCCATGAACGGTGTCAGCGGTTCCGCGCGGTACGTACCCTGAGAGCGAAGGACTTCTGTGACAACCGAGTACAACCAGCGGTCGAACTTCGTCTTCGCTCCGCCCGCGGACAACCCAGCGGCCTGGCAGGCGAGCCTGGAAACCTTCCGTGATGCGCTGGAACGGGATTTCCCGGGCGCCTTCCTGGAGGCGAACACCTCCGGCCTGCGCGACTTCCCGGTCCTGGACTTCGAGATCGAGGTAGCCCCGGACGTCCACCTCACCGGTACGTCAGCGATGCCGACCGTCGACTACGCCTACATCAGCGTCATCGAGGCGACGCCCGACGAAGCGGCCGCCTTCGCCGTGTGGCTCCGGGACTCATACGTCCCCTCACCTGCCAGCGTGCGTTTCATGAGCAGCTTCGTGATGGAGAACGGCGACGAGATGCCGTGGCGTCTGCCGGCGACGGGAGACACCACGGACATCGCTGCCCTGATGCGCGAGCACCTGGCGGCCGCCGGAGCCGAGTGACCCGCGGCCCCCGCGGCGGGTGTGGCGCCTCAGCCGGTCACCGGCTCCCAGCGGTAGCTCTCGGCCGCCTCCTCGTACGGCGACAGGAACGGCTCCAGTTCCGTACGCAGCAACTCGGCGTCACCCGGCGGCAGAGTCAGTGAAGCCCGCCGCATGCGCACGCTCCACGTCGCCGGGTCGGGGAACACCGACAGGCGCGGTACGAGGTCACGCAGCACGAGCCCTTCGCGGAACCGGGTCAGGCCCCAGCCGGCATCCTTCCGTGAAGCTGCGCTCACCGAAGACGACCGGCTCCTCCAGGACCCGAACCGGACTGGCGACCGAGGCCCGGCCCACGACACGGCCGAGGTCGCGCGTCGGGTTCCGGAAGCATCCGCGTACCGACATCGGGTGGCGAGTTCTCGGCCTTCCGGCATCATGGCGGCATGGCAGATGGGGTGGATGTGCGTACGGCGGCAAAGCAGTTCGACCGGGCAGCTGTCGCGAAGGTGGAATCGGCCGCTGAGGAGGAGCGCAGGCGGGTGCTGTCCCAGTTCCCGCTGGAGGAATGGAAGACGCTGCCGCTCGAGCGCTACGCCCTCGGGCAGTCCTCGCCCAGCGGGTCGGAACCGACGTACTGCCGGCTGCTCGAGTTCCTCACTCCGAACCTCGGCAGCATCAAGGGCGGCAGCGCCGCGAAGCACATCATGTACCGCCATAACTCGGGCGAGTGGCGCCTGGCAGCTTCTTTGCGTGGCATGGACCCTCAGGACGCCTGGAGGGAATTGCGGGCACAGTTCGTACAGGCTTTCGATGCTGTAGGGGCGGGCGATTTCGAGGCGCTGGACGACCTCGGCGCGCTGCGCTTTGGTCCGGCCTTGGTGACGAAGTCGCTGGCGACCTACTTCCCTGAGCACTTTCTGCCCATCAATGCAGGTGAGCACCTACGCCGATTCATCGTCCGGTTGGGCGGTTCCGCCCTGGGTGACGCACCGGCCTGGCAAAGCAATCGGCGTCTGTTGGAACTCGTCCGGTCACGCGAGGAGTTCGAGGGCTGGACGGGACAGGAGGTGATGCACTTCCTTTACGAACGGTTCGACCCCAGACCGCACCAGCGCACCATTTGGAAGATCGCACCGGGCGAGCGGGGCAGGCTGTGGAACGAGTGCCGGGAAGGCGGGTTCATCTGCGTCGGTTGGGATGAGCTCGGGGACCTCGCCCTTTACCAGAGCGACACGGATCTGAAGCAGGCGCTGGACACACACTGGCCCGGCAAGCGTGGGGGCAGTTTGACCCTCGCCCGTCGGCTGCTGGCCTTCCGTGATCTGGAAGAGGGCGACCGTATCGTGGCCAACAGAGGAGTGGACGAAGTCTTGGCCACGGGCACGGTCAGCGGCAGTTACCGCTTCGAGGACTCGGGACGCAAAGAGTTCCAGCACGTCGTTCCCGTCAACTGGGACGTCTCCCACGCGCAAAGGCTGCCCGAGCCTCAGCAGTGGCGTTCCACCTTCGCCAAAGTCGATCCCGCTCTGTTCGCGAGGATAATCGGCCACCGGCCTGACTCGATGTCGAACAGGAACCCCGCGGAGTCAGCCGCTTCCGTGGCCCTCCCCGAGGACGTGCAGACAGTCCTGGACGCCCTCAAGCGCAAAGGACAGGTCATCCTGCACGGGCCGCCCGGCACCGGCAAGACACGGCTCGCCCTCGGCGCCGCCCTCGCTCTGGCCGGCCACGGCGACGTACTCGACGGCTCGCAACCGGAGCGACGTACGCAGGCGCAGGCCGAGGTGCTGAGCGGCGACCGGATCAGGCTGGTCACGTTCCACCCGTCGTACGGGTACGAGGACTTCGTTGAGGGCTTCAAACCGGACCTTGACGCCAAGGGCTCCGGGCTCACCCTCGGCCTCACGGACGGCTTGTTCCACACGCTCTGCAGCCGAGCCGCCGGCAATCCCGACCAGGACTTCCTCCTGATCATCGACGAGATCAACCGCGGCGACCTGCCGAGGATCTTCGGTGAACTGATCACTCTCCTCGAACTCGACAAGCGGAACCTGCCCGTCGACCTGCCGGTCAGCAAGCGCAGCTTCTCCGTGCCGCCGAACGTCCGCATCATCGGCACGATGAACACGGCGGACCGGAGCATCAGCCACCTGGACGCCGCGGTGCGCCGCCGCTTCGCCTTCCTGCCCGTGGGTCCCGACCCGGACGCCGTGTCGGGAACCGTCGGCCCGCTCGACCTGGCGGCCTTCTTCGAGTCCCTCAACGGCCGTATCGCTCACCACCTCGACTCCGATCACCAGATAGGGCACGCCTACCTGATGCGCGACGGGGAGCCGATCGCCACCGAGGAGGATCTGGCCGCCGCCTTTCACCACGAGGTGGTGCCGCTCCTGGAGGACTACTGCCTCGGCCGCGCCGACCTGCTGCACCGCATCCTCGGCGGCCTGGTCGACCAGGACACCGGACGGCCCGTGCTCATGTCCCCCCAGGACCTCGCCGACGCGCTGGCCACCGAATTCACGAGCGACACGACGGGCCCTGATGCCTGACCGCCGCCCCGAGGTCCGGCTCGGCGAGTACGAGTCAGCCGAGCTGGGTCCAGACCAGCTCACCGCTCACGACCTCGATCGGCTGTATGCCCTGCAGGCACGCGGCTGTCTGACCCTGACAACGGCCCGCGCGGGGTGGCGGCTCAAGGCCGAGGCCACAGTCGGCGTACTGACCTTGGACCGCGTGCGGCTGGTCATCAGACCGAAGTTCGCGATCCCGGGCGAGCAGCTCATGGCCTGGCTCGCCTACGCGCTCCACACCGCTGTCCCGGCGGCGGCCAGGCGCTGGTCCACCTCCCCTGACGGCTATGCCGACCTCGTGGCCGCCGCGCTGCTGGAGGAGTGCGAGATGCTTCTGCGGGAGGGGCTACGTAGGGACTACGTCCCTCGTCAGAGCCTTGAACCGGTGCTGCGCGGGCGCCTGGACGTCGCCGCGCAGGTCACCCGCCGCTTCGGGCAACTGGATCAATTGCATGTCCGTACCTTCGACAGAGAGGCGGACATATGGGACAATCGCACCCTGGGAACGGCATTGAAGGCCGCGCTCAGTCTGACGACCGACTCCAGACTCGCCCGCGGTTTGCATGACGCGGCCGACGCGTTCCCGCGTCCCGGCACGCCGGCCGCCGCATTGCGCGCACTCGAACGCACTCAGTACACGCGCCTCAACGCCCGCTACCGGCCCGCCCACACGTGGGCCCGCCTGCTGTTGCGCGGCGGAGGCGTGACCGACCTGCTAACCGACGACGGCACCACGGCAGGCGGCCTCCTACTGGCCATGCCCGCGCTCTGGGAAGCCGTCGTCCGGCGGCTCGCCACCGAGGCAGCAGTGCCGCGCGGAGGCCGCCCGGTCCCCAGTAACGGAGGGACCGGCATCACCGTCCGCGGCGACCTCGGCAGCACCTCGACGTTCCGCCCCGACCTTCTGCTCAGCCTGCCCGCCCCCGGCACGGACCAGCACGCCCTGCTGCCCATCGACGCCAAGTACAAGCGCTACGACCGCCACGGCGTGAGCGCGGGCGACATTCACCAGCTCCTGACCTACAGCGCGGGCTACACCCCCGCCGACGCGCCGAGCGCGGTCATCGTCCATCCCCAGCCGGGCGAGTTCGTCCGCCGCACCCTACGGATCGGGAGCCCTCAACGCGGCCTGGGCGTGATCCACGTGCTCGGCATCGACACACACGCCCCACCGGAGCAGGCGAGCGCGTGGATACGCGCCGCGCTGCCGTGAGGTGGCTGCTGCGGCCGCTCGGCCAGAACCCACGTCGGGCCGGCACCGGCTCACAACGGCGGCTTGCTGCCCGGGACCCACTCGATCCCGAAGCCGTATGCCTGGTCGATCAGCTGCTGGTTCGACAGCCACGGTTGCGCGGTGAACCAGCGGACCTCGCGTCGGAGTTCGAGTGTGTCCTGCCCCGGGGTCAGCAGCGCGATGGCACACGCCGTGGCACCGGCCGGGGAGTCGTCGAGGTGGATGCGCCAGATGCCGCTCGGTGCGCTCACGGTGACGACACCTCCGAGCTTGCGGAAGTCGGCCGCGCCCTCGTAGATGTACACGTAGACAAGGAGTTTCTTGAACTTGCGGCGCTTTTCGAGGCTGATCCGGAGGGTCTCCCCGTCGGAGGTCTCGCCCGTCCGGTCGTCCTCGTCGATGCTGACGTAGGGCCAGGCGTCCAGGCTCCCCCACTCCTGACCGAGAGGCTGCACCGCCCCTGGCTGGTTCGCGGTTCGAACGTGAGCGGGCTCGACCTCGTACAGCGGATGTGGCTACCCGAGGGACGCGTCACTCTCGCTGCCTCGCGGCTGCGCCAAGGTGTGGAGCAGGGCATCAGCAAGGATCAGCTGCGCATTCTGATCCAGGAGGACTACGAATCCACCGCCACGTACAGCCAGAAGCAGCAACTGGCGGAAGAGGTCCACGCGTTCCTGTCCCGGATGAAGCCCGGTGACACAGTCTGCACCATCTCCGGTGGCCGACTGTACTTCGGCGAGATCACCGGTGGGGCAGAGCAGAACGAGCCCGATGGCCGGCGTTCCAATCTGCAGCGACCGGTGGAATGGCAGCCGTACGGCTAGCCGTACGACGAACTGCCGGAGGAACTGCAGCAGAAGCTCTCGGTCCAGCACGACGTGGTCGACCTGTCCTCCGTCCATGCCCTGGTGGACGGGCTCGGCATCAGTGACCAGGAACTGGCCGAGGAAGTCGAGGCCATGGACCGCGACCCCACCGAGGAGATACAGGTGGTGGCCGCCCGCCGCGAGCTCGAACTGCCCGAGCCGACGGACGAGCTGGCCACCGAGCTCCTCGTGCACGACGCGGACTGGCTGCGTGAGGACCGTGATCTGCTCTGGGACGAACGGCAGCCGGTGTTCTACGGGCCGCCCGGCACCGGCAAGACCTATCTCGCCCTGAAGCTCGCCGAGTTCCTCGGCGGCGGTCCCGAGCAGGTCAAGCTGGTGCAGTTCCATCCCTCATACGCCTACCAGGACTTCTTCGAGGGATTCCGGCCCCAGGAGGACCCGCAGACCCGGGAGGTCGCCTTCCGGCTCACCGCCGGGCCACTGCGCGAGCTGGCCGACCTCGCCTCTCGTGAGGGCAACCGGCATATCCCGCACTTCCTGATCATTGACGAGATCAATCGGGCCAACCTGGCGAAGGTCTTCGGGGAGCTGTACTTCCTGCTGGAGTACCGGAACAAGTCGGTCCGGCTTACCTACTCGGGCGACGGCTTCGCCCTGCCTCCGAATCTGGGGGTCCGACCGCGAGCAGCAGAGTGCCGATACCGCAGGCTGGGTCGAAGACGGTGGCGCCGGGTGTCACGTTGCCCGCGAAGTGCCGGACGGCCCGGACGATGCGCGGGGAGGTGGCCTGGTCCGATCCAGCCCGACGGACGGAGTCGGTGAAACGTTCCGCTCGGGCGTTCACCACCTCGCCGGCGTTCCCACCATCGGCCAGGGCCCGCGCCAGGCGCACTGTCTCCGCCGGTAGCGCGTAACAAAGTCGTTGACAGAGTCAACGACATAACTCAGCGGAAAGCCAGATCTACGAGATGTGACGGGCGGCTGCGCATCGATGCCACGGTCCTGCGGCCCAGGAAACACCGCTCCACCCAGCCGCCATGGTCAGCCTTCGGAAGGCTCGCACGGTCGCTGTCCCTTCAGTGAAGCCGTGTAGCCCAGAATCAGGTCCTTCATCGCCGGCTCGTCCGGGCGACCGGGCTCCAGCACCTTGATCAGGGTGCTGATGTCCTCCTCGGCGTGCGCACCGCGGCACTTGATCAGCGACACGGCGGCGCTCTCGGCATACGCGATGGAACCGTCCTGCGCGGACTTCTCCGGCTGCATCATGAGCCGGCTTCGCAGGATGTGCCGCGCCGAGTCGCCGGGGTCGATGCGTTCGCCGCTCACCTGCAGCACCGTGGCTTCGTCGACTTCGACACCGCATACCGCTGAACCGTCGTCGAGACTTCCGGTGTGCTCCACAGTGAGCCGTTCGCCGGAGGCAGGCAGGAGTTGAGAGAGCGCATCGGTCGGAACGGTCACTCCGCAGAGGGCCTTCGGCACGATGAACCGGTGGTCCGGCTCCTGTGCAGTACATCCCACGACCGTGACCGCGGCGACGCAGAGCAGCAACATGCCACGCGCGACGCACCAGGAGGACTTCAACCTTCGCCGCCTTCCGACATCCCCGCTCAGCCGACCCGCGGCGTCCCGGCCGGCAGGCTGTCCGCGCCGGCGCAGTCCCACAGTTTCCGGGCCTCCAGCCGCAGGGTGTCGGCGGCGAGCGAGGCCATCTTCTGGATCACCGCCGGGTCGGAGGTCTTCCGGTACGTGATGTCGACCTCCACCACGGCCTTGTCCTGCCCGGCGGAGCAGTCGGCGAAGAGGGAGGTGGTGTCCCCCTTGTGGAAACCCTCGGCCTCCCCGAGCGTGATCCGGGTGGCGCCCGGCGCACTCGCGTCGCGGGCCACGTCCTCCATGGTGTAGTCCGCCTTGGCGTACAGGCTGTGCTCGATCCTCACGGCCTCGCCGCCGCCGTACACCTTGCAGGTGCCGGGCGCCTTCCGGGCGTACGGATGCTCCGGGTTGAGGACACCGGTGTGCCACTGCGTGAACTGCTTGCCCTTTTCCGGCAGCAGGGCCGCGACATCTGCTCCGGGAAGGGCCTCGTCGCAGACGCGCGCCGGCACCGCGACGTCGGAATCCTCGGACGGCCACAACTGCCACGCCACCACACAGGCCACGGCGAGCACTCCGACGGCCGCCGCAGCCGACCAGGGTCCGAACCGGCTGCCCCATTTTCCGGACCTCCCGGACCTCCCACCCGGCCGCCGTGGTCGCTGTTCAAGAGGCCCGCTTGCACACTTGCTGCTTCTTCAGCGATGCCGTGTATCCCTGGATCAGCTCCTTCATCGCCGACTCATTCGGGCGAGCGGGCTTCAGCACCTTGACGAAGGTGCTGACGTCCTCCTCCTCGACATCGGCGCCACGGCACTGGATCACGGACACGGCCGCATGATCGACATAGGCGATCGAGTTGCCGTTCGCGGACTTCTGTTCCTGGACCAGAAGGCGGCTGCGCAGGATGTGCCGCGCCGACTCACCGGCGTTGATACGTTCTCCGCTCACTTGCAGCACCGTGTCCTCGTCGACCTTGACACCGCACAGGGCGGAGCCGTCGTCGAGGCTTCCACGACGCTCCACAGTGAGCCGCTCACCTGATTGAGGCAGGAGCTGTGCCAGCGCACCGGCCGGTACGGATACCCCGCAGAGGGCCTTCGGAACGGTGAAGTCCTGCCCGTGCGTCTCCGAAGAACAGCCGACCACCGTCACCGCAGCGACGAGGAGCAGGATGCCGAATCTGACATGCGACGAGGATCTCAATGCTTGCTACTCTCCGATTTCCACTGCGCGCCGTCGGAGTGGCTGAGAGCCGCCGATGTGCGCGCGGCTCTTCTGAGATCGTCGGCGGTGTCGGGGTCGATGGTGTTGTTGTTCAGCAGAGCATGATCGACGGCGGACCGGGCGGAGTCCAGAGCTGCCGCACGACCGCTGCTGTAGTCCGAGCCGGCCTGCGCCTCAGCCTCGGTCGAAGTGTCCTGCTCGATGCTCTTCATGATGGATTCCTGGATGTCCTCCGAGGCCCATTCGAGAGGGGCACCGGCGATGGGGACGCGCTCACCGACCTTCTCCAGACCCATGCCCAGGATGCGGTTCACCCACTTCTGCTTCTCGGCCGCAGCCTCGTTGAATTCCGTGTCGGAAGCAGTGTGGTACTGGTAGATCGCATGAGCCCGGGCGTCGCTCATAATGCCGGCGATCGCCGAACCGGGGGCGACGGCCGCACCCACACGCCCGTCCAGCGATGCCGTCGAGTGGGTGGGGTCGTTGATGACGTGGTCCACGACGTCGGTCGTGTACGTCTGCTGTGCGGTGGTGATGGCGGCATAGGCGTCGGGGTCCTGCCCCACCTCACCCAGGAAGCGGGTGACGTTGTTCGCGTCGAGGTCGGCTGCGGCGCCGAACGACGGGAAGAGATCGCTGCTGGGGTCCTCGTCGTACATGGCTCGCTGGAAGTCGCCCATGTACTCGGCGGTGATGTCGCCGAGGCTTCCACGCAGCCCGTACAGCGGACCTGTCTCCTCTCCGTCCAGATCCCCGTTCTCGTTGTGCCGGATGAGTTCCGGGTCGCCTCCGAACTTGTTGACGATGTCGCTCACGAGATGCGCTTGCGCGTCGGTGTGCTGAACTGCAGCGGCGGAGGCGTCGCCGTCGTACGGTCGGCCGGTGGTCGCCGCCTCCAGTGCGTGGCCGAGTGCCTCAGGGCCGAAGGTCAGGGCCGCCTTGGTCTTGTCCTCGTCGGCCAGGACGTTCGCCGCGTTCGTATCGACCGTCCACTCGAAGTCCTTGTCGGTGAAGAGGTCGAGGTACGAGGTGAAGCCGGGGTCACCGCCCTTCTTCGCCGTCCCGTCTTCGTTGTACGCAGTCGGCGTTCCGGTGAAGAACTTCTCCGCGGCTTCGGGACTGTGGCCGAGCGCCTCCAGGACGCTGTTCAAAGGGTCGTTGCCCGAACCGAGCTTGCCGGAAGGGTTGAAACCGTATGTGTCCGGGCTGCCCGCAGGCTTATTGGACAGGAAGAAGTACGGGTCCTTCTTGTGGAGCTGGGTGATGTGCTCCGCGATGGGGTTGATGAACCGGGGGTCGTAGTCGCCGTAGCGGAGGAGGCCGCCGAGCACCTGGTAGCCGTACGGCTTGTTCCACTGGCCCGGTTGCCAGCCGATCCGCTGGGTGCCAAGGCGCCGGAACTGTGCGCCCCAGTCGTCGGGCAGGTGGTACTTGTGGTCGGGGTCCGTGGCGTTGGCGAGCGTGTAGCCCATGACCTTCTGCAGGTCCCGTACCGCGTCGAGCCGGGTCTTGGTCGCGTCGCCGTCGGTGCCGTCGATCGACATCGCGGCGTAGAACTGGAGGGTCTTCTCCGGCCCGCCGAGTCCCTGGTAGAACTCGGTGGCGAACTCCCCGGCCTCCTCGGCCGAGTTGAAGCGCAGGAGCTCGTTGAGTTCGCGTAGCTCCGCGTCGGACATCTTGTCGCCCTTGCGGGCCAGTTCGACGGCGCGCTCGGCCTCGGCGTCGTTGAGGGACTCGTACTTGGCGTGGCCCGCGTCGAACGGGTCGCCGCCATGGCTCTTGGCCAGTGCGCGGGCGACCGAGGCGTCGATCTCGGCGGCGTGGGCGAGGATCCGGTTGATCCGGTCCTCCAGCTCCTGCCGCTTGTCCAGCTCGTCCTGGGTGCGCTCGTCGGTGTCGCCGCGCACGTGCGGGAAGAAGCAGCGGACCCTTCCGCCGCCGATGTCCTCGACCCGGATGCCGAGGGCCGGTGCGTCGTCGTGGACGGCGGTCTTCATCTGCTGCTGCAGGGAGTCGAGTTCGGTGTGTCCGTCGTCGAGGACCTGGTAGATGCTGTTGGCCTCGGTGTGGAGGTCGGATATCTCCTTGGCCGTCTTGGCCACGAACTCCCTCGTCACCGCGGCGTTGACGCCGGCCCACCGCGCGGAGTCCGACTTGCCCTGCATCCCGGTGCGAGCGTTCTCCGCCGACTTCTTCAGGCCGTCGACGGCCTTCTTCCAGTCCGAGACGGCGTTCGCGAGCTTGCCGAGGTCGGCCTCGACGAGGTCCGTGAAGGTGAGAGCCATCGGCGGTCCCCCTACTTGAAGTACTCGTTGAGCTGGGACACGGACGTGGCGGAGCCGTCGCTGCCGCGGAGCACGGTACCGATCTTGGCGTCGTCCTCCGCGTGCCGCTTCCGGGTGTAGTCCAGGTGGTCGGAGATGTGCGCGCAGGCCTGCAGGACGGCCTTGACCTGGGACGTCCACATCTCGACGGTCGTCTCCAGGGCGCTGCCGGTCTGGAAGCCGTGCGACTTCAGGTCGGCGGCGGCCTGCGCCGTCGAGCCGTTGCCGGTGCCGGCGATGTCGGCCTGGCTCTTCACGTCGTCGTAGAGGATGCTCGCCTCGTGGCCCACGGCGCCGAGATCGTCCTGGTACACCACAAGGTCCCCGGAACCCGCGCCGCCACCGCCGTCCGGCGGCACGTGGTTGAGCCGCATGTGGGTCTGCCCCCGCCCGGCCGCCTGGGCCTTGAGATGCTCCCACTCGTCCCATGCCATGACAGGATCCCCTTCCCCCTTGCGGACGATCCGGTGCCCGGTCAAATTAGCAATCCCGGCCGGGGCAGGGCCGCGTCAGGTCCGTTGTGCGCCACATGTCGGCTGTGAAGATTTCCGGCAGACGCGGCCGTACCCGGGGGCCGGGAGAACGACGCAGGCGACGGCCGACACGAGGTCGGCCGCCGCCTGGCGGTGGGGGTTGACGATCAGGGGCGGGTCACACGGCCTGGCGTCAGCTGGCCGCGCCGCCCGCGACCCACTCGCTCCAGGGCATGTTCCAGTCGCTGAGGCCGTTGTCCGGGGCCAGCGTCGTCTTGTCCTGGGAGTTCTTGACGATCACGACGTCACCGGTCATCGAGTTGTCGAAGAACCACGCGGCGGGCTGCTTGCCGTCGCCGCCGCCCTTGACGTCCTTGAGGCCCACGCAGCCGTGGCTGGTGTTGACCTTGCCGAAGACCGAGTCGGCACCCCAGTAGTTGCCGTGGATGAAGGTGCCCGAGTCGGTCAGGCGCATGGCGTGGGGCACGGCCGCGATGTTGTACGAGGGCTTGCCGTCCTTCTCCGTGAGGTTGACGCTCGCGGCGTTCATCCGGATGTGCCGGAACTTCTCGGAGATGACCATCTGGCCGTTGTACGTCGGGTGCTCGGCGCTGCCGGACGAGATCGGGATGTTCTTGATCGTCTTGCCGTCCCGTACGACGGTCATCTGCTTCGTCCTGGCGTCGACCGTGCTGACCTGGCTCCGGCCGATCTTGAAGGTGACCGTCCTCAGGACGCCCTGGAGGTTCTGCCTGACCGTGACGGTGGAGCCGGGCTTCCAGTAGGTCTCGGGGCGGAAGTCCAGACGGCCGTCGTTCATCCAGTGGCCGACGACGCGCTGGCCGCTGCTGGAGCTGACCTGGATCTTGGACTCCACGGCGGCCTTGTCGGCGATCGCCTTGTCGAAGGTGACCGTCACCGGCATGCCCACGCCGACGGTCGAGCCGTTCTGGGGGCCGACGTGCCCGAGGAAGTCGTTGGCCGGGGAGACCGTGGTGATCGTCGCGTTGCCGGTGGCCGCGCGGCCCTGGGCATCGTCGGCCTCGGCGGCGATCTGGTACACCGTGGCCCGCTGCAGGCCGCCGTCCGGCTTCCAGGACGTGCCGTCCGCGGACAGGGTGCCCGGCATCTCGGCGCCGGTCGCGACGGCGGTCATGGTCACCCTGGTGAGCTTGCCGTTGCTGACGGTGACCTTGACGGGGTCCTTGGTCCCCACGTTGTGGGCGCCCTGACCGGGCGTGATCGTTATTCGGGCGTCGGAGGCGTCCTGGGCGGTCGGCTGCCCGGTCGCCTGCGGGGTCGGCTGCCCGGTCGCCTGCGCGGTCGGCCGGCCCGCCTGGGACTGGGTCTGCGTGGTGTCCCCGGCGCCGTTGCCGCCGGTCGCGGCGCTGCTGGTGCCGCCGAGGGCGGTGACTGCGAGTACGCCGCCGAGTACGCCGGCCGCAGCCACCAGCTTGGTCCGTCGTTTACGCGCCGTAATCAAACGCTTCTCCCATGCCCTTGGTCTTCGAATCTCTGGGGGCTGGCCACATGAGGTGCCCAACCTCCCTTTGAACCACTTATACGCACTCATCCATCCAAAATGGGCATACTGTGGCGAAGGCCACCCGCCGTCGAGCGCGCCGCCCGGCCCTGTCCGAGGGCCGGGCGGCGAGCGGCGAGACCCTCGAAAGCGGGCCGCCTCCGCCTCCGCCGCGGGGACTAGCCCTTCTGTTCCACCCGCACCCAGTCCACCTCGGCCTGCACTCCCCCGCCCGCGATCCGGTCCACGCTGGACTGCGGCAGGCCCCAGTAGGGGCTGGTCACCTTGTTCCAGCCGGCCGGGTAGGCGCCGCCCAGAGCGAGGTTGAGGATGACGTACTGGTTGTGGTCGTAGACCCACTGGCCGCGGGTCGACTCCAGCTTGTTGCGCGTCGTCTGCTGGACCAGGCGGTCGTCGACGTAGAAACGCATCGCCGTCGGGGTCCATTCCACGGCGTAGGTGTGCCACTGGTCCGCGGTGCCGCCGCCCGGGTAGGTCTGGCGGGCGCCGATGTTGCCGTCCGCCGAGTAGCCGGGGCCGTGCAGGGCCGAGCTGGTCCAGTCGCCGTAGCCGATGTTCTCCATGATGTCGGTCTCGCCCGAGGCCGGCCAGGAGACGGACGGGTCGTCGACGTTGCTGCCGAGCAGCCAGAATGCGGGCCAGAAGCCGTCGCCGACCGGCAGCTTCATACGGGCGCTGACCTTGCCGTACGTGAAGTCGAAGTGCGTGTTGGTGTCGATGCGGCCCGAGGTGAAGTCGTAGGTGCCGCCGCCCGCCTTCGTGCAGCCCTTGCAGTACCTGGCCTTCAGGAGCAGGCTGCCGTCGCGGGTCTGGATGTTGTCCGGGGAGTCGACGTAGGCCTGGGACTCGCCGTTCACCGGGCCCATCTCCGTGCCGGTGCGCACGACCCGCCACTTGGAGCGGTCGAGGGCGGCGCCGGTGAAGTCGTCGAAGAAGGTGGTGCGGTAGCCGCCCTGCTGGTCGGCCGGGAGCGCCGGGTAGGCGGCGGAGGCGGAGCCGCCGGTGCCCCAGACCTGGAACTCGTAGAGGGAGTAGCCGAACTGGGCCGTCGCGGGGGCCGGGTTGTAGAACGAGCGGCGTTCCTTGCCGAGCATGCGGACGTAGCGGCCGGTGACCGGGGAGGGGAGTCTCACCGTGTCGTGCAGGCCCGTCGCGTCGGCGGGGGACTTCACGTTCGCCCTGCGTGCGGCGATGTCCGCGGCCGACGGCTCGTAGACCGTGCGCCAGGTGCGGTTGTCGTCCGAGACCTGGAGCAGGTAGTCGACCGCGTACGCGGCCTCCCAGTAGAGGTCCACGGTGTCGATCGTCGACGGCGCGCCGAGGTCCACCGACACCCAGCGGTCCGCGTTCCAGTCGCTCGACCAGCGGGTGCTGTCGGCCTTCAGGTCGGCCGGCCAGCCGCCGTCCGTGACGAACGCCGGCGAGTTGCCCGCGTGCTGGTAGTAGTCGGAGTACGCCGGGTGGTTCAGGGCGAGGTTGGTGCGGGTCGCCGAGGCGGGGGCGGGTTCGCCGCCGTAGACCCGGAAGTTCCAGAGGGAGTAGCCGTAGGGCGTGGCGCGCTCCAGGCCGCGCAGGCGGACGTAGCGGCCGGTGACCTCCTGCGGGTAGGTGTGGGCGGTGACGGAGCCGCCCGTGCCGTCGGTCTCCGTGTAGAAGGGGATCCAGTCGGTGCCGTTCCTGGAGACCTCCAGGACGTAGCGCTTGCCGTAGGCGGCCTCCCAGTCCAGGACGACCCGGTCGACGCGGACGGTGGTGCCGAGGTCCACGCGGATCCAGGCGTCGTCGGCGAAGTCGCTGGACCAGCGGGTGGCGCCGTCGCCGTCGAAGGCGCGGCCGGGGGCGGTGCCGGCGTTCTCGCTGCCGGAGGCGGTGACGGCGGCCGGGTTCACGGCGTACGCGGCGGCCGCGCGGTCGGTGTCCCAGGCGGCGGCCGCCGGGGCGGCGTGCGCGGGGGCGGCCAGGAGCGGGCCGGAGGTCAGCAGGGCCGCGGTGGACAGGGCAGCGGCGACCAGGGTGCGCGGGATACGGGATGGCATGCGGCTCTCCTCAGTGGGGTGGGGATCCGGCGGTGCGGTTTATGGCGCGTGCATGACAGTCCTGGGCTTCTGGTTCACGGGGAAGCGGGTGGCGCGAACCGGTGGGGGCGGGCTCCCGCACCCGCGCCCACCGGTCGTCCGGGCCGGACTCAGACGGCCCGGCGTACGAGGGCGCCGCAGGCGGCCCCGTACAGGGGCCGCACACGGCCTTGCGTGCCGGGCGGCCTGGCGGCGGCCCGGCCTGCCGGGGCTCTCAGGCGGCCCGGCGTACCGAGCGGTCTCAGGCGGCCCGGCGGGTCTGGCCGCGGTGGACGCGGACGATGTCCGCGTACCGGTGCCCGCTGCCCTTGATCGTGCGCACCTGGGTGCGGTAGTCGACGTGGACCAGGCCGAAGCGCTTGTCGTAGCCGTACGCCCACTCGAAGTTGTCCAGCAGCGACCAGGCGAAGTAGCCGGCCAGCGGGGCGCCCTTGCGGGCGGCGGAGGCGCAGGCGGCGAGGTGCCGCTCCAGGTACTCCTGGCGCTCTGGGTCGTCCACGGTGCCGTCGGGACGGACCACGTCCGGGTAGGCCGAGCCGTTCTCGGTGACGTAGATCCGCCGGGCGCCGTACTCCTCGGTGAGGCGCAGCAGCAGGGTCTCGATGCCGCCGGCGTCGATCTCCCAGTCCATGCCGGTGCGCGGGACGCCGTCGCGGCGGACCGAACGGATCTGCGGCGCCGGGCCGTCGGGGTCGTCGGCGACGTAGGCCGGGAAGTAGTAGTTCAGGCCCAGCCAGTCCAGCGGGGCCGCGATGGTCTCCATGTCGCCGGGCTGCTCGGGGAGTTCGACGCCGTACGTCTCGACCATGTCGGCGGGGAAGCCGCGGCCGTGCACCGGGTCGAGCCACCAGCGGTTGACGTGGCCGTCGTGGCGGCGGGCGGCCGCCAGGTCCTCGGGTCGGTCGGTGGCGGGGAAGACGGTGGAGAGGTTGTTGACGATGCCGACCTGCGCGCCGGGGACGGCGGCGCGGATCGCGTGGGTGGCCAGGCCGTGGCCGAGGAGCAGGTGGTAGGAGGCGCGGACGGCGGCGGTCAGGTCGGTCCAGCCGGGGGCCATGGTGCCCTCCAGGTGTCCGATCCAGGCGGAGCAGGAGGGCTCGTTGAGGGTGGCCCAGAGCTTGACGCGGTCGCCGAGGCGTTCGGCGACGGCCGAGGCGTACTCGGCGAACGCCAGGGCGGTGTCCCGCTCCGGCCAGCCGCCGCGGTCCTGGAGCGCCTGGGGCAGGTCCCAATGGTAGAGGGTGACGGCCGGGGTGATGCCCGCTTCCAGCAGGGCGTCCACCAACTCGTCGTAGAAGGCGAGGCCCTTGGGGTTGACGGCGCCGGTGCCGCCGGGGATCACCCGTGGCCAGGCGACGGACAGACGGTAGGCGTTGGTGCCGAGCCGGCGCATCAGGCCGATGTCCTCGCGCCAGCGGTGGTAGTGGTCGCAGGCGACGTCGCCGTTGTCGTCGTTCGCGATCTTCCCGGGGGTGTGCGAGAAGGTGTCCCAGATCGAGGGTGACCGGCCGTCCTCGGCGACGGCCCCCTCGATCTGGTAGGCCGCTGTGGCCGTGCCCCAGAGGAAGTCGTGCGGGAGTGCGGCGAGGTCGATGCGTTCGGACACGGGAGTCCCTTCGTGATGCGGGAGGGTGGTCATTTGACGGCGCCCGCCGTCAGACCGGCGACGAGATAGCGCTGCAGGAGGAGGAATCCGGCCACCACGGGCACGCTGACGACCAGCGAGGCGGCCATGATCTGGTTCCAGTAGACGTCGTTGAGGGTGGAGTAGCCCTGGAGGCCGACGGCGAGGGTGCGGGTGGTGTCGTTGGTCATCACGGACGCGAAGAGCACCTCTCCCCACGCGGTCATGAACGCGTAGACGGCGACCGCGACGATGCCGGGGATCGCCGCCGGCACCACGATCCTGAGCAGCGCCTTCAGCGGGCCGCAGCCGTCGACCAGCGCGGCCTCGTCCAGGTCGCGCGGGACCGAGTCGAAGTACCCGATCAGCATCCAGATGGAGAACGGCAGGGAGAAGGTGAGGTACGTCAGGATCAGGCCGCCCCGGGAGCCGAACAGGGCGATGCCGGTGGCGTTGCCGATGTTGACGTAGATCAGGAACAGCGGGAGCAGGAAGAGGATGCCGGGGAACATCTGGGTGGACAGGACGGTGACCGTGAAGACGCGTTTGCCGCGGAAGTCGTAGCGGCTGACCGCGTAGGCCGCGAAGACCGCGATGACCACCGAGCAGACGGTCGCCGCGCCCGCCACGATCAGGGAGTTCACGAAGTACTTCGCGAGCGGGACGGTGGACCAGATGTCGATGTACGGGCGGACGGTCAGCTCGCTGGGCAGCCAGCGGAACTCGCCGGTGACGTCGGCGAGCGGCTTGAGCGAGCTGGAGACCATCACGTACACCGGCAGCAGGACGAAGCCGGTGAGCAGGGTGAGGAAGACGCGCCGCGTCCACAGGAAGGAACGGGGCGGTGACATCGGGGAGCCGGGCGTCGCTGTGCGGGGGCTAGACATCGGCGGCCCTCCGTCCGCGTGAGGTGAACAGCAGGTAGGCGCCGGTCACGACCAGCAGGAAGAGCAGCAGCAGGACGGACATGGCGGATCCGGTGCCGAAGTTCCAGGTGACGAACGAGGCCTGGTAGATGTGCACGGAGATCAGGTCGGCGGCCTCCGGGGCGGCCTTGCCGAACAGCACGTACGGCGTGTTGAAGTCGTTGAACGTCCACAGGAACAGCACCAGGACCAGCACCTGGTTGACCGGCCGCAGCGACGGCAGGGTGATGCGGCGGATCTGCTGCCACATCCCGGCCCCGTCCAGGGCGGCCGCCTCGTACAGCTCCGCGGGGATGTTCTGCAGGCCGGCCATCACGATGAGGAAGGCGAACGGCCAGCCCTTCCACACCGAGACGGTCAGCAGGGCGTAGAAGCTGTTGTCGCCGATGAGCCAGAACGACGGCTTGTCGGTGAGGTGGAGCTGGTCGTGCAGCACGTGGTTCACCAGGCCGTTGTCGTGCTGGAACATGAACACCCAAGTGATGACGGCCGCGTAGACGGGCAGCGCGTACGGCACCAGGAACAGGGCGCGCAGCAGCCCGCGGCCGCGGAAGGTGTCCTGCATGAACACGGCGGCGGCGGTGCCGATCAGCCAGCACAGCCCGACCGAGAGCAGGGTGAAGCCGACGGTGACGAAGAACGAGTGCAGCAGCGCCTCGCCGACGGGCGCGTCGAAGTCGACCGACACCTTGTAGTTGCCGAGGCCGGACCACGGGGCGCCGCCCCAGTCGCGGATGTAGAACTGGGTGAGCTCCTTGAAGCTCATCACGATGCCGATGACCATCGGCACCAGGTGCACGAGGAGTTCGAGCAGCAGGGCGGGCAGGAGCAGCAGGTACGGCAGTCCGATGCGGCGGATCCGCCCGGTGCGGCGGCGGGGTTCGCGCGCCGCACCGGGGGACGTCTGACGCACCGGCTCCTTCAGAGCGGTGGAGGTCATGTCGGGTCACGCCGCCGGCATCTGCTGCTGGGCCTTCTCCAGCTTCGCCTTGACGGAGTCGGTGGTCACCGCGCGACCCGCGGCGGCGTCGGCGAACAGGTCCTTGACGGCCGTGCCGACCGCGGTCTCGAACTGCGACTCCGAGGCGACCTGCGGCAGCGCGGCCGCACTGGTGGCGAGGGTGCTCTTGAGCACCGCGTTGGAGGGCGAGTTGAAGGCCGCGTCCGCCTGGGCTCCCTTGACCGGCGGGATGGAGGTGTAGGCCGTGTTGAGGATCTTCTGCTCGGCGTCGCTGGTCATGAACTTCACGAACTTCGTGGCGCCGTCGAGGTTGTGGCTGTTCTTGAACACGGCGATGTTGATGCCTGCGACCATGGAGTTGGTCTGCGCGCCGGCGCCGGGGGCGCCGGACTGCACGGGGACCGGGGCGATGCCGTAGGCGTCCTCGCTCATGCCCTGCGACTTGAGGTTGGAGGCCGCGGACTGCCACAGCAGCATGGCCTGCTTGCCCTTGGCGAAGTCGCTGACCGACTGGTTCTGCGCGTACTCGGCGTCGCCGGTCGGGATGACCTTGTCCTTGGCCATCAGGTCGACGTACTGCTTGACCGCCTCGACCACCTTGGGGTTGGTGAAGTCGGGCTTGCCGTCGGCGGTGAAGAAGTCGGCGCCGTGCTGCTTGGCGAACACGAAGACGTGGTGGATGTTCTCCGAGACGTTGGCGCCCTCGGCGCCGAGCGGCGACTTGCCCTTCGCCTTGATCTTCTTGCCGTCGGCGACCAGCTCGTCCCAGGTGGCCGGGGGCTTGGAGATGCCGGCGTCGGCGAAGATCTGCTTGTTGTAGTAGAGGGCGTACGCCATCGAGTACAGGGGCACCGCGGCCGGGTCCTTGCCCTGCACGCCGGTCGAGCCGAGCGCGGAGTCGACGAACCGGTCCTTGCCGCCGATCTTGCCGAAGTTCTTCGCGTCCCACGGCAGCAGCGCGCCGGTCGCCTGCAGGGAGGCGCTCCAGGTGTTGCCGATGTTCAGCACGTCCGGGCCCTGGCCGGAGGTGGTGGCGGTGAGGATCCGGTTGAGCAGGTCGGACCAGGGCACGACCTCCAGCTTCACCTTGATGCCGGTCTGCTGCTGGAACTTGTCGAGTTCGGGCTGCAGGACCTTCTTGTCGATCGCGATGCTGGCGCCCTGGTTGGAGGCCCAGTAGGTGAGCGTCTTCGGCGAGTCGTTGGACCCGCCGCCGCTCGACGAACCGCCTCCGCAGGCCGTAGCCGCGAGGGCGAGAGACATGGTGACGGCGCCTACGGCCGCGGCTCGGATGCTGCGCATGGCTCCTGGTGTCCCTTTCCGGGAGTCGATACCCCTCGGGGCTGATCACGGACAACCGACACCCCGTTCGGCTTCCGAAGCCCCTCATGGCTTAATTTAGGATGTGAGTTAAACCTCAAGAGAAACGCTCGTCAAGGGATCCGGCAGCGGTATCCGGTCCGGCGGGCCCAATTCGCGCGCGGACCAGGGAGGTCGGGTGGCAGGGCTGAGCGGCCGTACGGTGCGTGACCTGCGGCGGGAGAGCCGGGGCGCCGTTCTGCAACGGTTGTATTTCGATGGGCCGATGAGCCGGCAGGCGCTGGTCCCGGCGACCGGGCTGAGTTCGGGCTCCGTCAGCAACGTCGTCTCCGAGCTGCTGGCCGACGGCCTGGTCGAGGAGGCGGGCAGCGTCGGCTCCGAAGCGGGCCGGCCCCGCCGGCTGCTGCGGGTACGGCCCGGCAGCGGGTGCCTCGTCGGGGTCGACGTCGGCGAGACCCGGGTACGGGTCGAGCTCTTCGACCTGGGGCTGCGCGAACTGGCGCGCGCCGAGCGTCCGTTGGGGCGGCGTGGCTACGACGTCGACGCCGTCGTCGGCCATGTCCACGAGGGCGTCGCCGAGGTGCTCGGCGCGGGCGCGCGGACCGCCGGTGAACTGCTCGGCGTGGGCATCGGAGTGCCCGGCATCATCGAGCGGACGGAGGGCGAGGGCGCGGTCGTCCACGGGCAGACGATCGGCTGGGACGCCGTCCCGCTGGAACGGCTGCTCCGGCGTTCCGGGACCGGCCGACTGCCGCCGGGGGTGCCACCGGAGATGCCGTACTTCATCGACAACGGCGCCAAGACCCTGGGCCAGGCGGAGATGTGGTTCGGCGCCGGGCGCGGGGCCCGCAACGCCGTGGTGGTGCTGTTCGGTTCGGGCGTCGGCGCGTGCGTCGTCACCGAGGAGGCGGCCCAGGGACGGGCGGTGGAGTGGGGGCACCTGACGGTACGGGTCGGGGGGCGCCGGTGCCGGTGCGGGGCGCGGGGCTGCCTGGAGGCTTACGCGGGCGCCGAGGCGCTGGTGGCCCGGTGGCGGGAGGCGGGCGGCCGCCCCTCGGACGGCGCGGACGAGGAGACGGCGCTGACCGAACTGCTCGCCGCGGCCCGCCCCGCCGGCGGCCGCGCATCCGATCCGGTGGCGGCTGCCGTGCTCGCCGAGACCGCCGAGTACCTGGGCGCGGGCCTGTCCGACCTGATCAACCTCTTCCAGCCCGAACGCCTGCTGATCGGCGGCTGGGCGGGCCTCCAACTGGGTGGCGCGTTCCTGGACCGGGTACGCGAGCACGCCCTCGCGCAGGCCATGCGCTTCCCGGCGGGCCGGGTCGGCGTCGAACTGGGCCTGCTCGGCCCGGACGCGGTCACCGTGGGCGCGGCGGTCCTTCCGCTGGCCGCCTTCTTCGCCCGCGGCGGCCACCGCCCACGGCCCGCCACCCGCCCCGCGCCGACACCGGCGTGGCGGGCGGCGCTGGACGGGCGACTGGTGTGAGGCAGCGTGGGGTGCGCGTATGGGACAGGTGGGCGTAAGGGGTGAGTACGCGTACGGGACGGGTGGGCGGTACGGCGTGGATGACCGTCAGGGCGTCTCGGGCCGGAACTCCCGAAGGCGGTCGTGGCCTTCCCGGACGACTCCGTAGCTGTTCGCCGGCACCTCGTTCCAGGCGCCGGGCAGGTCGCCCAGGGGCTCCGACACCACCAGGCGGGCCTCGTCGGACACGCCGCGCAGGAAGTCGGTGTCCGGGTGCAGCGCCCGCAGGTCCTCGACCCTGCTGCTGTAGTAGAGCGATCTGGGCGTGCCCGCACTGGCGTAACGGAAGGCCAGGAGGTCCCGCCCGTCGGCCACCGCGATCGTCATCTGCAACGGTGACGCGACCCCGTGCTCCCGGGCGAGCTTCTCGACGAACCCGGCCATGCGGGCGACACCACCGGCCGGGTCGTCGGCCAGGCCGAACGTGAGGGCGAGGTAGAACATCACCTCGGAGTCCGTGCTGCCCTCGATCGACGGGAAGAAGGCCGGGTCGACGGCCAGGAGGAGGGGCCGGCGCAGTACGTGGAAGCCGGCGATGGCGCCGTTGTGCATCCAGATCCAGCGGTCGTGACGGAAGGGGTGGCAGTTGGTCTGCTGGACCGGCGTACCGGTGGACGCCCGCACGTGCGCGAAGAACAGCGGTGCGCGGACGTGTCCCGCGATCTCCCGCAGGTTCCGGTTGCTCCAGGCCGGGCCCACGTCGTGGAACACGGCGGGCGTACGCGCGTGCTCCTGGTACCAGCCGATGCCGAAGCCGTCGCCGTTTGTCGTCTCGACGCCCATCTTGGCGTGCAGGCTCTGGTCGATCAGGGAGTGTTTCGGCCGGTACAGGACCTCTTCGAGGAGAAGGGGCGTTCCGGAGTAGGCGAGCCAGCGGCACATGACTCACGCCCTCCGTACCGGGTCGCGGCCGTGGCGCGTCGATCCTGGTCGCGTGTCCTGCCCCGTGCCGTGTGCCGTGCCTCGTGCCGTGTCCTCGGTCATCCGCGTCTCACGCCTTCCCTTTTGGGCAGCCGGGCCAGGGGTGTCCATCCTCCACCTCACCCGGCTCGGAGGGCGGCCGCATCGCCCGGCACGGGTGATTCCGCGTTCGGTTCGGCCGCCGTACCAGGTCCTTCGCCGCGACCGGGCAGGCCGCACCACGCTTGTCCGTCGTGCGTGGTGCGGCCCGGGTGCGGCTGGGGGGCCGGCCGGCGGCGTCTACCGGCCCTGGACCGTCGCCGGTGCCGGTGCCGGTGCCGGTGCGTATCCGGCCGGCCTGGAGGTGAAGGTGCCCCGGCCCTGGGTGCGGCTGCGCAGGCGAGTCGCGTAGCCGAACAGCTCGGCCAGCGGCACGGTGGCGGTGAGCACCGCCACGCCGCCCCGCGCCTCCGATCCGGTGACCCGGCCGCGCCGTGCCGCGAGGTCGCCGAGGACTCCGCCGACCGCGTCCTCGGGCACGGTGACCGCGACCTCGGCGACCGGTTCCAGCACGGCCGTAGCACAGGCGCTCAGCGCCGCGCGCAGCCCCAGCCGGCCTGCGGTTCGGAACGCCGTCTCGGAGGAGTCCTTCACATGGGTGGAGCCGTCGGTCAGGGTGACCCGCAGCCCGGTCACCGGGTACCCGCCGAGCGGCCCCTCGGCCAGGGCGTCCCGGCAGCCGGCCTCGACCGCGCGCACGTACTCCCGCGGCACCCGCCCGCCGACCACGGCGGACCGGAACTCGAATCCGACGGCGCCCACTTCGCCCCCGAGCGGCTCGACATCCAGGACGACATGGGCGAACTGGCCCGCGCCGCCGTCCTGTTTGACGTGCCGGTGGACGTGCCCGCTCACGCCGCGCACGACGGTCTCCCGGTGCGCGACCCTCGGACGGCCCACCGAGACCTCGGGGCCGCCGTCGCGCCGGACCTTCTCCACCGCCACCTCCAGGTGCAGTTCACCCATCCCGGACAGCACCGTCTGCCCGGTCTCGCCGTCGGTGCGCACCACCAGCGAGGGGTCCTCCTCCGCCAGCCGCGCCAGCGCCGCCGCCAGCCGTCCGGTGTCCGTGGCGCGCCGCGCCTCCACGGCCACGGACACCACCGGCTCGGCGGGCACGGCCGGTTCCAGCAGCAGCGGGGCGCCCGGATCGCACAGGGTCGAACCGGGCCGCGCCCACTTCGGTCCCGCCAGCGCGACGATGTCACCGGCGACCGCCCGGTCCAGGCCGGCGTGCCGGTCCGCCATGACCCTGAGGATCCGCGCCACCCGCTCGGTGCGGCCGGTGGCCGGGTCCCACAGGGTGTCCCCCTTCTCGACGGCGCCCGAGTAGACGCGTACGTAGGTGAGGCGGCCGGTGCCGCCCGCGTTCACCTTGAACGCGAGGGCGGCGAACGGCGCTTCTGGATCGGCGGCCCTCCGCTGCTCGGCGCCCTCGTGCACTCCGCGTACGGCGGGCACGTCCAGCGGCGACGGCAGATAGGCCACCACCGCGTCCAGCAGCGGCTCGATACCGCGGTTGCGGTAGGCGGAGCCGCACAGGACGACCACGCCGTCACCGGTGCGGGTGAGGTCGCGCAGCGCGGCGGCGAGGGTCCCGGCGCAGAGCGTGCCGAGGTCGCAGAACTCCTCCAGCGCGGCCGGGTGCAGTTCCGCGACCGCCTCCTCCAGCGAACGGCGCCGGCGCAGCGCCTCCTCGCGCAGCGCGTCCGGTACCGGCCCCTCCTCGGCCGTGCTCTCGCCGTCGGCCCACACCAGGGAGCGCATCCGCACCAGGTCCACCACACCGGTGAAGCCGTCCTCCACCCCGATCGGCAACTGGACGACGAGCGGGGCCGGATGGAGCCGCTCCCGGATCGAGCCGACGGCCCGGTCCAGGTCGGCGCCGGCGCGGTCGAGCTTGTTGACGAAGGCGATCCGCGGGACGCCGTGCCGGTCGGCCTGCCGCCACACCGACTCGCTCTGCGGCTCGACCCCGGCGACGGCGTCGAACACGGCGATCGCCCCGTCGAGGACGCGCAGCGAACGCTCGACCTCGTCGGCGAAGTCGACGTGGCCGGGAGTGTCGATGAGGTTGACACGGTGACCGTCCCAGGCACAGCTCACGGCGGCGGCGAAGATGGTGATACCGCGGTCGCGTTCCTGCGGGTCGAAGTCGGTGACGGTGGTGCCGTCGTGCACCTCGCCACGCTTGTGGGTGGTGCCCGTGGTGAACAGGATGCGCTCGGTGACGGTGGTCTTGCCGGCGTCGACGTGGGCGAGGATGCCGAGGTTGCGGACGACGGCGAGGGTGCTGAGGTTGGTGCGCACGGCCCGTGGCCTTTCTGCGGATCAGGAAAGGGGCAGCGCGATTTCCCGGACGGGGAGACACGGGGACCGGTGAACTCTCCTGATCAGAAGCAGAGTTCGTGAACCGGGTCAGTGGGTCGTCGCGGGCATCCGGTGCCGGCCGCGCAGCGGGCACCGGACGGACGAGGACACCAGGATCACCTCGGACCGCGACGGGGGAACGACGACGGCGGTACGGTCACGCACGGCCGGGCTCCCCTCGGTGGTCACGGTTCAGTGGACGGACGCAGCGCGCCGCCGACGTGTCGGTGGGGCGCGCGGTGCGGGTCGAGTCTAGGGAAGTCGCTGGGCGGCGAGTAGCGAATATTCGGTGCGCAGCAGTCCGGCAGCCCAGCCCTTCAAGGGTGGAACGGCCTGAGAACGTCCAGTCGTTGCAGCTCGACTATGTGCTCTGCCGCCCGTCGTGGTGCTTCCCCACCGGTCACGAGCACGCCCGCCTCGATGTTACGCCGGGCGGCGGACTCTGTCAGGTTGGCGCTGCCGACGAACAGCGTGCGGCGGTCTGCGACGGCCAGCTTGGCGTGCTGGCGTGAGCGCCCTTCCCGGTCCGCGCCCCTGGCCCAGGACCAGAGCTGTAATCCAGGTACGGCGGCGAATGCGTCGGCGGGCTCCTTCCCGGAAAGGAGCCCGCCGGCCCCCGCCAGGGTCTCGACCACGACGTGAATCCGCACCCCTCTCCGCGCGGCTTCGGTCAGGGCCCGCGTCAGAACGGCGTAGGGGCGAGCCGCGTACGTCATGGCCAGTAGTTCGTGCCGTGCCTCCTTGATGACCTCGACGAGCACCTGGGCGGTGGCCCGAACGGGCACGGCCGGCGTCGAGGGCCCGCTCCACACCGTGCGCACTCCCACGCTCTCCCGGGCCTGCTGCCGGGCGGCGACATAGCCACGGATGTAGGCGGCTGCGTCGGCCGAGGGCACCGACTCGGAGATCATCGCGTCACACAGGCGAGCCACGACCTCGCCGATGCCCGGTGTCGCCAGGTGCGTGAGTATGCGCTCGCGGGAGCGGCCCTGAGCGAGCAGCCCGACCAGGTCCTTGCTCCGCGAGAGACCAAGGGTTGCGACCGCCGCCTCGGCGGCGGCCTCGAACGAGGGCCTGCTCACGGCAGCAGGCCTACCGGTGTCAGCACCGGGTCCTTGTCCCCGGCCAGTGGGACGAGAAAACGACGGTCCAGGAACCGGTTGCCTCGTTCACACGTGGTTTCCGACACGAACAGGCAGACGTGGCACGCGGCTCCGTGGAGGAAGTCGGCCGGATCGTGTGGCAGGCGCTCGGCGCACAGAGGGTCGGCCGAGCAGTGCCCGGCATCTGCCAGAGAGCGGCGCACGATCCTGTCGAATTCACGTTCCTCGGCGAGCGATACGAGACCACCCAGCGTGCCTTCGGAGTCAGGAACCGCGGTGTAGATGAGGATGCCGGTCCTCGGGTTCCGGTCGTCACCCGCGTAAATCCGTTCGGCGAGCGAGGCGGAGTTGTAGCCACACTCCAGAGCGATGGTGCGGATCAGCAGGTGGGAGAGCGTGTGCAGGGCGATGTACCGTGCCCCTGGCCAGCCGTAGTAGGGATCGAAGTCGCTGGTCTTGCGATCCGATCTCCGGTTGGCGCGGAACCGTGCGTACGCCTCTCGGTGCGCCTCCATCTGCGGACACTTATCCATACGAGCGACCCACTCGGCCATCAAGCCGTCCCGCACACGCAGGAAGATGCCCTCGCCGCGAACCTCACTGGCCGGCACCCAGTTCCGGGCCCCGCGGGACAGGTCCACACGCGTGGCGATCTCCGGCGACTCCGGGTCGGGCGCGTCGAGACGAGTGAACCCGATCAACGCCCGCGCCTCGCGGAGCCGCTCGACCTGTCGGATGTCGGCGAAGAAGTCGTTCAGGCGGCTCGGCACCGGGATTCGCCGCAGGGCGAAGTCGTCGCTCGGTACGGGAACGGGTCCGGACAGCGCCTCCCATTCGGGCCCGAAGAGGTCGGCCTGGACGTCGGGTGCGGACGGAGCCGACCCGGCCACCCCGTTCTTGCGCGCCGTGATCCCAGCAACCACCTCCTCGGCGTCGAACTCCTTGAGGAAGGCGAACTTGGGCATCCGCGACATGAAGGTGAACTGGGTCAAGTCCTCGATGAGTTCGAGATCGGGCCAGTGGTCGTCGAGGAGCTTGTCGATGTCGCCGCCCTGTGCCTTGGGCAGGGCGAGAGCGCTGAGGGTGAGCGGGAACCACTGGTTCGAGGCTCCGGCCACCATCAGGACCGGCTCGCGCTCGCAGCCGTTCGGCTCGTAGGTGCCGAGGTGCGGGTGCCGACCTCTGCAGGAAGGCAGGTTGCGACGGCCCCGCTCGCCCATGGCTTCCCGGATGTTGCGCTTCACGCCACAGGCCACGCATTCGATGGTGACGTTGGCGGCCTGGTTGCCGCCGTGGTCCTTCATGCGCAGCTTCGGGCGTGGCGTCTTGGCACAGGCCTGGCCGTGATGGACGTATGCGGTGTACGGGAATTCGTCCAGGTGGCCGGCGGTGCAGACCAGGGTGAAGCGGGCGGCCACGGCGAGCGGCTTTCCGCGCTTGCAGTCGTGGACGAACTTGGCCTCGTGCGGTGTCCGTGGGTTGGAGTTGACGAACGCGAACTCACCGGAATCGATGGCCGCGAGCACGTTGCACGCGGTGCAGCGCAGCCACTGAGGGAAGGGCGTGACGGGAACTCCGACTCCCTGAGCCGCCCAGCTCTTGGGGTCTGTGTCGGCGCCTTCGAGCCAGGGAGCGGCACGCAGCTGCTCCACCTGTCCGCGTCCATAGCGCTGGAGGGAGCGGTTCACGGCGGCGCGGAGCCGGGGTTCGTCGATGTCGTAGTCGGTGACACCGGAGTGACTCCAGGAGTCGATACCCCTGATGAGGACCGAGAAGTTGGGCAGGTCGACCAGGGCTCCGACACCTGCGGTGAACATGAGGTGGCTGGGGCGCACGGCACCGACCCTGCGGTTGGAACCATGAGTGCTCATCGCTGTCCCTTCCTGCCCGTGTCGGACGCGACGGGCCCGTATTCGTCACTGTCGACGGTGGACACCGTGTCGGGGTCGGTCTGGGACTCGGTCGCGGACGTGCCGAAAGCCCAATCGGGGCCGCCACCCGACGGCTCTTCCAGGAACGCCCCGCCGCCGGGCAGGAGCAGGTTGATCTCGT
This sequence comes from Streptomyces sp. NPDC056580, assembly GCF_042793175.1. NCBI lineage: Bacteria > Bacillati > Actinomycetota > Actinomycetes > Kitasatosporales > Streptomycetaceae > Streptomyces > Streptomyces sp. NPDC056580. Next base: position 89,773 of record NZ_JBHTVE010000004.1, on the reverse strand, counting down.
TCTCCGTCTCACGCATCGACATGCCCACGGTGAGCTCGGTCCACCGGGATCCGTCCGCCCGCCTCAGCAATCCGTTCACCACGGTCGTCTTGCGTTTCTCCTTACGGTAGCCGAGGGCCGAGCTGCTCTCGTCGCGCTTACGGCGCCACTCGTCCTTCAGCCGGTCCAGCCGTTCGCTCAGGTACTGGCGGGCCTGGTCGCGTCCTACCCGTTCGGCTCGCTCCAGAAGCCTCCGCTCGACGTCCTGCGCGAGCGGCCCGTCGAGGTCGACCTGGTGTGCGTCGAGATTGCGGGACGTGTCATGGGCAGCATGCCGCAGCGCGGCCACGTACGTGGCGGCCACGCCCCTGTCAAGGGCGCGACGGGTGTACGGGGTGACGGAAAGGGCTTCGACCTGGCGGTAGAACGTCTCGTGGTAGTGCTCGAAATCCTCGTAGTGCGCGAGGTCACGGGGTCGCGACCAGTTGTAGAGGGTCACCACCAGGCCCGGGCGCGCAGCATCACGGCCGACTCGTGAAGAGGCCTGGATGTACTCGGCGGTGTTCTTGGGCTGGCCCACGACCAGCATCAGGCCGAAGCGGGAGACGTCGACACCCACCTGCAGCATGGAGGTCGCCAGGACGACGTCGACCGCCTGCCGCATGGTCGGCGTCATGGAGGCGCGGGGTTCCCGCTTCTCCCTCATCGCGGCCGCGTATTCCTTCAGGAGGGCCCGCCGGCGCACGGAGGTGTCGCGTTCGGGGTCGAACTCCAGCTCCAGGCGCTTCAGGGCAGCGCCGATGTCGGCCGACGAGATGCGTGAGGTCAGCTCCTGGATGCTGAGCATCCCCGCTTTGCTCACGATGCGGTCGGACAGCGTGTCCTGCCCCTTGCGACTGCCGTTGGCCCGCACCCGGGTGGTGATGTCGTCATCCATGTACCGCCGCATGCCGGCGAGTTCGCGGGTGGCGTTGAAGTATCCGACGAGGGTCATGTAGGGGTCCGCCGGCCTGCCGTAGTCGTCGAAGAGCTGCTGCCCGGCGAGCAGCAGGATCTCCGCCACGCGGATCTCGGCCGCTTTGAGCCGCGTGCCGTGGGCGCAGACACCCAGGTAACGGCGGCCCGGGTTCTCGCGGCTCAGCTCCACCTGACGGGAGAAGAACGTGTCACCGACGTCCAGAACCTGGGGCGGAAAAACGGCGACCTCGCGGCCGAAAACGCCTCGCACCTGGTCGGCGGCCCGCTTGGTGGTGGCCGTGGATGCGACGATCTTGGGACCGGTCTCCTGGCGTTGTCCGTGAGCGTCGGTCAAGGTCCACGTGCAGAGCTGGTCGACAGCGGCTTCGAAGAGGCCCACGGTGGTGCCGAGGGCTCCGGAGATCAGGTGGAGCTCATCCTGGATGATCAGGTCCGGTGGCCGCAGGCGGGTCACAGGCTGAGCTGTGACGGCGGGCAGGCCGGCCCTCGCATGGTGTCGGGCACCGCACCCGGTCCTCGCGTCCAGATCCTCATGACGGTATCCGTGCCGAGGACAAAGTTCGGTGACCCTGCCGAACAGCAGGCCCGCGTAACCGTTCCAGGGAAGCTGGGCGAACTTGTCCACGGTGGCGATCAGCAGCGAGGGGGCCAGCCGGTAGATCTCCTCGTCGACGGTGAGCACGGGGATTCCCTCACCGAGCGCGTCGCGGCGGGAGAAGGGACAGCGGTCGTCCCCCTCCCCGCGTGGGCAGTACACAAGGACGCGGCGGCGTCCTTCGTCGTACTCCATGTTCGAGCGGGCGGTCAGTCCGCTGCCGCACCACGGGCAGGTGAGGACCTGGAGGACGCGAGCGTGCTTGTCGCTGGCGTTCTCCTTGGCCTCGGCGATCTGTTCCTTCGCCTCCTCGAACCAGTTCGGCGAGACAGAGGTGCCCACCCAGAGCCCGATGCGGAACGGAGTCGAGCCCCAGCGCCGGTCCTCTGCGAACTCTTCGCGCCGCAGCACCTCGCAGGCACTCACCAGAGCGGCCGCGCGCTGGAACTGCTGAGCGGTCAGTAGCCGCAGGGTGTAGCGCATGAGGACACCGACGCCCGCTTCGCCACTGCGGGCCTCGGTTCCCGAGCCGATCGTGCCCTGCAGACGTCGCAGCGCGAAGGTGTAGGCGGCCAGGCCCAGATAGGCCTCGGTCTTGCCACCACCGGTCGGGAAGAACAGCAGGTCCACGAGTGCTGAGCGGCCGGTGCCGCGGTGCGGATGTCCGGGTTGGGTGAGGGAGGCGATGTTCAGCAGGACGAAGGCCAGCTGGAAGGGGCGCCAGCTGGCCGCCGCTTTGCCCCTGCGGTGGATCTCGTCCTGGGCCTCCCGGTAGGAGACGGGGTCGTTCTCGCGGCCGGCGCGGGCGGCCGCGATCGCGGTGTTGCGTCGCTGCAGGGCCATGGCCCGGTTGGCGAACCGGAAGGCCGTCAGGGCAGTCTCGTCGGCCACGAGCCTGTCTATGCCAAGTGTGATGCGGTCACAGATCTCCAGCGCCTGCTCGATTGCCACCTCGGCCGATGCCCGCAGGTCGTCGGGGAGCGAGCGTGCGGCACAGCGCTGCTGTTCCAGCCAGGTCCCGTACCCGTCGGCCAACGGGGCCAGGACCGCGCTGAGTTCCGTCCGGCGGCTGGGCACGGCGAGCTCGGCCAGTTCGTCCATACCCAGCTCGAGACCCTGGAGCAGTTCTTGTTCCCGCAGCGACGGCGCGGTAGTGGCCCGCACGTCGTACTCCGGCAGCCAGACCGTGGTCAGCTTGTGGGCGTTGCGCTCACCGGAGCGGACGTGTGCGTGCACGGCCACGTTGCGCCCCTTGGCGTGGCTGAGGCTGTCCCGGTAGAGCAGTCGCAGCCGCCGCTCCTCCGGCTCCTCGGGTGTGTTGGCGCGGCCCGCGGGATCGAGAGGATCATCGACCGGTAGGAAGACGGCAGCCTGGTCGTCGGGGAACGCGGTGACGTCGATCTCGGTCTGGAACAGCCAGTGGGCGTCACGGGCTTCCCGGCTGTCCGGTTGCCTGTTCACCAGGGCCAGCTCGACTATGCGCAGATCCTCGGCTCCCGTGCTGCCGGTGTGCCGACGTACTTGGACGTCGAGCACCACGGCGTCGCCGTCGAGTTCGACGACTCGGTCAGCGCCCCCGGTCACATCGATGTCCACAAGCAGTTCCACGGGCTCACGCGACCAGACCCTGCGGGTCGTCCCTCGGTCGGTGCCTTCTTGCGACTGCGTGTAGCGGCCCCAGCGGACCACGGCGCTGAGCGTGCCAACGGAGGCCGGGACGGTGAAGGACAGTCCCATGGACGACGCCCATATGTGCCCGGCGGCTTGGGGGCTCAGCCGGTCCTGCAGCTCACTGTCGTCCCCTTCCTGCTCGTCGCCCGACTCACCGTCCGCGCTCTGGGCAGCCGCACGGGCGATCCGGTCAGCGGTGACCGCCTGGGGACGTGGACCGAGCATGCCCACGAGGTACCGGTCGCGTGGCCCCGAGGAGGCGCTCGGCAGGGTCTCCGTCTCTCCGTCCCAAGGGCCCAGCAAATCCCGGCGGATGTATGTCACCAGGGCGTCCCGGACCGCATAGGAGTCTCCCGCGCGGAACGTCTGGGGGACTTCGTCCAGCGGGTGCGGGACAGCGGCCTGGACAGGCTGGGCCGGCATGCGGTGGGTCCTTTCGGACGGGCCGTTGAAACACGGGTACGCCGAGGTCGTGACAACACCGCAAAATATAGAGCGTTGACTGAGTTCACACAATGATCGAGGGGCTCTCTCGCTCAGCACCCCGATCACTCTCTACGCTGTTGCTCGCTCACCGCCCACCGCGCCCCGAGGACGCCCATGCCCCGTCTCGCCCTCTCCGACGACTTCGTTGCGGATTTGATCTCCCTGCAGAGACCGGTCCAGAAGGAGGTCAACGATGCCATCCAGATGTTCCGGAGCCTGACCGTGCATCAGCTCCATGCCAGCAAGGGGATGCACCTGGAGAAGCTCGAAGGGGCGCGCGACCCCCGGATCCGTACGATCCGGATCACCCGGTTCTACCGAGGCGTCCTGCTCGCCCCGGACGACGGGAGCGAGCTGTACACGCTGTTGAGAGTCGCTCCGCACGACGAGGCGATCAACTGGGCGTGCAAGCGGGCGTACTCGGTCAACGGCGCCACAGGCGGTTTGGAAGTGCGCAATATCGAGGCGCTCGAGCAGATGGAGACCTATTTCGAGACGAAGGCGGACCAGACCCCGGCACGCCTCTTCTCCGAGCACTCCGACACCGTGCTGCGCGACCTGGGCATCGACGAGCAGGTTCTGCGGCTGGCACGCGTATGCGTCACCACCGACGACCTGACCGTCATGGCGCCGCCGATGATGCCCGCCGACCAGTACGAGGTGTTGGAGTATCTGGCGGCCGACTACTCGCCCGAGGATGTCTGGGAGCAGCTGATCGCTCCGCGCGGTCAGACGGTGCGCACGGCGCAGGACCGGCCGGCCGTCACCCTCAGCGAGGCGATCCTCAACACCCCCAACCGCATTGTGGAGGTCACCGGCCCCGGTGAGCTGGAACGCATCCTCACTGAGGATTTCACCCGCTGGCGCGTCTTCCTGCACCCCGCACAGCGCCGGTACGCATACCACCCCGGCTTCAACGGACCGGCCCAGGTGACGGGTGGCCCCGGCACGGGGAAGACGGTCGTCGCACTTCACCGGGTACGGCACCTGCTGCGCACCGGACGCGAGGGCGAGCGCATCCTGCTCACCACCTTCACCAACGCCATGGCGGCCGCCCTACGCGACAGCCTGGCCCTCCTGCTCGGCGACACCGACGCGCACCTCCTGGAACGTGTTGACGTCACGACCGTGGACTCGCTGGCCGCCCGGGTCATACGCGAAGCGCGGGGGACCTCGCCGAAGCCGCTGTCGGCGGCGGCCGAGAAGAGTGCCTGGACGCGCGCCGCCGCGCGCGAGGACCTGCCGTGGTCCGAGCGCTTCCTCTCGCAGGAGTTCCGAGGTGTCGTTCTGGCTCAGGGCCTGCGGACGCCCGAGGAGTACCTGCGGTGTGTGCGCAGAGGGCGCGGCACCCAGGTGGGTCGGGTGCAACGGGCGCGGCTGTGGCGGGTGATCGAACGGTTCACCGGGGACCTGGCGTCCCGCGACTCCGCGACATACACCATGCTGTGCGACCAAGCCGCCCGGATCCTGACCGATCATGGACCGCGTTACCGTCACGTCGTGGTGGACGAGGCGCAGGATCTGCACCCGGCCCAGTGGCGGGTACTGCGGGCCTGCGTCGCCCCGCAGTCCGACGACCTGTTCATCGTCGGCGATCCGCATCAGCGCATCTACGACTCCCGGGTCTCCCTTCGCTCGTTGGGTATCGACGTGCGTGGGCGTACGTCCCGGCTGCGCATCAACTACCGCAGCACCGAGGAGATTCTGCGCTGGTCGGCTTCGCTTCTCGACGGTCAGCCGGTGGGCCGGCTCGGGGAGGACGACGACGATGACGGCGGCCGCGACTCGCTGCGTGGCTACCGGTCCGAACTGCACGGCCGCGTGCCGGTGGCCCGGGGCTATGCAAGCCAGGACGACGAGCTGCGCGCACTCGTGGAACAGGTCCGGGTCTGGGTGGAGCAAGACGGGGTCAAGCCGTCCGAGGTGGCGGTGTGCGCCCGGTTCAACACCCTGGTCGACGCCGTCATCGCCCGGCTGCGCCGGGAGGGCGTCCCGGCGGTCGCGGTCAAGGACGACCCGGGCCCCGGGGTGTCGGGCGTGCGGGTCGCGACGATGCACGCGATGAAGGGACTGGAATTTCGCTGCGTGGCCGTGCTGGGCGTCACGTCGAGTGTCCTTCCCTTCGCTCCGCAGGTGACGCCCGCCGACGAGGACGCCGTACAACACCGTTCCGATCTGCTGGCCGAGCACTGTCTGCTGTTCGTGGCCTGTACGAGGGCGCGTGACGCGCTGGCGCTCTCCTGGAGCGGAGAGCGCAGCCGCCTGCTGGACCCGGTCGCCGACTGAGCCGCAGAGGGCCCTGTCGCCCGCACCATGCGGTGCGGGCGACAGGGCCGGCTCTTGCATGTACTCAGACCCGGATGTCCCGGACCACCACCTTGCGCGTCCTGCCCTTGGACGCGTCGTACGAGATCTCACGTCCTGCGGGCTGCCACATCAGCGCGTGCCCGAGGGGAGACGACGGAGAGACGATGTCCGCCTCCTCGGTGGGCAGTTCGGCGATGGTGTACAGGGTGTCGTCATCGACCTCACCGTCGAACTCCAGGACCAGCAGCGCGCCCGGTATCACGACGTCCGGGGTGGCTGCCTCCCGCTCGACGTTGACGGCGTCGAGGAAGGTGCGTACGAAGGTGAGGCGCTTCGTGCGCCGGTCGCGCTGGTCGGCAAGGGTCTTCTTGAGGAAAACAAGTTGGGCCGCGTCCGCGCCGTCAGGTATCTCGTCGGGAGCGTCGATGGCCGCCCGCAACTGCTGCACCTCTCGGACGAGTCGCTGGAAGGCCGCGGCAGGGATCCCCCGGACCGCCAGCGGTCCCCGCGCCGGTGTCTGCCGCCCCTCGAGATCGGCCGTCCGGGTCATGCCGGCGGAGCGTACGGCGGCGGCCGCGGTTTCCGACGGCGGCGTGCGTGGTTGCGTTGTCATGGCCGTCGCTTCCCCGACCGGGCCGCGCAGCGACTCGCGCGGGTCCGCAGGCTTCGCCAGGTGCTCACCACCGGACAGGTGAGCCCTCTCGGTCGCCGCTCCCACAAGGCTCGTCTCGTCGCCGGGGTCGATCGGCTGCTCGATCGTGAAGCCCTCGCCGACCGTTTCCGTCCCGCCTGTGTGTTCGACGCCGACCGCGGTGCACGGCTCTTGCGTTTCCTCCCCGACCGGCTCGATGCCCAGCCGTTCCAACTCGGCCCACAGTGGTGCCAGCGCCTGCTCACGGTCGAGGTGGAAACGGCTGCCGCGGATCCGGACGAACGTCCAGTCGACCCGTTCCAGGTCGCGCTGGCGGGCCGCCGCCGTTGAGGCGTTCTCACCCTCGGTGAAGGCGTCACCGTCGCAGGCGACAGCGAGCCGGCGCGTACCCCCCTCCACGACCAGGTCGATCGTGTGGCGACCCACCCTGTATCCCGGCCGGACCCGATAGTCCCGCGACGTCAGCTCCAGGTACACCTGCTGCTGGAACAGACTGTCGAACGCCTCGTGCCGCACGTCGGGCAGGACCTCGCCCTCGAACGCGGCCGTGTCCTCCTCCGTGGGCCGGGTGAGGTGATCGAGCCAGCGCCGGCGCAGGTCGTTCTCGTGGAATTGCTCGACCCGTGCGCTGTGGAACACCCACACCTGGTCCTGGGCCCTGGATGCCGCCACGTTGATCCGCTGCTCATAGGTCTTGCCGTTGAAGCCGCCCGGGACCGTTCCGGCGGCGGACGTAGCCGAGTTGAGGCAGGAGACGAACATGATGTGGCGTTCGTCGCCCTGGAAGTCCTCGGCATCACCGACCCGGATGCGCCGTTCCTCGCGCTGCTCGTAGTCGAGGCGCTCGGCGAGCAGGTTCTCCAGTTCCACCAGATGTGCCTTGCTGGCGCGCAGGCTGATGACGCCCATGGTCTTTCCGTCATAGGCGGGGTCGGCACAGCAGCGCACGACCGCGTCGACGAGTGCCTCGGCCTCGGCAAGGTTGGCCAGCCGCGAATTGGCACCGAGCGCTTCCCCGTTCTCGACGTGCACGGTGCGAACCGGGGGCAGTCGATCGGCACCGTACTGCCGCAGGGGCAGCAGATTGCGGTTGTAGCAGAGCTCGTTGGAGAAGGAGATGATCTCCGGCATGCACCGGAAGTGCTCCTTGAGCATGAGCGTGCCGCGGCCTGCCGACAGCGCCTCGGTGAGGTCGAAGAAGCTGGAGTCGGGGCCGAACAGGCTGCGCACGTCCGGTTCCAGCGCGGTGAGCAGGCGGTCCCTGAGGTGGAAGTACTCGTCCTGCTTGAGGCCCACATTGGACGGGCTGACCTGCTTGCTGTCGCCCACCACGACCATCCGGTCGGCGAGCCAGCTCAGCAGCATGGCCTCCAGACCGGACTGGCTGGCTTCGTCGACTATGACGACGTCGAACATGCCGGGCCGGTCCATGGGTACGGTCTCGGCGACCTGGTGCAGCGGCATGATCCAGGCCGGAACGGCCGTCTGTGCCTTGCGCAGGGCTGCCTGGGCGTCGCGCCGGTAGCGGTGCTGGTACTTGCCCTTGACGCGTCGGGCGGCCTGCTGGTAGGCGCTGAGCGCGCGGGACTGGTCGCCGGTGAGCAGTCCGAGGCAGCGATGCCAGGCGCGGGCGGCGGCGAGTCGGGCGAGCACGATGCGCGCTTCGTCGTCGGCCTCCGTCAGTCGCTTACGCAGGGCGCGTTCGGCATCGGGGTCGGTGAGCCGCTCCATGCGATCACGCCACGCGGACCAGGCCCATGCGTCGCTGAGTGAGGGCAGCCTGGTATCCCAGACGGTGTCCTCGTGGGTGTCGGTGATGCGGTCGGCGAGCGCCGGGAAGGCCTCACGGACACGACTCAGCGCCGTGTCCTGTTCGGCACGCAGCCGGGCGGCCTCGCGCACCTCCGTCATTTCGTCGCTGAACGAGCGGTAGCCGTCGGTGTCACGGTGGCGCACGGCTTCGAGGGCGCGGGCGACCGCCGGTGCGACGCCGCGCCGGTCGCTCCACACCCGGAGCAGTTCCTCGCTGTCCGCGATGACCTTGCGGGACTGTTCGGCCGCGCGGAGTGTGGTCGCCGCGCGCAGGAGGACGCGTACCGCGTTCTCGACGGACTTGTCGTGCCAGCCGGCGACCGCGAGCGCCGGCGAGGTGGCCGCGGCGGCCAAGAGATCGGTGCGCGCGGCGGCGACGGCGAGCAACGAGTCGAGCACCTCCGCGTCCTGACGCAGCCGGGCGAGGCGCGGCCCGTGCCCTTGCCAGGCGGTGGCGATGGTGCCCCACTCGGCCTCGACCTGCGCCAGACGCAGTTCGAGCTGCACGCGGGCGAGGACGACGGCCGCCGTCGCGGCGTCCTCCGCGGTCCGTCCGTCGACCCGTACGGTCTCCGCGAACGTGCCGACCGCCTTCGCCAGCTTCGAGCGGATACCGAGAGGCCCGCGAAGCTTCTGGCCCTGGCTCAGACCGTCGTGCAGCGCTGTGGCCTGGGCCAGCGCCGTGGCTGGATCGTATTGCTCGAGACCGCTGACCATGGCCGCGCCCAGCGTGGCGAGCGAGGCGTCGACGGCTGCCAGGGCCTCGGCGACGGCGGCCCGGCGGCTGCGTACCTGCCAGTCCTGGCCTTCCGTCACCTGCTTCAGGAGTGCCGCGGCCCAGTCACCGGCGGGGGCGGCGAGCGAGGCGGCGCGGGCGGTGGCGAAGGCGTCGAGCGCCGAGGACAGTCGCTGCTGTTCGGACTCGGTCAGGCTCCGCACGGCCGTGTCGTACCCCGCGCAGAGCGGGTCCTGGCGTGCGGCGGCGTGCGCGTCCTCGGCGGACCGCACGACCCGCACCGCTTCCTCGAAGTCACTGGGGCCCGGCAGTTCGGAGCGGCCTGGCACCTCAGCGGCGAGGGCTTGGTGGTGGGGGGTGTAGGCGCGGGTCGAGTGCAGCAGGCGCACGGCGTCGTCCGCCGTCAGCGTGGGCTGCTCCTGCGGGACGGGGCCGAGCCACTCGTACTGCCGTGCCTCCTGGGTGAGACGCTCGGCGATCTCCTGGAGGCTGCCGCTGTAGTCACCGATCTCTGCCTCGAACCGGTGGGTCTCCTGCTCGCGCAGCACCGCGAGGTCCCGCAGCATGGCCTGTTGGGCGGTGCGGGCTTTGGTAAGGCGCGACTGCAACGACTGGATCTGCTTCTTTGCGGCCTTCGCATCGTAACCCGCGTACTCGCTCAGGATCCTGTGTACGGAGGCCTCGAGCTCGCGCTGGGCGGCCGCGCCGTCCTCGGTGCGGCTGACGCACAGGTCACGGATGGACTCCGGCAGTTTGTCGCGCAGCACGCGGAGGGCGCGAGGGGTGTGACTGGTGATGAGGACCCGCTTGCCCTGGGCGAGCAGGTCCGTGACCAGGTTGGCGATGGTGTGCGTCTTGCCGGTGCCGGGCGGCCCCTGAACGACGACGAGCCGGTTCGCCCGCAGGCGTTCTGCGATCGTGCGCTGCTCCTCGTTGGCGGGCAGCGCGAAGTACATCTCACCGCCGGTGGCCGCGGCGCTGTCGTCCTCGGCGGCCGCGAGGTCCGCTGCGGTGAGCGCGCCGTCCCGGCCCGCGATGTAGCTGAGCAGAGCGGTGGGCGGGACGCCCGCGTCGATCTGCCGGGCAATGGCCTTGAGCGCGTCCATGGTCGAGCGGCGGCTGCGCTCCCGCAGGACGAGTGCGGGGGTGAGACCAACCTGCGGGACGTCGAGACTGCGCGGTTTGGCACGCTCCACGGTCGGCGCGTAGCTGCCCGCGCTGTGCGCGGCGTTGACCCAGCTACGCAGTGCGGTGTGAACGGCGTCGAGGTGTTCGGGGTCCGTGACGTCCGAGGCGCCCTCCAGTACCTCGACGATCTGCTCCCGTACGGGGCCGGGCACGTGCTGCGCTCCCTCGAGCATGCCCTCCTCGAGCTCGAGGCCGGCGCCGGTCGGGTCCGGGGCGGCGGTGAGCGTGCCGGTGGACGGGTCGAGTCGGAGGGTTGCCCGGTGGGTGACAAGGTGCCGTTCCACCCGCTGCCCCGAGGACGTCTGCCAGGTCAGTCGGCCCAGTCCGAGTACGAGCTCGTAGGCCTCACCGAGGTTGGCGGCGTCCTCGTGCATCTTGTGCAGCCGGTCGTACAGCCTGACTACGGGGTCAATCACGCGGCGCCGCTCTGCCCACGCGAGCCAATCCTGCTCCCAGGTGGCGTAGAGTTTCTCGATCTTTTCGCGGTGAGGATGCTCGTCCAGCTCGTGGTAGGTCTTGTCGAGCGGGATGCCCTGGGTCCAGTCGGGAAACTCGGGTTCTATGCGACGGCGCAGGAGCGGGGCACGGGTCTGCTTGAAGTCGCGGATGCGGGTCTCGTCCACCCAGGGCGCGAGCAGCGGTTCAAGGTGCGGCGCGTCCTCCCGTTCGGGGCGGGTGACGGTCAGCCAGGCCGGCTCGTCGGCGTCGAGTACGCCGTCGATCATCACCTCGATGCCGTCGTCGTCCGGCAGTTCGTCGAACCACACGGTGCCGGCCGCGCCGTCCAGGGTCCGCACGGGGCGCGTCTTCGACTCCTCCGCCTCGGCTAGGAACCGGAAGATCTGCCGGACCCGTGTGGTGTCGAGCTCATCGGCGGACGGTTGCGGCGCATGCGCCGGCGCGACCCGGCGCTCCTGGCCGGCCGGCTGGGACGGGACGGCGTTGAGCTGGACCAAGCCGGTGCCGTGCTGGCCGGCTCTGCCGGGGAAGCCGGCGATGTCGTCAACCACGGGCGGTGTCCTGGGGTCCTCACTCGTGAACAGGGACGGCTGCTGCACACCGAACAACGCGGACTGATCATGCATCACGGGTGTGCTGCGGGTGTCGGGCACGCCAGTGCCGAGGGAGGTTGCCACGGCGGTGGTGAACGTGACGCTCTCGCGGTCGTGCGGGGCCGCGAAACGGACCTCAATGTCCAGATCGCCGGCAGTGCCGGCCGGAATGCTGTACGCCCACGTCGCGGAGGCTCTGCGGCCCGTACGCAGGGTGCCCTCGAATTCGCCGTCGAGCACGTTGCTGCGATAGTCCTGCACCTTTCGAGCGGTCTTGCCGAAGGGCCCACCGCGCACCAGCAGTGTGATGCCGTCCGTGTCGACGGGCCGACCGGTTCCGTTGCTGAGGTGCAGAGTGCAGCGCACCAGGTCGTCACCCGGCCGGTACCCGTGACTGTCGTCATCGTCGGCCAGTTCGTACGGCACGACCTCGTCCACTCGTACGTACAGGCCGTCGTCGTACTGGAAAACCGAACCGACCGGCCGCGAGCCGTTCCTCAGCCCGATGTCGTCCTGGCTCACACGCCCCACCCCGCTGCCGCTGGGGCCCCTGGGGGCCCGCTCAGTGAATCCCGCTCAGTCACCCCCAAGCCGGCCACTGGGCGCCCCCCTGACGCGCCGACTCATATGTGAACTGAGCACACGCCGGGAGAGTATCAGCAACCCTGACAACCGCACCTCGCATTGCGCCTCACTCGGCACACATCGCCACCGGCAAGCGATCAAGCGGCAGTACCGACACCAACTCCCCCACCACGGCCCGCAGCCAGACACGCAAGACGTGTTGACTAAGTTCACATTTGGCCGCCATGATGCCCAGGTACCACCAGTGTGGGCATGGGCTGCCCGCCCCCGCAGGGAAGTGATCGCGCCATGCACATGCAAGTGGTCGATGTCTCGCCCCGACTGGCGGCGCGATGGCTCAACGAGACCACGCCGCGCATCTCCAGCCGCAGGGCTTTGACATCGACCGACAACAACGCCTGAAAAGGCATAGATTCGTCGAAGAGTCGCCGACCGGACGGTGCCAACCCGGGCATGGACGGAACAGGCAGGTGCACCCGGCCGGAAACGCCCACAGGAGAGGAAGCGCATGCGCGCCCAGGAGATCACCTTCCTCAAGCTCGTCCAAGGTGACAAGCAGTTTCAGGTCCCGCTCTACCAGCGCACGTACAGCTGGGGCAGAGAACAGCTCCAGCGGCTGTGGGAGGACGTCGGGGAACTCGTCGAACAGCACCTGGCCGGTGAGGCGGCGGCGCCGCACTTCCTGGGTTCCGTGGTGCTCGCACCGGGCCAGATCCAGGCGGGCGGGGTGCAGAGATGGCTGGTGGTGGACGGGCAGCAGCGGCTGACCACTCTGATGCTGGCCTTCACGGCGCTGCGGGACCATCTGAAGGAGACGGGTGACGCGCGTGGCGTGGACCGGGTGCACCGCCAGATACTGGTCAACGAGTTCCACGAGGGTGCGGACCACTACCGTCTGCTTCCCACGCAGGCGGACCGCGAGGCGTACACCGCCTGCGTCCAGTCCCGGGCCGAGGCCGGCGGCAGCGACAACGTCGGGGCCGCCTACCGGTTCTTCCGCGGCGCGCTCGCCGAGGGTCATGAGGCGGGCGACGAGCGATGGACCGCCACGGTCGAGACGGCTCTCAAGGATCTGCTGTCCATCGTGGAGATCACCGCCGAGTCCGGTGACAACGTCTACCGGATCTTCGAGTCGATCAACAACACGGGTGTCGGGCTCAGCCAGAGCGACCTGCTGCGCAACTACGTCTTCATGCTGCTGCCCAAGCGAGGCGAACGGATCTACCAGGAACTGTGGCTGCCCATGCAGCAGAGCCTGGGCCCGAAGAACCTCGAACTGCTGGTCTGGCTCGACCTGGTGGTCCGCGGCCACCACAAGACCAAGCAGAGCGAGATCTACCGGGAACAGCAGAAACGACTCCAGCCGCTGGCCGGCGACGAGGACGCGCTGCAGCGCGAGATCGAGCAGCTGGCCGAGCGCGCCGGGAGGTTCCTGCGCATCGTCGAGCCCGCCCGTGAGCAGTCCCCCGCCCTGCACGCGGTCCTGGAGCGTCTGGCCTCCTGGGGTGGCCAGACGCACTACCCGCTCGCACTGCACCTGCTGGACCTGCTCGCGGCCGGCCGGACGACTCCGGACGACGCGGCGCAGGCGCTCGGCTACGTCGAGTCCTACCTGGTGCGGCGCCTGATCTGCCAGACGCCGACCACCAACCTCAACCGCATCTTCATGGAGGCCCCGAAGGAGCTGGAGACCGACCGGCCCGCCGCCGAGGCGGTACGGCGGTTCCTCTCCGGCCGTCGCCGTCGCTGGCCGAGCGACGAGGAACTGCGCGAGGCGATCCGCACCAAGCCGTTCTACTGGAGCGGCCGTCCTCCGCAGCGCAGTTACATCCTCCGCCGTCTGGAGGAGAGCTACCGTCCCTCCGAGCCGGTGGACTTCGCCAAGGCGTCCCTCAGCGTGGAGCACGTCCTGCCGCAGCGACCCGCTCCGGCGTGGTTCGACCTCCTCTCCGAGGAGACGGAACCGAACCAGACTCCGCAGGAACTGCACGACCTGTTGGTGCACACCCTCGGCAACCTCACGCTGACCGGCGACAACGGCAAGCTGTCCAACCACCCCTTCGAGCGCAAGCAGCAGATCCTCGACTCCAGCGCCCTGCGCATGAACCTCGAGATCGCCTCGGCGCAGCGCTGGGGCAAGGCGGAGATCCTGGCGCGTGCCGACCGCCTGTCCGAGCGCGCGGTGGACCTGTGGCCCGGCCCGATCGGCGGGGTCAAGCCGGCCGGTGAGGAGTCCCCGGGCTGGGCCGAGCTGCGAGCCGCGCTGGTGGCGATGCCGAGCGGCACGTGGACCACGTACGGCGACGTCGCCGAGCTGATCGGCAGCCACCCGGTGGCCGTCGGAGCATACCTGGGCGGCAACTCGACGGTGATCGGCGCCTACCGAGTGCTCACCTCGGAAGGCAAGATCTCCCCTTCCTTCCGCTGGGCGGACGGCGACGACCGGCAGCCGCCGCAGGAGCTGTTGACGAGCGAGGGCGTGCGCTTCGACACCTGGGGCCGGGCGCACCGCTCGCAACGCCTGACCGCGGCGGAGCTGGCGACGCTGCTGGGCAAGGACGTGACACAGCCCGCCGCGCACGATGCGCTCCCCGAGGGGGAGGACGCGGCGGCGGCCGAGCGCTTCCGCACCCAGTTGCAGGAGCACTGGCCGGACGCGCGCCCCGGTGTCATGGGGGCGCTCGACTTCTGGCGCCGGCAGGGCGGTTACGTCAACTATGGCCGTCATGACGAGACCAGTTGCTTCCCGATGCTGGACGCAGGGACGAGCCGCAGCCCCCATCTGCTCTGGCCGGTCGCGATCTACCCGGTGAGCGGCACGGTCGAGGTGGTCTTCCAGCACCTGAAGTCCCGCACGCCCTTCGACGACACGGAACAGCGCCGGGAACTGCTGAACCGCCTGAACAAGATCGACGGTGTCGACCTGCCCGAGGCGAAGCTGGAGCTGCGCCCGTCCTTCCCGGTGACGGTCTTCGCCGAGCACGGTGACGAGATCTGCGAGGTGCTGGACTGGTTCGTGGGGGTGGCGGCACTGGATCTGGCTCGGCGGGACTGATGTGGTCGGACACACCGGTAGGGGGAGATCACTCGTGCGGTTAATGAACGGCCTCGCGCTGGCCCGCAGCGACGGGGCGCGCAGGGAGAAGACAGGCGCAACCTGCTCGGGTGTGATCTCCCGGGCAAGCGCCATCGAATGGGAGCTACGGCTGCCCGGACAGCCCGTGCTGACGGTGCATGACAACCACTGGGCGAACGGCGAGCGGGATGTCGTGCTCTACAAGCCCACGGTTGTTCCGGAGATGCCCGCAGCCCTCTCCAACCTGCACAACAGGCTGCGCTCGGGGATCTACACCACCGAGCGGCGAGGGGAACTGCGCATCATGGTGTTCCCCACCTACGTGGACAGCCAGGACAGGCCGCGGGTCAAGAAGTCCCTGACGACAGCGGATCTCGCCGACCAGGTGGGGCTGACCCGGCTCCGGGAGCTGACCGCCCGGGAGGGCGTGAGCCTGGGGCCCGCCGTCGTCCGCCCGAATCTGCCTCTGGTGGACCTCGACGATCCGCAGCACGAGAAGCCACTGCAGCACGCCTTGTTCTTTCCCGCAGCGGATGACGAGACACCTGTGGTGGCCTTCACGTGCTTCAAGATCGTGCCCGTACTGCGGCACATCGACTGGCTGTCGCCGGACGACGACTGAGGGAGGGATGCCTGTGCTGGACGAGGCATGCAGGGGTACGGTGCACGGACTCAAGGGCCACACGGTCTGCTTCACGGGCCGGGTTCTCGTCGACGGCGTGTGGACGGTCAGAGCCACCTGCGCCAAGAGAGCCGGGCAGCGAGGTGCGGTCACCAAGACCGACTTCTCACGGAAGGTCACCCTCGTCGTCTACGGCGATCTGGCCAGCAAGGTCGTGACCGACGACCGTCGCGCCTACAGCAGTACGCTCGTGGACGCCGAAGCCGAACGCAGCCGGGGGCGGCACGTCTGTGTCGTGGACGCGGACGGCTTCTCCAAGTTACTCAAGGGACGTCCCGCGCCGTGCCTGGAGCTGAGAAAGGCGCGTGCCGGACGCGTACGTCCCGTCGCAGCCGATACGACCGAGGGCGGCGGCATTCTCGGCGCCTCTCTGCGCGTACGGCACACGGGCCGACGCCCGTCCGGTGATCTGTCGCTGGACCTCAGCAGTCTCGACAAGGCGACGACCGCACACGAAGGGACAGTCGGTGCGCTCATCGCGCACCTGTCGCGCCAGGGCGTCGAGGCACGTGCCCACGCTCCCGGCGCCCCCCAGTTCGACGCCGGATGGTCTCGCGGTGAAGATGTGTTCGTCGCCGAGGTCAAGAGCCTGACCGGAGCACGTGAGGAACAGCAGATCCGCTTGGGCATTGGACAAGTCCTCGACTACGCCCACCAATTGCGGAGTATGCACCCCAATACCGTTCTACTTCCGGTTCTGGTCCTCGAGAGGCCCCCGTCCTTGGCCCGTTGGGCCGCACTGGCCGGAAGTGTCGGTCTGCGGCTCACTTGGGCACCCGACTTCGCCGGCCTCTGACCGGCCGAGAGCTTCAACTATCGTCTACTTGACGATAACGAAGTCATCGTGCCAAGCTGACGCCCCATCAATCCTGACTGGCCGTTCGCCTTCTAGGCGCCTGCCACGTGCCGCCGACCGTACGGAGTCCCATGTCCAGCAGAAACATACCGAACCCCAGCCTGGACGCCCGGGGCACCGATCGTGCCGCCGGTGTGCTGCTCGGTGCGGCCGTGGGCGACGCACTCGGCGTGCCGTACGAGTTCCAGGCGACGCTGCGCGCAGACCAGCAGCCGCAGATGATCGGTGGCGGGCTGGGACCGTACGAGCCCGGCGAGTACTCCGACGACACCCAGATGCAGGCTTGCATCGCTGAGGTGGCGGCGACCGGCGCCGATCTGCGTACGTCCCAGTCTCTCGACGCGATCGCCCGCAACTTCCAACGCTGGCTGAGCGAGGGGGCCTCTGATGTCGGCTCCCAGACCAGTGCTGTTCTGAACGCAGTCGACGGAGGGGCCGAGACACCGGGTGCGGCGATGGCGGAGGCCGCGCGGCGCTTCAGCGCCGGCAACGACCGCAGCGCTGGCAACGGCTCGCTGATGCGCACCGGGATCGTCGCCCTGGCCCACCTCGGTGATGCCGCCGCGATGGCCGAGGCTGCCGTCGCCGTCAGCGCGCTCACCCACCCGGACCCCGACTGCGCCGACGCCTGTGTGCTGTGGTGCTCGGGTATCCGCACCGCGGTGCTCGACGGGACGTTCGACGGCGTCCGCGCCGGCCTGGACCTCCTCCCCGCGGAGCGTCGGGGCGTGTGGGCGCAGCGGCTGGACGAGGCGGAGGCCCACCCACCGCACCACTTCTCCCACAACGGCTGGGTGATCCATGCTCTGCAGGCCGCCTGGTCGGCCGTCACCCGCACCGCGGTCCCCGAGCTGAACCCCGCCGAGGGAAGCTTCCCCGCGCAGCACCTACGTCTCGCCCTGGAAGCGGCGGTCCGGGCCGGCACCGACACGGACACCGTCGCGGCGATCGCCGGCGCCCTGCTCGGCGCGCGATGGGGGTGTTCCGGCATCCCGCTGGAGTGGCAGCGGGACGTGCACGGCTGGCCCGGCCTCACCGGGGGCGACCTTGTCCGGCTGGCCGTGCTCACCGCCCGCGGCGGGAGCGACGACGCCGCGGGCTGGCCCTCTGCCGCGCGCATGCCCGTCTCGTCCTCCACCCCCCGCGGCTTCGCTGTCCCCCACCCGCACGACGCGGGGGTGGTGCTGGGCAATCTGGCCCTGGCCCAGGGTACGGAGGCGGTCCCGGTCGACGCCGTGGTCTCTCTGTGCCGTATCGGCTCCGACCCGATCCTGGCCGGCGCAGACGTGGAACACTTGCGCGTCTGGCTGGTGGACAGCGAGGGAGAGAACGCCAACCTCCACTACGCGCTGGACCAGGCCGCCCGTCAGGTACTGCGACTGCGTCAGGAGGGCAAGCGGGTCCTGCTCCACTGCGTTGCCGGACAGAGCCGCACACCAGCCGTCGCCGCGCTCTACAGCCACCTGGCCACCGGCGCCGACGCCGAGACCGCGCTGTGCGACCTGCGCGACGTACTGGTGCACGGTTGGCAGCTGTCGGCGCATCCCGAGTTGCTCAATGCGGTGCTCGACCTGGCCGCGGGCAGCCGCTCCGGCGGTAGCTCTGCGCGGAGCCGGGAGAAGGACCGGGCCACCGGCCACGAGGGAGTGGAGGGCACGGTCGGAGAGCGGAAGTGGGCCAGGGAATTCCTGAAGGAGAAGAAAGCGATGTCCCGAGTGCGCGGGTTGCTGCTCGGTCTGGCTCTGGGTGACACGCTGGGCGCCGCTCGGGGCAAGCTGCCGGCCGACGGCACGCTGCGGGCAGGAGTTAGCACCCAGCTGGCCTGCTTCACCACCGAGGGCGTGATCCGTGCCTTCGTGCGCGGCAAGCACAAGGGGATATGTGCTCCGAAGGGGGTGGTGTGGCACGCCTACTGCCGGTGGGCGGCCTTGCAGGGGCTGAAGGCGAAGCGGTGGTCCTGGCCCGACGACAAGCCCGACGGCTGGCTCGCCCAGGTTCCCGTGCTGGCCGAGCGGCGCGGTTCGGCACCGGCGACGGTGGCCGCCCTGGCCAAGACGGAGCACGGCATGGTGGAGAGGCCCACGGCCAGCCGCGGCTGCCACGCCCTCACCCGTACCCTGCCTGTCGCTGTGGCCGTCGCCGGTACCGACCGGGCGTACTGGGCAGGACAGACCCGCCAGTTCGCCGCCCTCACCCACGGCGACCCGGTCGCGCACTCCGCGGCGGCCCACGCTGCCGTGCTGGTCAGCTACTGCCTGACCGCGGCCGGCGAGCGACCGCAGGTGCGGCAGGCGTTGAGGGACGGCGTCCGCGCCCTCACCCGCACCGACGCCCTGACCGACAGTGAACTCGAGCAGCTCGAAGCGGCACTCTCGCAGGCAGACGATCACCCCGCGGACCCTGGACGGCTCGCGCGGCTCGCACCGGACGCCACGGCGCCCTCGGCACTGCTCGGCGGCCTGTATGTCGCCGCTTCCTTCCCCGACCGAGCCGAGGTGGGCGCCGCGCTGCGCTTCGCCGCCGGAGCGCCGGACGGCGACTCGGTCGCCTGCGTGGCCGGGGCGCTGCTCGGAGCGCTGCACGGCGCGGAGGCGTTGCCCGTCGATCTGATCAGCCGCCACGAACTGGCCTGGGTCCTCGACACCCTTGCCCGCGACCTCGTCGCCCAGCTCACCGACTCCCCCAGCGGCGGCGAGTACACCGCCGGCTGGGACCCGCATTGGTGGGACCGCTATCCCGGGTGGTGACCAGCGGCAGCGGCCCTGTCGGCGGCCCTCTGGCCATCAGATGGCAGGAGAGCGGCAGCCGCGGTGCGCAGCAGGCGGACGAGTTCGGGTGTGTCGGCCGCGGGGTCGTGCGCGTACAGGAGGTTGCTGGCGTGCATGGCGCGTTCCGCGGTCGTGCCCTGCTGGAAGTCCGCCGAGACGGCCAGCCGGGCCGCCCAGGCTGGAACGGCGGCCTTCCACTGCTCCCGCTGCCGCTCGAGGAGGAGTTCGGTCCGCCTGGCCCGCGCCTTGGCGAGGGCGCGCCGGATGTAGACGGACTGCACGGGGCAGTCGGGGCCGAACATGCTGCGGGCGAGGTCCGCGCCCCGACGGTCCTGAGCCGAGGGCGTCTGAGCCGCCAGGTACTGCTCATCGTTCAGCAGAACCTCGCACAGCTGCTTTCCCCACCGCTTGAGGTGGGGAAAGCAGGCCTGTTCTTCCCGCACGGCCCTGATGTCCCGCTCCCACGCCTTCACCCGGCGGCCGAGTTCCTCCGCCCAGTCGGCCTGGACCTGGTGACGATGCACCTGGTGGCGAGAGCGGAACAGCGCGGTGAAGCCGCTCAGTTCGTCATCGCGCCGCGCCGCCTCCGCCCGCACATGCTTCAGACCGCGCAGACCGGGATGCTTCAGGTCGCGTGCTCCGTCAAGGCGCTTGGCCCAGCCGCCGTGATACCGCTCGATCAGGACTTGGTCAGGCTGCTGGTCAGCGACCTCCTGCAAGAACAATTCGCGGTCGTTCCAGTCGACGATCGATGTGCGAGCGCCTTCCGGAGCCCGGCCCGCCGGGGCGGGGCTCCGCGATGACCTCGATGCCGGGCCGGTCGCGGCCTGCGCGAACAGCCGCCGGATCGTCCAGCAGACCGTGCAGCCCCGCGAGCAGCAGTTCAAGCTTCTCCGCCACCGACCGCTGGTCCTCGAGCCATTCCAAGGCGCGATCGCTGGCCTGCACCTGGACGCTGAAGCTGCCGTCCCTGCCGAGGAAATCGGATCCCGGAATGCATCCGTAGGCGGCGAGTTCTTCGGTGGCCGCCTTGATGACGCAGGCGTCCCGGTCCCCCGGAGAACCGGCCACAGCGGTCACGGGCAGGGAGAAGGTCAGAGTGTCCACGTAGGTGGCATTGCCCGGCAGCCCCAGATCGTCGTACAGCTCGATGGTGTACTCACCCGGGCCGACGCTGCTGATGTAGGCACTCACCCAGCCATAGACGCGACAGCCGCCGTCGCCCTCGTCGTACTCTTCTCCGTCACCCTCGTCATCCCCTGCGCCCATAGGACCCTCCACGGAGTCCATCGCCCAGGCTTTCCATGCTTCGTCCGGATCGCCACCTGCGGCCTCCAGCCAGCCGTTGGGGTCAGCCAGACCGTGATGGACGGCAGCGGAGGCGAAGGGAACGGCGTCACAGGCACGGGTTCCGACGATGTCCGGGTCGATGCCCGCACGAACCAGAGTGTCGGCGTCTTCGAGACTGCACCCCAACTCGAGGAACCTCACTCTGGCGGCGTCGTTCCCACCCATGCCCAAGCCCTCCCACTCTGCTGATGCGACGACCTGCTCGGTCGCCCGATGACCGGGTAGCCCGCCACCCCCACGAGGCAACCGTTGCCAAAGGCCATCAGTATGGTCTGTCGTGCGCTGAGTTCACAACGATTCGCCACCTGAATCGACGCTCAGGCTGTCCATCGGCGCGCGGGAGGCATAGGCTCGCCCAGCAGCACATGGCCCACGGGGAGGGGACCGCCCATGCGGAAGGGCAGCCACGCATACGAACAGGCGCTGGACGCTCTCATCGGGATTCTGCGGGACGGAGCACGTAAGGGGGCGGAGCCCCTGCAGTACGGCCAGTTGAGCGATGAACTCCAGCGGCTCGACCATCCGGTGCCGGCCCACGAGGGGCCGATGCCTCACCTGCTGGAAGACGCCTCCGCTCGCGGCAATCCAGACGGTTCGTTGCCCATGCTGTCGGCGCTGGTGGTGCGGCAGGAGACGCGCATGCCGTCCGGCGGCTTCTTCAAACTGGCCCGCCGTGCTCCGTATCGACGCACCGGCGACGACGTGGAGCTCTGGGTCAACGAGCTGAGGGCCCTCGCGGCGCATCACAGCCGTCGTTGACCCCTCACCCCGTCAGCACACAGAAGCATTACAGCCCTGCCTGCCCACCGTGGCCGACCTGCCGCGCCGGTGAATCCGCCCCTGCTGTGCTCGCCGCGTCTTTGGACCTCCGATTTCTCTGATTTCCCATCAGTCCGCTGACCCGCTGGGGCAGACCAACAGTTCAAGGAAGTGTGCGTGAGCGAGAACGGCTCCGGTGGAAGAGTCCAGCCCGCCCGCCCCGGCGATCCCACCCGCATAGGCCCGTACCGCATCGTCGGCCGTCTCGGCGCCGGAGGCATGGGCACCGTCCACGCCGGAGTCACCTCCGACGGAATGCGGGTGGCGGTCAAGGTGGTCCACCCCGAGCATGCCCAGGATCCCGAGTTTCGGGCCCGGTTCAGGCGCGAGGTGGAACTGTCCTCCCGGGTCACCGGGCCGCACCTCGTCCCGCTGCTCGCCGCCGATCCGGACGCGCAGACGCCGTGGCTGGCCACCGCCTACGTGCCGGGACCGACGCTGAACCAGCATGTGAGCGCGCGCGGGCCCCTCGACGAGGGAAGCCTGTACGCCTTCGCCGCCGCCACGGCGCAGGCGCTGGCCGCCATTCACGCCGTGGGAGTGGTGCACCGCGACGTGAAGCCGCAGAACGTCCTCCTCACCCCTTCCGGGCCCCGTGTGCTGGACTTCGGCATCGCCCACGCCGCCGACGGCACCAGCGTCACCCGGACCGGGGTGATGACCGGTACCCCCGGCTGGATCAGCCCCGAGCAGTACCGTCAGGGCACCGCGGGCCCGGCGGGCGACGTGTTCGCCTGGGGAGCACTCGTGGCCTACGCGGCCACCGGGCGGCTGCCGTTCGGAGCGGGTGCACCCGACGTGGTGGCCTTCCGCGTGATGTCGGGTGAGGCGGATCTGGACGGCGTCCCCACCGCCCTGCGCGAGATCGTGGAGAAGGCGCTGTCCCGGGAACCCGGTGACCGCCCGGCGGCCGCCGAAGCCGCACACGAGTGCGCGGTCCGGTTGGCCTCCGAGGCGACCCAGGTGGGGGGCGCCGGCTCGGGACCGGCGACGGCCGTGGACATGGTCGCGGCCGTATGGGACGTGCCGGCCGGGGACGATCCGTCATGGCACCTGACCGCGGACCGGAAGCGGTCGAGGAAGCGGCTGGTCGGCGGCCTGGTCCTCGCGGCGGGTGTCATCGGTGGCCTGGCCGGAGGGGTGGCGGCGCTGCTGCCCGGGAACACGGAGACCGACACGCACGCGTCGTCGGCGGCGGCCTCCGCATCGTCGTCCTCGTCGGCCGGATCGGCGCAACCGTCCGCGAAGACGGTGAAGAGCGGCGCGGCGGCGAAGCAGCGGGCCGCGAGCGGCGACGAGGCGACCGCGGAGAGCTGGCGCCAGGCGCGAGCGGCTCAGGGCGCGGGCGAGCACGACGTGGCGCGCGCGGTCCTGCACGACGAGGGTGTCGTCGCCCAGGAGCTGAGTGACGGCGCCGACTTCTCCCCGGAGGCCGTGCGTTTCCACGAGTCGCGCCGAGAGGTCTACCTCTCGTACACGCTCAGCTCCGACGAGCAGGGCGCGATGTACGCGGAGACGGAGATCGCCAGGAACATGTGCCTGACGGCGCGGGATGTCGTACTGCGTCTGCACCCGGACCTTCGGTACCGCCGGTACGTGATGGTGAAGGAGGAACCGGGCCAGGACCCCGAGGTCACCTGGCAGGACGACTTCGTCACCAACTCCAAGTGCCAGGTGGCGGCCGACGACGGCGGCGGGCAGGACGCGTACGGCAACGCGCAGGACTGGGCACCGGACGAGGACGGCCTCGGGCAGGCGATGATCCCCAGCACCGACGGCGACGAGATCCGGGTCGCGGACCACCTCGCGCGAACGATCATCCAGCGGAGCAACTCCATGCGCCAGGTCCTCGGGACCGACCGCGTGCTCGGCAACGCGGAGATCAAGGTGGGCTTCAACCCGGGCAACTCCGTGATGTACGTCTGGTCCGACTACGCACCGTGGACCGAGGGCAAGGCCGAGTCATGGGCGGCCATGGCCGCCGGCGAGGCGTGCCGGGCTCTCGTGACCCAACGGGAGAGCGCGGGTGACACGTGGCCGTACACGCGCTACGCCGTGGCGCAGATCGGCGGAAACCACTACTTGATGATGCGTTGGGGCAACGCCACCACACGGGCCGCCTGCCCGGCCTGAGCGATACGCCGGAGTTGACCCTCGACCTCGCAGTAGATGCCGTTTTTGGCTGCCCGTGTGGGACTGAGGCATAGGATTCACCCGGCAATCAGGTGACTGAGGAGCAGTACATGCGGAAGAGCGCTGCGGACTGCCACCAGGCGTCGGCCGACGCGGAATCCATACCGCCAGGGTTCTCCGTGCCCGGCCGTGACGGGGTGCTCAGCCAGGCGATCCCTTTCGACCGGGCTCGTTGGCTGACTCATCTGCCCAGCTCCGACTGGTGGCCGCCGGAACTCGACGCCTGCCCTGCGGTGGCCGATCGACGGAGGGTCGACCGCAACACGGTGTTCGCTGTCGCCCGCCGCTCGGACACCGTCGAAGGCCGTCGGCACCTGCTGACCGCCGCCCTCGTCTGGGGCACGGGAACCAAGGCCCGGTCGGTCGCGCGTCGCGCTCACATCTTCGCGGCGGCCTCCGCCGAGGACATCGACGCACGCCTGGAAGCCGCCCTGGGCACACTCCGCGAAGAGGGCCCCGTCGCGGCGTACTACGCCTTCAACAACGACCAGCGGATCAAACATCTGGGCCCGGCATTCTTTACGAAGGTGCTCTACTTCGCCGGTCACGAGCGGAGCGCGGCGGCATGGCGTCCGCTGATACTGGACCGCTTCGTCGCACTGGCTCTGCGGGCCGAGGACACCGGCGAGAAGTGGCGCGCGAGCGGATGGACAACACCCTGCTACGGCCGGTATCTGTCCTTCGCCCACGAGCGAGCCCAGCGAGCAGGCGTCCTTCCGGACCAGATCGAGGCCGCGTTGTTCGCCCGCGGCAAGCAACTGGCATAGCGTCCTCAGGGTGCCTGCGAGGCGATCACCGGGACTTGTCCTTCACTGACAGCAGCTCCACCATGATTCCGTTCAGTTCGGCCTGCAGCTCGGCTGCGCTCTTCCTGAGCGCCTGTGCCTCCTGCGGCGAGCGGTAGACAAGAATCACCGCGCCAGGAGCGGTGAGGGCCAGCCACGCGCGGGCGACGCGCATCGTCCGGCGTGTCTGTTTGCTCGCCTTGAACGCCTTACCGAGAACGGACATCCTGTTCTCGATGCGGACGACCGAGTCACGGACCTGCCGTCTTTCCTCGGCAGTTGGGACCTGGGCCTTCATCCGGTTCTGCTTGGTCTTTTGCTGTTGGACGCGTCTGATTGACGCGCCCACCTCCCTCCACTGCTGCGCGGTCAGCGTGCGCACCGGACTGGTGACAGGCGGTCGGCTCGACACGGGGCGGGGCGGCTTCGCGTACAGCGCGATGGCCCGTTCCCTCTCCTGATTCGCCCAGGCGCGCAGGGCCGGTGAATCGGCCGACAGGCCCTCGGCACCCCGTACTCCGAGCTTCTCCAGAACAGCGGGCAGGCAGGACAAGAGGCCGTCATCGTCGCGAAGCAGCACCGACAGTACTGCCTTGGTGTCCCAGAGAGGGCTGTCGACCTCGACCAGGAAGTCGATGCGCTCGGAAGCGGACATGCTGGTGAGTGGCTCACCGAGTTGCGCGGCGAGGGCGGACCAGCGCTGTGTGCGGCCTCTCGGTGCGGCAGCCCTCAGGAGTTCGCGGACACGGACGATGGCCTGGTCTCGGGTGAGCGTCACCCCCTTCTTCGCCCGACGCTGCTGGTCCGCCGCCGGGGGCTGTGCCCTCGTGGCCGCGACGGACGGCTGCTGAACCGTCCGCCGCGCCCGAGGGGCCGTGACCGGCTTCGCCTCAGGGGCTTCGGGGAGGACCCGGGCCAGGCCCGTGCGGGCCGCCTGGTGTGCGTCGAGACGCACGAAGTGGTCCAGGTGGACAGCCCATCCGCCGGCGCCTTCACGAACCAGTAGACGTGCGCGGTCGACTGCCCGGTAGACGTACTGCGCCGGAGGCAGTGCGCTGTCGGCCGGCAGGGACAGCACCGCTCGTACGATGGGACTGCCGAGAGGCTTGACGTCCGCCATGACCAGGCGGCGCCCCTCGGCGGCGAACTGCGAGTCGCTGGGGACGGGAGATTCCGGGTCCAGGGCGAAGACCATGGAGACATCCACGGGAAACGCGAACGGCTCCGGACGCCGGGCCGGCCCGCATATGGCCTCCGCGGGCGGTGTCAGCAGGCCGGCCTCCCCGATCCGGCACTCCTCCAGGGGGCTCCAGCGGACGGATCGTTCGTCGTAGGTCCGCGTGCCGATGAACACGCGACGCTCACCGCCCACGGTCTCCAGGCGGAAGCGCAGGCTGTAGCCGTTGCGGGCGAGGAGTTCCTCAGTGAGTGGGCCGTCGGTACCGAAGAGCCAGTCGACCCCGTCGGCATCGCCGCTGAGGGCGAGGTTCGCCGTGCGCCAGCTCCGGTAGTCGAGGCGCGCTAGCTGGAAACGGAGCCTGCGGCGGGCAGCGGGCAGGTGCAGGTCCACCGCGCCGCCGGGTCCCGAACCCAGGTCATGGGTCCGCACATCGCCCCGCTGCCCCTGCTTGCTCAGCAGGTCGCGCAGGCCCCGCTTGATGAACAGGTGGTCGGCGCTGGACTCGCCGGTGGCAGCACGGCCGCAGGTGGGGCCACCGGCCACATGGGCGAAGTGACATACCTTGTCGTGGTAGAGCCGGTCCATCAACTTGCCGCCGCAGCCGCCGAGTTCATAGCCACACCAGTAGGTGTAGCGGGGGTGGCGCCTGCGCCAGGCTTCCAGCTCCGCGGCTTCCATGGGGAGGATCACCGGATGGTCGGAGCTGCTGCTGCCGATCACGGCTGTCTGCACGAGACGGTGGTCGAGCACGGGACCTCGCAGGAAGCGCCCGGGCAGTGTGGGACCGGCCGGGCTCTGATGACACGAACGTCGCCAGTATCTGGTGCTTGCACTCAGTTCACAATAGACTCTCACTATGACGAGCCAACGTTGACGCCGTCTTTCGCCCCCGCGATCGCGGGTGTGCCGGTGGCGGGGCCGAGTGTCCGGTCCCACCACCGGCTCGGGTCACGACCCGCCCAACGAGCACACGCGGGAGGTCGAGTGCGGCAGAACAAGCGGCCGACCGGCACTCCCCGGCAAGGAGCCCTGCCCGTTGCGGTCGGCCCGTCACCCACATAGGGCCTGAACTGAGCCGACGCAGCTTGATGACTGGAAGGCAGAGCGGAGCGTCAACTGCGCGGCCAAGAATACCGAAACGGGGAGATGGCAGCCCTCTGGAGACTGTAGGTTCTTGCTGTGACCACGAGTAAAGAGAGCGAAAACCCCGAGTCCCGCTTCTCCGTAGTGCTGGTGAGTGCGGCGAAGCTGCCGGGCGTGCGCATCAATAGGGAGGCCTACCTCCGTAAGGCGCTGGCTCGCTATTGCTCCGAAGACGACATCCTCAGGGCAATCGAAGAGACCCCCGCAGCGGCGGGGATCCCTCTTGAGGTTCTGGACAAAGCGGCCAACGACTCAATCGGCTACGAGACCACCAAGGCCAGCGCTCTCTCGGCTGCTGCCGGGATACCCGGCTTCATGGCCCTCCCCGCCACCGTGCCCGCCGATGTGGCCCAGTACTTCGGCCACATGCTGCGTATCGCGCAGAAGCTCGCCTACCTCTACAGCTGGCCCGACCTGTTCTCCGGTGACAGCGACGACCTCGACGACGCGACCAAGGGAGTGTTCACGCTCTTCCTCGGCGTGATGTTCGGCACCCAGTCGGCGAACGCCGCCGTGGGAAAGGTCGCGGGGGCGATGTCGAAGCAGGTGGCCAAGAAGCTGCCCCAGAAGGCGCTCACCCAGGGCGTCGTCTACCCGATAGTGAAAAAGGTCGCCGGCTACCTCGGCGTTCAGATGACGAAGCAGACCTTCGCGAAGACCGTCTCCAAGGCCATCCCCGTCGTCGGTGCCGTTCTTTCCGGCGGGCTCACTCTCGCGACCTACCTTCCCATGGCCAAGAGGCTGAAGAAGCACCTGTCCAGCCTGGAGTTGACGAAGCCGACGCACCGGGTTGTGCAGGCGGAATTCGTGGAAGTCGACGATTCCCTCGCCGAAGAGTGAGCCTTTCCAGTGCTGTCTCTCCAGGCTGAGGCCGGCTTTGGCACCGGACGTCAGCGTCTTGCCGGTGGGGACGGTGATGACCTGCACTGTCCCTCCGTGCCGGCGGTGCTGGGCGGAGTCGCCGGCGCGGCTGTCCGCGACGCGGTCGCATACGGCGAGGGTGCCGTCCAGGAGCGCGGAGTCCGGGTCGCTTTCGCGCAGGGGTCTTCAGCAAGGCCGGGGCGCGGTCGGCGAGTAGGCCGACGACGCGGTGACGCAGGTGGGGCGCCGACAGAGACTCCGAAGTCGGTCGCGATAGGGGCGAGGGTGCCTGACGGCGCATGTACAAGGGCGACCGGCGCACGTGGTGCGGCGGAAACGTGCAGCGCCGGCCAGCCTTGCCGGTGACGACGAGCATGGTGACCCACTCGCACAGAGGGTGCGGCAGATCGAGTGCTGCGGGGTGAGGGCTCAACGACGCTCCCATGCTATTGGGTTGAGGGCGAACACCTCCCTCGACGGCACGGGAGGGTCGTGCGTTGCGGCTGGCCGCACGCCCCGCCGCGGTCACCGATCGTCGGCCGAACCGAGAAGACTCAGAGGCTCCTCACGTGCGGGGCTGAGTCACGGCGCATGGACACCGGCGCGCCGTGATCCCGTCGTGCGCGGCCTTCGACCGAGATATCCCAGCACTCTGGGACATGTGGCAGACCTGCTCCCCCTACGTCTGTGATGCCCGAGCGCCGGCTGGCCTCGCTCGGTCGAGTCCTTCCGCTGGGGTCTGGGGTGGGAACGGCGGTTGGAGCGTCACCGTGGCCCAGACGGTCTTTGTGTACGCGTCCCGGTGTTCCCAGCCCCAGCGCTCTGCGCAGGCCTCCACGAGCAGCAGTCCGCGTCCCGAGGGGGCATCGGGTGACGTTGGCTCGCTGTTCTTGCGGCTGGGGCGGCGTTCCGGGCGGGTGTCGGTCACCTCGATGCGGAAGGCCTGGGGCAGGTGCAGCAGGGTCAGGCGGAAGTCGCGGCCGGGGAGGCTGCCGTGTCGGACCGCGTTGGAGGCGAGTTCGGCCGTCACGAGGGCGACGGTTTGCGCGGGGTCGGAGTCGTACGGTAGGCCGGTCCGCTCGGTGAACTGCTGGACGGCAAGTTGGCGGGCCAGGCGGGCGCCGCGTCTGGTGCCGCTGAAGCGCAGGGTCAGGTGGCGGGTGGGGGCGTCGGACCGTGTCTCGTCGGTGATGCGGTGCTGTGTCACGTGGGCAGCCTGGAGGGGCGAGCGGGCCGGTGACCAGGGGTTACGGCCGTACGTCGAGGGCGTCGTACGGAGGGGGCGGGGCGGGGAGGCGGTAGTTGTACGGGGCTTGTACGACCGTTGTACGGGCACCGGGCCGTGTCCCAGTTTCTTCGGCCCGCGTTGGGCATGGCCCCGGTGGTGTGGGCGGGGTCTGCTTCGGGACGGAAGGGCGTGGGCGTGTGACGACGGTACGGGATACGCGGAACAGGCGGGCGGTGAAGGCGAAGGAGGACGGGCCCGACCTGCCGGGCGTGTGGGCGGCGTATGGGGTATTGCTGCAACACCTCCGCAAGCGCGCCGGGTTGAACCAGCAGCAGCTCGGGGACGCGATCGGATACTCGCTGGAGCAAGTGGCCTCGGTCGAACAGGGACGACGGCCGGCGAAGGCGGCGTTCACGGTGGCGGCTGACCGGGTGCTGGAGGCGCGTGGGGTTCTGGAGGTACTCCAGGACGAGGTGGACCGGGCGAAGCTGCCGCGGTTCTTCCGCAACTTCGCGGTGATCGAGGCGGAGGTGGTGAGCCGGTTCGAATATGAGCCGCTGCTGATCCCGGGGTTGTTGCAGACAGAGGCGTACGCGCGGGCCGTGTTCGCCGGGCATTGCCCACCGCTGAATGAGGAGATCGTCGACCAACACACGGACGGGCGGTTGAGTCGGCAGAAGCTTCTGGCACGGGTGCCGCTGGCTGAGCTGTCGTTCATCATCAGCGAGGAGGCGTTGCGAAACCCCGTGGACGACAGGGAGGTCATGCGCGGACAGTGGCAGCGCCTGCTGGACGTCGGCCGGTTGCGCAACGTCGAGGTTCAAGTCATGCCTGCACGTCCAGGCTTCCACGTCGGACTGAATGGACCGTTCGTGATGCTGGAAACGCGGGACCATCGGCGCCTCGGGTACATCGAGTCTCAAGAGGCCAGCTGCCTCGTCAGCGACTCCGCAGAGGTCAGCGCCTTGGGCATGCGGTATGGCAAGCTGCGAACGCAGGCCCTGAACGGCGTAGAGTCTGCGCGGCTCATCGAACGGTTGGTTGGAGAGACATGAGCATGGAGCAGGTAGCCGAGGACGTAGACGAACTGCGGTGGTTCAAGAGCAGCTACAGCGGCTCGGGGGGCGGCAACTGCGTAGAGGCTGCCACCGGTGTGGACGCCGTATACGTAAGGGACTCGAAGCTCGCAGGCGGCAGTCCTGTGCTGCGAGTCGGCCGGACCGAGTGGGCGACGTTCGTGGCGCTCGCGGTGGAGTAGGACCGAGTAGGGTTTGAGCGGAATAACGGGCTCGCTCGCGGCCCTTGGGGTGTCGCGAGCGAGCCCGTTGTCATGCCGCCGGCTCAGAAGAGGGCGCCCTCGGCGCCCTCACCGAAATCCGAACCACCTCGCTCGCCCCGTTCCTCCTTGCCCTTCCGGATGGCCTCCGGGGACGGCGGGGGTAGATCGGGGTGCTTCTCCCGCGCCTTCTTCTCTGTCACGCCCTTGTGCAGACCGAGGTGAACCTCATCGGCGTACGCCTGGTGGTTCAACTGGCGCAGTCGGTCGATGATCTCGGTTCGAGCGAGTAGACCGATGGTGTAGCGCGTGCCCTGGTCGCTCTCATGGAAGTCATGGTCGAGCGGGTACGTCTTGTACGTCGGATCGACGGGCGGAGTCTGGCCGGAGCTGTCCAGCAGGTCGTGCCAGCCGTATGCTTCGACGGTTGCCTTGTCGATCTCCTCGTGGATACAGCGGAGTTCGATGATGTCCTCGTCCTGGCAGTCAGGGTCGTGAACCAGGTTGTAGGTGTCCGTAAGTCCCATGTCGCGAGCGAGCATGAGGTCACGGCGATATGCGTCGAGGCGGCTGCCAGCAGTACGGAGGCGAGTCGTGGGCGCAGGGCGGACGAGAGTCTCGAACACATCGGTCGGCGTGTAACGGATTCGCGTTTCGAGGGTGGAAGCTCGGTCGATCGTCCACCAGTAGTGGGGGGAGCTGCTCAGGATGGCGAGAAAGGCGGGGTCGTCCGTGGCAAACACACCGATGACGTTTCCGAAAACTTGCCTCGCACGCGCCAAGACCGGCATCACCACCTTGCTGACGAGAGTGATCACAACACATTCGTCCAGACCGCCGATGGCATGCGCCAGATCTCCTCGCGGTCGCCAGTACTGCCACCATCTGTCCATCAGGCCGGCATAAGATTTCGGATCCTTCTTCTCAAACTCAGGCTTGACCTGCGAAAGAACGCGATTGAAGGCCCTCGGGTACTCCCGAGCTCGCGACTCCGGCCAATCCTGGAAGTTGATCGCCCATCGACTGGCCTTCTGCACAGGGGATCCATTCAAGTCCTTGCCGTTGAGATACGACAAGAGGACATCAGCGTATCGTTGATCTTCCGCGATCCATTCGGCGGCTTCAGTCTCCGGGAGGGAAAAATTGTCACTGAGGAGAATTGCCCCCTGAAAGCAGATCCCCTTGTTCACTCCAAGCGGCTTCACCCACGACGCCACCCTGGTCCTAGGGTTCAGTCCGGTCGAAATTCCATGTGGAACCGGGAGGCCTCCAAGCACATAGACCGCGTTTTCTTCTACGCGCGCCTTACTGGTCCAGACCGCACAATACTCCAGAACCGCAGAGCTCGACGGCCATGGTTCACTCTTCACTGCCCGGCGAATACTCACACCTCGTCCGACAAGCTGATCCAGGCCCACTTCACGCGTATCCCCCTGAGCGAGGGTATTAGTGGCGACCAGACCACTTTGCCCCCGCCCGTTGAGCAGTTCGTGTGCGCGCAGCTCGAAGTAGGCCGCGAGGTCAGCACTTCCTCTTCTGCCGGAGGCCAGATAGTCGACTTGATATTCCCGATATGCGTCGCCAAGCGCTCCGGTGAGCTTCTTCCCACCAAGGAACGGAGGATTCCCCACGATCGCATCGAAACCACCCCTCAGCGAGAACACCTCCGGAAACACCAACGGCCAATGCACTGCCCGCCTCTGCAGCGCCCCCTCCGGCAGCTCAGCCCCCAGCCACTCTTCCGCCCTGGCCCGAGCCTCCCGCACCACCTCGGAGTCGTCCTCGACCCCGTCCTCCATGATCCGCTGGACGATCCACGCCGCCTGCGGAAACAGGTCCCGGACCCGCTCGCCACCCTCCTCCGCGTACCAAGGCACCCGCCCCGAAGCGCAAGTGGCAATCGCCGCCCCCGCAATAAGGTCACCCACCAGCCGCAGTCGCCGCGAGTGCCGGTCGACCTCCTCCAGACGCTCCCGCTTCCTCTGCAGCGCCGGCAGGTCCACACCCTTGATCGCCGTAATGGCCAGCCGCTCCCGGGTCAGCTGGTCCACCAACTGCCGGGCCTGCTCGGCCAGGATGTCGGTCTGCTCCACCGGCTTCATGTGGACGCCCTGGATCTGCTCCATGCTGTGCACGCCCAGCAGCGAGTCGCCGCACACCAGGCGGTCGTCCAGGAACGTGAACGGCCGCTCCGGGTCCATCGACACCAGCCACAGCGACAGCTTGGCCATCTCCACCGCCATAGGGTTGATGTCCACCCCGTACAAGCAGTGCTCGATGATCTGGCGGCGGGCCTCGACGACCACCGGGTCCTGTTCCGCGTCGGCGGCGGTCACGGCCTCCACGGCGCGACCCGCCCGGTAGACCATCGCGTCCGCGCGGCCCTCGTTCTCCCAGGCCTCTATCAGGCGGTCGCCCAGGTAACGGCAGGCCGCCACCAGGAACGCCGCCGAACCCATCGCTATGTCGGCAACCTTCAGGTCGAGGATCTGGTCCGCCGACTTCAGGCGCCACTCCGCCGTGTCCGCCGTCTGGAGCGGGCCAGGCTCGTACACCAGGGGCTCCAGCGCGTGCAGCACGACCTCCTCCGCGAGGAAGCGGGGCGTGTAGTGCGTGCCCGTGTTCTTCCTCAGGGACGACTCGGTGACGTACAGCGCGCCGTTCGGGATGACCGTCGGCAGGCCCCGCAGGTCGTCGCGGAGGATGCCGGCGAACGGCAGCAGGCGCTCCGTCAGCGCCGGGTCCTTGGTCACGGCGTTCAGGCGGCGTCGCGTCTCCGCCGCGGCCTCGGCCCCCACCGGCGCCAGCTTCTTCTCCAGTTGCCCCGCCGTCGCGGGCGGCTTCGGGTCCTTCCACTTCTCGTGGATCGCCTTCGCCAGCGTCTTCAGGGAGCCACCGGACTTCGCCGCCAGGGACTCCAGCTCCCGCAGCGGCACCTCGTGTTCCAGGCCCTCCGGGCCGATCAGCCCCACCATGTGCTCGGTCGCGCGGCGGCCGTCGTAGGACAGCAGACCCTCGTAGACGTAACCGATCTGCTCGACGTCCAGCGCGCGGAAGCTGAGCGTGCGGACCTCGCGGTCCTTGCCCTTGCCGACGCGGACCTCCTGCACCGCCTGAAGCATGTGCAGGACCGTGCGGTCGTCTATCGGGAGGAGCGGGGTGGTGCGCTCCAGCCAGGGGTAGGCGTCGGAGTCGAAGATCGAGCCGTCGTAGGCGGGGAGGCGGAGGCCGGAGCCGGGGTGGTCCACTCCCCCGTGTACGGCGTGGAAGAGGGCTATCAGGCGGTGCCAGGCCGACCTGGTGTGCTCCAGCGACGCCTCGCCCTCTTCATCAGCGCGCGCCTTCAGCTCGTCGCGCAGGAAGCGGGCGGAGTACGACCGGGCGTAGACCTCGTTGTCCGCCGGGAGCAGGCCGCGTTCCTCGGCGAAGAGCAGGAACACTATGCGCATCATCACGGCAACCGAGGCGCGGTACACCTCACCGGCGCTCACGCCCGACGCGTGCAAGCCAGGGGCACCGTCCTCCATCGCCCGTACGTCCGCGCGGCCGATCGCGTCCACCAGCAGCTCTACCGCCTGGCGGACCTGGATGCCCAGCGCCTCGGTGACGTCCTCGCCTGCCGCGAGGCTCTCCTTGAGCAGGCCCACGAGCGTCTCGGGCTCGTGGTACTCGAAGAAGCGGCGGCGGCGCAGCAGCGAGACGAAGGCGCGGACGACGTTGCGTTCCGCCGCCTCGTTCCAGCCGATCGCGTCGAAGACGGCCGTGGTCGTGACGCCGCCGAGCGGGGCCCAGACCAGGCACCACCAGCGGCCGTCCGTCACCAGGCCCAGTGGCACGCCGTGGTGGCGCAACAACCGGGCCAGGCGGTCGGCCGGTGCCGCAGCCCAGTCGCCGCCTCCGCCGGCCCGCGCGGTGGGCGCGGTGCCCGCCGGGACCGTCATACCGAGCAGCCGTACCCGCTTCGCGGCGGCCTCGGTGCTGGGCTCGGTCGCCAGGTCGGTGCCCGGGTCGACGAGGGCGAAGTCGGGGCGGACCTCGGTGTTGTGCTCGGCGACGCGCAGGGTGAGGCGGTCCAGGCCGTGGTGCTCCGACTCCCCCACGCGGAGCGTCAGCGCGTCGTTCCAGCCGAGCAGGCGGCTCAGGATGTACGCCACCCACTCGTCGCGGCCCGCCGTCGTGTCCGTCTGCCAGTCCGCGTGACGGGCGCGCAGCCTGGCCCGCTCGTCCTTCTCCAGGGCGTCGAGCTGGGGCCAGGCGCGCAGCAGGACGGGCATGGTGAGGAAGGGGCCGGAGACCTCGGTGAGATCCAGCCACTCCTGGTGCTGGCGGCGGCCGTCGGCGGCCTGGGCCTTGGCTGCGGCTATACCGGAGTTCGCGGGGCGGCGGGGGCTCATCGGCGGGCCTCCTTTGCGGGGACGACGAAGACGACGGCGGCGGGGAAGAGGTGGGAGCGGGGCTCGCGGTAGCGGGCGGCGATGGCGGCGAGTTCGCGCTCGCGCTCGGCGGGGAGGCCTTCGAGGCGTTCGCGCCAGCGGCGGCGGTCGTCCTCGAACTGGCGGCGCTCGTGGCCGGTCAGCTCGTGGGTGGAGAGCAGGGCGAGCTGTTCGCCGTCGCCGTCGCCCTCCTCCCTGAGCTTGGCGCGCAGGGTGGCCTCGAAGCGGTCGAGGGTGGCGGTGATGCGGCGCTCCTCCTCGGCCCGGCGGTCGGCGAGCCGGCTCTCCAGCTGGCGGCCGAGTTCGGTCGCGCGGGCCTCCAGGGAGCGGTAGAGCGGGTCGCGCAGCACCGGCCAGGCTTCGGTGAGTTCCTTGCGCAGGTGCGGGGCGGCCTCGGCGCCCTCGGTGAGTGCTTGGGAGAGGACCCGGCCCTGCTCGTTCACCGACTCCCAGCGGCGGAAGCGTCCGGTGTCGCCGAACCAGCCGCCCGCGTACAGGACTTCTTCGTGCAGGCGGGTGCCGTCGGTGCCGACGAGGACGTAGCGGGCGTAGGCGGAGACCAGGGTGGTGGTCACCGCCGGGTCGTCGGTCACGACGGCGGTGACGCGGCTGAGGCCGACCGAGTCGGCATTCCAGACGGCGGCGGTGAGCAGGCGGGTGGAGAGGGCGACCAGGGGGTGCTTGAGGTGGGCGAGGACCACGTCGTCGGCGGCCTGCGCGGCCACCACCGGGGAGAACGTGAGCGGGCGCTGCTCGCCCTCGCGGAGTTTGTGGGCGAGGCCGCGGGTCGCGCGCTCCCAGCTGCCGGAGAGGGGCTGGACCTCGAAGAGGTCGCCGGGCTCGAACTGCTCGGCCCGGAAGGTGGAGGGCAGGAGAGGGGGCTGGTGGTCGAGTGCGAGGGCCGTGTCGACGACGCGCTTGACGTTGGCCGGGGTCAGGCCCAGGGCGGAGATGGTGCCCTCGTACTGGTCGGCGAGCCGCTTGGTCTGGGCGGTGACGTTCTGCTCGGGTGCGACCTCGCCGCCGGTGCGGCGGCCCTTGATCGGCTTCGGCCTGGCGTTCTCGATGTCGACGGGGGCGGTGTCGCCGGTCATGCGGCGCTGTACGGCGTCGGCGAGGACGGCGTTGACGGAGCCGAGGTCCTGCTCCATGCGCGCGACCTTCTTGGCGACGCGGGAGAGGAATTCCAGGTCGGCCTCGTAGGAGCCGGCCTGGGCCTGCTGCCATCCGGAGCCGATGAAGTGAGTGATCTCCGGGTCGTTCTTCTGGCCCCAGCGGTCGATGCGGCCGATGCGCTGTTCGAGCTTGTTGGGGTTGAAGGGTATGTCGTAGTTGATCAGGCGGTGGCAGTGGTTCTGCAGGTCGATGCCCTCGCCGGCGGCGTCGGTGGCGAGGAGGATGCGGACCTTGCCCTCGGACTGGGAGGGGTCGGCCTGGAAACCGAGGCGGATGCGCTCGCGTTCCTCGGCGGACAGGCCGCCGTGGAGGCGCTCGACGCGGCCGCCGTCGGTCAGTTCCTCCTGCTGGAGGAGGTCGTGGAGCCATTCCTGGGTGTCGCGGTACTCGGTGAAGACGACGACCCGCTCGTTCGTCCAGTGCTTGCCGTTGGACGTCCGGCATATCGCCTTGAGCACGCGTATGAAGGCCTCCGCCTTGGAGTCGGGCGCGGCCTCGTGGGTGAGGGCCCAGCGCTCCATCTCCTGCAGCAGGTCCAGTTCCCGGCCGTCCTCGGCGGGCGTGAGCGAGGTGGAGCGGGTCAGCGCGTCGTCCTCGGCGTCGACGAGGCCTGTGTCGTCCAGGTCGGCGACGAGGTCGGCGAACTCCTCCAGCCACTCGGGGACTTCGGCGGCGGCCGCGCGTCCCTTCGTGGGGCCGGTGTCCTCCAGGTGGGAGAGGTAGACCTGGACCGTGTGCAGAAAGGCGGCCGGGGAGGAGAACAGGCGCTTCTTCAGCAGCAAGGTCACCAGGTCGGCTGCGCGGCGGCCACCCCGCGCCTTCGGGGTGAGCTTCCTGCGGCGCTGCTCGGCGAACTCCCCCAGCAGGCCGTGGATCTCGCGCTCCTGCGGCGTGTAGTCGACGGGGAGTTCGCGGGTCCGGCGGGTGCGGAAGCGGGGCGTGCCGTCGGCGTTGGTGACCGTGAGCTTCAGACGCCGTACGACGGTGTCCTTGAGGGCTTCCTTGTCGGGGTCGACGCCGCGGGCGAAGCGCTGATCGTCGATGAGTTCGAGCAGGGCGGTGTAGGACTCGGGGTAGCCGTTGTGCGGGGTGGCGGAGAGGAACAGCCGGTGCTCGAAGTGCGGGACGAGGCGCCGGATCAGCTTGGTCTGCTGGGAGTCGACGGCGTACACCTGCTTGGGTGCGGCGGGCGCGACGTGGTGTGCTTCGTCGAGGACGAGCAGGTCGAAGAACCGCTTGTGCTCGCCGTCGTCGCTCTCTTCGGGTGCGCCGATGACCTCGTCGAGGAGGCGCTGGGCCTTCTGGCCGCGCAGCCAGGGCAGGGAGACGATGGTGAGGGGGTGGACGCGGAAGGGGTTCGCGGCCGTGCCGTGGGTGCGGCGCAGGCGGGCGCAGTGCTCGGAGTCGACGATGGTGAACTCCAGGCCGAACTTCTCGGCCATCTCGTCGCGCCACTTGAGGGTCAGGCCGGCCGGGCAGACCACCATGGCGCGGCGGGCCCGGCCGCGCAGCAGGAGTTCCTGCACGACGAGACCGGCCTCGATGGTCTTGCCGAGGCCGACGTCGTCGGCGAGGAGGAGGTTGACGCGGGGTGCGCCGACCGCGCGGGACACCGGCTCCAGCTGGTACGGCTCCACGGCCACGCCGGAACGGAACGGCGCCTGGAGGGTCCTCGCGTCGGCGGAGGCGACTGCGGACCAGCGGACGGCGTCGAGGAACGCGGCAAGACGGTTCGGGGAGTCGTAGGAGTCGGTGGAGGCGTCGGGGAGTGAACCCGCGGGCAGTACCCGGCGGCCGGGCTCCACCTCCCAGATGACGGAGAGGGTGTCACCGAAGCGGCCGTCGGCGACGGATTGGAGGTGGACGAGCGTCGCACCCCGGCGCTCGTCGCCGGCGGGCGCCGGAGAGGGTTCGACGCGGGCGACCACCCATGACTGGCCGCGGACCTCTACGAGGTTGCCTTCCTCGGGGAGGGCCCCGGCACCCGCTCGCTCCATCGCCGCACGCTGAACCGCTGACGTCATGAACGCCGTTCCCCTCAGTGTCACTTGGCCGTCCGTAGACCGTGAACGCTCTCCCCACCGGAACGGCGCGACGGAGCGTAACATTTTCCGTGCAGTGTGAACAGAGATTACAAAGTGCTTCTCTTGTGGTTGGGGCGCCACTGCCTCAGTGCATCCGCCGCAGCCGCTCCAGCAGGGCCCGGCTGCGTCCGTGCCCGGGGGAGGGAGCGGCAAGAATCGCGTCCTCCTCGTCGGCCAGGCGGCGCAGCAGTTCCTCGGCCGCACGTCTCTCTCCGGCGCGGATCAGCAGTACGCCGATCTCGTAGCGGGTGTCCATCACCGCCGGGTGGCCCGATCCGAGCAGGCTGCGCTGTTCGGCAAGGACCGATTTCAGCTCGTCCAGGGCCTCCCGCGTGCGACCGAGCGCGCCCACGCACAGGGCGGCCCCGGCCCGCGCGGTGAGCATGCCCGCGCGGTCGAGGTCGGAAGCGGCCAGCAACTCCTGGTACTCCCCGAGGGCCTGGGCCGGACGGCCGGCCCGGCGACGGGCGTCGATCTCAGCCAGCCGGGGATCAGGGGGCGGCGCGGTCTCACTGGCGGAAATCGACCGAGGCGCCCAGGCGGTAAGCAGGGTCGCCACCTCCTCGGCGGAGGCGGGCCTGTCCTCGGGCTTCTTCTCCAGCAGCCGATCGACCAGCGTCCGCAGGCCGTCCGGTACATCGGGACGCCGGTCGGCGAGCGGTGGGGCCGGCTCGGTGGCGTGCCGGTGGTACAGCAGGAAGGGGCTGCCGTCCGTGAAGGGCGGGGCGCCGGTGAGCAGTTCGTACAGGACGCAGCCGAGCGAGTAGAGGTCGCTGGCGGGCACGGTTCGACCCACGGCCTGTTCGGGTGCCATGTAGACCACCGTGCCGGGGGTGGCGTTCGAGGCGGTGAAGCGCGTCTCACCAGGTTGCGGTTCCAGGGCTGCGGCGACCCCGAAGTCCAGCACCTTGATCTCCCCGTCGGGGGTGACCATCAGGTTCGAGGGTTTCAGGTCGCGGTGCACGACACCCTGACCATGAGCGTAGGAAAGTACTTCTGCCGTGCGGCGGGCGACATCCGCCACCTGTTCGATGCCGAGCCGGCCGTCGTTCTTGAGGACGGCGTCCAGGGCCCGGCCGGGAACGAGATCCATGACCAGGTACAGCTCGCCGTCACGGTTACCGTGGTCGTGGACGGCGGGAACACCCGGGTGACGCAGGCGGCTGGTAAGGCGGATCTCGCGCAGGAAACGCCGTTCCAGCGTGCCGGGTTCGGTACCGCGTCCGCTGGTCGCGAGGAGTTTGAGGGCCACGTCACGGTGACGTTCGCGGTCGTGTGCTGCCCAGACGACGCCCATGCCGCCCCGGCCCAGTTCGTGCTTGAGCTCGTACCGCCCAAGGCTTCGCCGCATCGCGCCCCGTCCCCATTCCCGGCGTTCCCCGCGCGCCCGCCACCTCCTGGCGGCCGGGAACTTCACGGCTCCCCGGCCGACGCGATCATTGTGTCATCGGTCACCGCACATCCAGGCCTTGGATACCCAGAAAGATGATCCCTGCAACCACGTTTCCGGGCCGCTGGGGCGGGACCTGCAGGGGTCACAGGAGAATCGGCCCCTGCGGTACCAGGAACGGCCTGCGGGGGTCCTCGGGCACAGCGCGCCTGAGGGCCAACTCGGGACGCGGCTCGGGCAGATGGGGAGCGAGCGCTGCGTAGACCTCGGCCGCGGAGGAGGGCCGGTCGTCCGGCCGCTTGGCGAGGAGGGCCGTGATGAGCCGTTGCAGATCGCCGGGAATGTCCACGCCCGCGTCGGCGACGAGCGGGGCGGGGGTGGCGAGGTGGTGGGAAGCGAGGAGCGCCGGCTGGTGGGTCGGGTACGGAGTCTCGCCTGTGAGCATGTGGTGCAGCAGGCAACCCACGGCGTACAGGTCACTGCGCCCGTCCAGCGGATCGCGGCCCGCCAGCAGCTCGGGTGAGGCGCAGAAGAGATTTCCAACTCCCTCACCGGTCGCCGTCAGATGCGGATCCGTTTCGCTGAGCAATTTGACCAGGCCGAAGTCGAGGATCTTCACGATGCCGTCCCGCCGGATCATGATGTTCTGCGTCTTCAGATCCCGGTGGACGAGATCGGCCGCATGGACCGCCGAGAGTCCCGCGCACAGCTGGGCGGCGACGGCAGCCGCCGAGGAGACGTCGAACCGCCCGCCCTCCTGCTGGTCGAAGAGGTACTCGAGGGTGGTGCCCTCGATCAGCTCCATCACCAGACAGCAGATGTCATCCTCGAGCGAGGCGTCGAACACGGTGGCGACGTTGGTGTGCTCCAGGCGCGCGGCCACCCTCGTCTCTCTGCGGAACCGTGCCAGGGCCGCGTCGCGGCTGCCCTCCACGGCCAGAAGATCCGTGGCGACGGTCTTGACGGCGACCGGCCGGTCGAGTGGGAGGTCCCGGCCTTGCCACACCTGCCCCATCACACCCCGGCCCAGGACCGACTCCAACCTATAGCGGTCACAGAGCACCACTCCAGGCGCCAGACCCGGCATATTCCTTGACCTCCACATTCCCCACACATAAAGGTGGAACGCGAACTCTGTGAACAAAGTCAATGAGCGTAGTAGCCTCTCAACATCACGGTTGTTGGGAACCGACCAGCCCAGCCGCCAAGTACCTCGGAGACTGATCGATGAGTACCCCGGACGCCGTACCCGTCAGCCTGGCCGAAATCGCCCGGATCGCCGGTGTCGGGCGGGCCGCGGTGAGCAACTGGCGGCGGCGCCACGACTCCTTTCCCACACGAATCGGGGGCACCGACGTCAGCCCGCAGTTCTCACTGACGGAGGTCGAACACTGGCTGCGGGGCAACGGCAAGCTCAAGGACGTGGGGGGCAGGGAACTTCTCTGGCCGCGCTTCGAGGTGCTCGGCAGCCGGAAGGAATCGGGGCTGGCCGTGGCCGAGGCCGCCCGCCGGATGCGTTCCCCCAGGGCGCGGATCGGGCACCCGGAACTCTCCTCACAGGCTCGTGAGTTGGTGGCCGAAGCTGCGAAGCTGGGGCGGGCGGAGGGACCACGCGAGACCTTCGACTTCCTGCTGCAACGTTGGCTGGAAACACACGTCAGACAGCTCAGCACCACGCCGCCGCCACTGGCGACCCTCATGATCCGGATCGCCCTCGGCGTTCACATCCGTCCGGTGGACGGCGGACTGACGATCCTCGATCCGGCATGCGGCACGGGACACCTGGCCGCCGCGGCAGCTCAGGAGTACGACGGCCCGAGCCTGGAACTACTCGGCTGCGAGAGAGATCCGGCACTGGCTGCGCTGGCAGCCGCCCGGCTCGAGTTCGTCGCGGAGGACCGTGATGTCCGTACGCGCATCGCCACGGCCGACGCACTGCGCGAGGACCCCTTCAGCGGAACCAAAGCCGACATCGCGTTGTGCAACCCGCCTTTCAACGAGCGTGACTGGGGCTACGAGGAACTCGCCACCGACCAGCGCTGGAGTCATGGACTGCCTCCACGCACCGAGCCCGAGCTGGCCTGGGTGCAGCACCTCCTCTCCCATCTCAAGCCCGGTGGCACCGCCGTGGTCGTCCTCCCACCCGCGGTAGCCTCCCGCAAGGCGGGCCGCCGTATCCGCGGCTCGCTGCTGCGCACCGGATCGCTCAGGGCGGTAGTGTCACTGCCCCCCGGCAGCGCGCAACCGCACAGCGTCTCACTGCAGTTGTGGGTCCTGCGCGCGGCGCCGGACGGCCCTGCGGCGACTGCCCCCAGCCAAGACGCCCTTCTGGTGGACGCCACGCGGTTCGCACGCCCAGGGACGCGCGAGCCGAGCCCAGACTGGGATGCTCTCGGTTCGTTCGTCCTAACCGCACTGGCTGCCCTCGACCATCCCGACCGGGAGACACCTGAGGACGCGGTACGTGTTCCCCTGATCGACCTTCTGGACGACGAGGTGGACGTCACCCCGGGTCGTTACACGGCCTCGGCGTCGGAGCCGTCCCCGAAGGAGCTTGCCGTCCGGTGGGACGCCTTCAGTTCCCTGCTCACCGACCTGGCCGATCATGCGCGGCATCTCTCCGTACTCGACGTGGAGGCCGACACGCAGCAGACCACCACGACCGTCGGCGACCTCGTCAAGGCGGGCGCGCTGACATTGCGTGCCGGTCAGCAGTCACCGGAGACGGCGGCACCGGTCAGCGGGGCCACCGTGCCACTGCTCACCATCGCCGATCTGCTGCATGTCGGCACTCCGGGCGCGCTGCTGGCCACCGGATCAGCCCACACCCTCGCCGAAGAGGGTGATGTGGTGGTCGCGGGAGTGATCCGGGCCTTCAAGGCCTGGGTGCACGAGGGCCCCCCGATGGCCCTCGGTCCGCAGCTCTACACCCTGCGGGTGGACCCTGAGAAGCTCGACCCCCACTTCCTCGCCGGATGTCTGCGCGCTCCAGCCAACGGTCGCCAGGCCGGCACCCACGCCTCAAGCTCCTCCCGGGTAGACATCCGGCGGCTGCAGGTTCTGCAGCTTCCCTTGGAGAAGCAGGCGGCGTACGCAGAGACGTTCCGGCGCCTAAGGACCTTCGAGCGGCTCCTCGACGAGACTCAAGTATCGGGTTCCAGCCTGGGCGGCGATATGAGCGACCGCCTCGCGGCCGGCGGCCTCACCATCTGACCCACACGGGAGCAACCGGCCCCCGGCGGCTAACCCGACTTCCGCGCCAGTAGCACCTGGGGGTCGTCGTCGACGTGGACGACCCGAGACTCCGGCGCGTGCCGTTGCGTGATCTGGTGGACGTTGCCGACGGTCGGCAGACCACTGCCGAGGTCGATGGACTGCCGCACGCCGGTCGTCGTCACGATCTCCGCGACCGCCCGGACGAGCGCCGCTCGGTTGGCGAAGGCGATCGCCACCGAACCGGGGAGGTCACGCTTGAACACGTCGCCGACCTCCCGGTCCACGGCGTGGTTGTCACTCCCGCCGAGCAGGTAGTCGCGGACGCGGGCGATGCTCGGCCTCGTGCGGTCGATGAAGGGGCCTTCATCGGTCATGGCGGCCATCCTTCCTGCTTCGCCGAGTCGGGTGTGTGCAAGAGCGGAGGTTTCCTGGGCGCGAACGAACGGGGCGGCGCACTCCGGCAGTTGTCGGTGTGCGCCGCCCCAGGGGTGGGACGCGTCGCGG
Organism: Streptomyces sp. NPDC056580; assembly: GCF_042793175.1. Taxonomy (NCBI): domain Bacteria; kingdom Bacillati; phylum Actinomycetota; class Actinomycetes; order Kitasatosporales; family Streptomycetaceae; genus Streptomyces; species Streptomyces sp. NPDC056580. The sequence continues at coordinate 46,712 of NZ_JBHTVE010000004.1, read as the reverse complement.
GGCGGGCCGCGTGGGCATGGGGGTTACCTGGGGTCGTGGCTGAACCTCTTGGTGGACCAGAGGTAGCCGAGGACGGTGAGGGCGAGGCACCAGGCGATGGCGAGCCAGCCGTTGTCACCGATCTCGGTGCCGAGGAGGAGGCCGCGCAGGGTCTCGATGGCGGGGGTGAACGGCTGGTACCGGGCGATCGGCTGGAACCAGCCGGGCATGGCGCCGATGGGGACGAAGGTGCTGGACAGCAGCGGGAGCAGGATCAGGGGCATGGCGTTGTTGCCGGCCGCCTCGGCGTTGGGACTGATCAGGCCCATGCCGACGGCGATCCAGGTGAGCGCGGTGGCGAAGAGCACGAGCAGTCCGAACGCCGCGAGCCATTCCCAGACGGTGGCGCCGGTGGAGCGGAAGCCGATGGCCACGGCGACGGCGCCGACGAGGACGACGCTGATCACGGACTGCAGGACGCTGCCGATGACGTGGCCGATGATGACCGAGCCGCGGTGGATCGCCATGGTGCGGAAGCGGGCGATGATGCCCTCGGTCATGTCGTTGCAGACGGAGACCGCGGTGCCGACGACGGTGCTGCCGATGGTCATCAGCAGCAGGCCGGGGACGACGAAGGCGACGTAGGCGGAGCGGTCCGGTCTGCCGCCGCCGATGCCCGCGCTCATGGTGTCGCCGAAGATGTAGACGAACAGGAGCAGCAGCATGATCGGCGTGAGCAGGAGGTTGAGGGTGAGGGAGGGGTAGCGCCGGGCGTGCAGGAGGTTGCGGCGCAGCATGGTGGAGGAGTCGCGCAGGGCGAGGGCGAGGGTGCTCATCGGGCGTTCTCCTTGGGCTGGTTCGGGATGCCGGCGCCGCCGGTGAGGGCGAAGAAGACGTCGTCGAGGTCGGGGGTGTGCACCGTGAGTTCGTCGGCCTCGATGCCGGCCGTGTCCAACCGGTCGAGAATGGAGCGCAGTTCGCGCTGGCTGCCGTCGCTCGGGATGTGCAGGGCGAGGGCCTGGTCGTCCCGGGTGACGTCGCGCAGGGCGGTGGCGGCGTTCTGGTAGGCGGCGGGGTCGGTGAAGCGGAGCCGTACGTGGCCGCCGGGGACGATGCGCTTGAGTTCGTCGGCGGTGCCCTGGGCAGCGATCTTCCCGCCGTGCAGGACGGCGATGCGGTCGGCGAGTTCGTCGGCCTCCTCCAGGTACTGGGTGGTGAGGAAGACGGTGACGCCGCCGGTGACGAGTTCGCGGATGATCCGCCACATGTTGTGCCGGGAACGCGGGTCGAGGCCGGTGGTCGGCTCGTCGAGGAAGATGATGCGGGGGCTGCCGACCAGGGTCATGGCGATGTCGAGGCGGCGCTTCATGCCGCCGGAGTAGGTGGAGGCGGGCTTCTTCGCGGCGTCGGTGAGGTCGAAGCGCTCCAGCAGTTCGGCGGTCACCCGGCGCCCCTCGCGCCGGGTGAGGTGGTTCAGGTCGGCCATGAGGAGCATGTTCTCCTCGCCGGTGATCAGGCCGTCGACGGCGGAGAACTGCCCGGTGACCCCGATCGCGGCCCGCACGGCCTGTCCGTCGGCGGCGAGGTCGTGACCGCCGACGCGGACGGGACCGCTGGCGGGGTCGGGTGAGATCAGCGTGGACAGGATGTTGACGGCGGTGGTCTTGCCGGCGCCGTTCGGGCCGAGCAGGGAGAAGATCGTCCCCTGCGGTACGGCCAGGTCGACGCCGTCCAGGACGGTCTTGTCGCCGTAGGACTTGCGCAGCCCGTTCGCCGCGATGGCCAGGTCTGTCATGAGAGGTTCCCCCTTGTTCGCTGTCTGCGGGTTCAGAGGCTGCGGGCGGTGATGTCGCCGTAGGCGGTGGTGGCGTGGATGGTCAGGCCGCCGGCGGCGCCGTCGGTGTTCCGCAGCGCGTTGTGGACCCGGCCGTAGCCGGTGCCGGCGTCCAGGGAGGCGGAGGCCCCGCGGGCCGCGCCGACGGTGATATCGCCGTGCTCGGTGCGCAGGGTGACCTCGCCGCCCTGGGCCTCGGCGATGGTGATGTCGCCCTTCTGGGTACTGATCTCGGCGGATCCGCCCAGGCGGCCGACCGAGACGTCGCCGGCCTGGAGGGTGAGGCGGGCGGCGGCGGTCTCGTCGAGCTTGACCGCGCCCTGCGCGCCCTCGAAGACGACGTCGCCGAGGCGTCCGACGCCCCGGAGCTCGGCGAGTGCCGCCTTCGCCTGGACCCGGGAGCCGGCGGGGAGTTGGACGGTCACCTCGATGGCTCCGGACGGGCCGAGGATCCGGTTCTTCGGGGCCGGGACCTCGATCCGCAGGACGCCTTCGGTGTAGGCGACCTCGGTCCGCTCCGCCGCCTTCACGTCGCGCCCCCTGGAGGCGTCTGCGGGCAGCACCTCGACCGTCGTGTCGGCACGGTCGGCGGCGATGAACCGGATGTGCCCCGCGGGGATGTCCAGGACGGCGGAGACCGGGGCGGGGGTGTCGAACTTCTGATGGTGTGCTCCTTCTGTGGTGGCGCCGAGCGGTGCGGCCCGTTGTTTCCGACAACGGAAAAGCTACGTTGCGTTCATAAACTCGGCAACACCATTGTTGCGATGTAGAGAAAAAGACGCTGGTAGACGGGTGCATTTCGTTGCGACGGGCGTACAGCTAACGCAACGTCACACCCAAGACTCGTTGCAATGGAGTGGTGAGTGAACGCTATAGTGGGCGGCACCACGAGACTTGGAGGGGACCGCGATGCCCGGAGGCCGACTCACCCAGCAGGAACGCCAGCAGATCGCGCTGGGGCTGGCCGACGGCCTCGCCTACGCGGAGATCGCCAGGCGCCTGGACCGTCCGACCTCGACCGTCACCCGCGAGGTGATGCGCAACGGCGGCCCCACCGCCTACCGTGCCGACCTCGCCCACCGCGCGACCGAACACCGCGCGCACCGCCGCAGGCCGGCGGCGCCCCGGGACCCGAAGGCGGCCCCACAGGCAGCCGGGCGCGACGCGGAGGCGGTGCGCGAGTACGAGGAGGCGTTCACCACCCTGCTGATGCGCCAGGGCCTGCCGAAGATGATGTCCCGGGTCCTGACCTGCCTCTACACCGACGACACCGGCAGCCTCACCGCGTCGGAACTCGCCCGGCACCTCCAGGTCAGCCCGGCGTCGATCTCCAAGGCCATCACCCAGCTCGAGAGCCAGGGCCTGATCCGGCGGGAACGCGACGAACGCCGCCGCGAACGCTACATAGTCGACAACGACGTCTGGTACCAGGGAATGATCGCCGCCGCCCGGTCCAACATCGAGCTCGCGGAGACCGCACGCCGGGGCGTCGCCCTCCTCGGCCCCGACACCCCGGCCGCCGCCCGCCTGGAGAACATCGCCCGCTTCGTCGACTTCGTGGGCGAAAGCCTCGCCCGCGCCGCGGAACAGGCGCGCGACATCCTGTATGCGCAGCCCGAGGCCCACCAGGCCGGCACCGCCGGGCCGGAGGCGGATCGGTGAGCGGCTGAGGCGGGCCGCGCACGCATGCGCAACGGGGGCCCCGACCGCGGGAGTCGAGGGCTTCCTGCCCGTGTTCCCGGGGCGAGTTTCCGACGGGCGCCCGGTGGGCGCGCGCTCGTGTCCTCAGGGCGAGTGTCCGACCGGTGCCCGGTGGACGGGACTGATCAAGGTGTTCCGCGGACCCTCACCGGCGGTGGACGCTGACGGCGTAGCCGCCGCCGTCGTAGGGGTCGGCGTCCCAGGTGGCGAAGCGGTCGACGAGGGTGAGGCCGGCCGCGGCACAGCAGTCGTCGTACTCCGGCAGCGTGATGCCGGGCGGCACGGGCAGGTGGGCTTCGTCCAGGCCGAAGCCGGCGACCAGCAGACCCCCGGGACGCAGGGCCGCGGTCAGGCGCTCGACCACCGCGGCCTCGGTGCCGGCCGCGAGGAACGGGAACACGTTGCCCGCGGCGACCACGAGGTCGAACTCCGCCGCGATGCCGAGGAGGCCGGGCTCGAACCCGGTCAGATCGGCCTGGAACCAGGGCAGTTCCGGGGCCTGCTCCCGCGCCACCGCCAGCATCGACGCGTCGAGGTCCACCCCGACGCAGTCGTATCCGAGCTCCGCGAGCCGGATCATGACCCGTCCGGTGCCGCACCCGGCGTCCAGCACTCGCGCTCCGGCGGGCACGAGCGCGGCGCAGAAGCGCGCCTCACCGTGCACATCCGTCCCGCTGCGGACCAGGGCCGCGAACCGTGCGGCGTAGTCCTGTCCGGACGTCCCCCCGGTCAGTTCCTTCCAGCGACTCATGCGGCCAACGATACGGGGGGCCGTGTGCCGCGCGGCCGGGCGGCCGCCCGCTCCCCGGCCGCGCGGCACACGGGAACGCCGACGCGAGCAGATGGACACGAGAACGCCGAGAGGGCCGCGACCGAACAGGTCGTGGCCCTCTCGTCCGTGTTCTCACGGTGAGTGTCCGAGGGGGGACTTGAACCCCCACGCCCGATAAAGGGCACTAGCACCTCAAGCTAGCGCGTCTGCCATTCCGCCACCCGGACAAGGTGTCTGCCGCCTGACCGGGGGTGCTCCCCGCGGCGACATGGACAACAATACCAAGACTTCGGAGTGCGTTTCACCTGCGTATCCGGGTGCTGCACGGCGGCGGGGAGCCGTGTGGGAGCCGCCTGCCAGGGCGTACGGACAGTGAGCGCGCGGGTACGCGAGGCGGTGCGTCGGGGCATGAGCCGGTACTCCGGGAAGTCGCCCGGCAGCCGCTCCCCCGCGGGTCGCGCTCCCCCGCGGGTCCGCGCCGGGCCGGATCGGTCACACACCGGCGCCGGCCCGCGTCACGGGCACCGGACGACCTGTCCGGCGTACGACAGGTTGCCGCCGAAGCCGAACAGCAGGGCCGCGTCGCCGCTGCGCACCGCGCCCTGCTCGAGCAGCTTGGACAGGGCGAGCGGGATGCTGGCCGCCGAGGTGTTGCCGGACTCGGTGACATCACGCGCGACCACGGCGTTCACCGCGCCCAGCCTCCGCGCGAGCGGCTCGATGATGCGCAGGTTGGCCTGGTGCAGGACGACCGCGGCGAGGTCGGCGGGGTCCACGCCGGCCTTCTCGCAGGCCCGCCGGGCGATGGGCGGGAGCTGGGTGGTGGCCCAGCGGTAGACGCTCTGCCCCTCCTGCGCGAAGCGGGGCGGGGTGCCCTCGATGCGCACCGCGTTGCCCATCTCCGGCACCGAGCCCCACAGCACCGGCCCGATCCCGGGTGCCTGGCCCGGCGCGCACGCCTCGACCACGGCGGCGCCGGCCCCGTCACCGACCAGCACGCAGGTGCTGCGGTCGGTCCAGTCGGTGACCTCGGACATCTTGTCGGCGCCGATGACCAGCGCCCGGGTCGCCGCGCCCGCCCGCACCGTGTGGTCGGCGGTGGCCAGGGCGTGCGTGAACCCGGCGCAGACGACGTTGACGTCCATCGCGGCGGGCCGCGGGATGCCGAGGCGGGCGGCCACCCGGGCGGCGGTGTTCGGGGAGCGGTCGATCGCGGTGGAGGTGGCGACCAGCACCAGGTCGATGTCGCCGGGCGCGAGCCCGGCGGCGGCGAGGGCCTTGGCGGCGGCGTGCGCGGCGAGTTCGTCGACCGGTTCGTCGGGGCCCGCGATGTGCCGGGTCCTGATGCCCACCCGGCCGCGGATCCACTCGTCGCTGGTGTCGACCATGCCGGCCAGGTCGTCGTTGGTGAGCACCCTGGCGGGCTGGTAGTGGCCGATGGCCGCGATGCGCGAGCCGTGCATGTCGGGATCCCCTCGGTGGGTGGCGGGATCCATCAGTCTGCTCAGTGACCGGCGAGTACGGCGGCAGGTGAGGGCACAGGAATCGGGCATCCGAGTTGTCGGCTTCCGTCACACGCTCGGATGCCCGGGCAGTCACCCCGTGAACAGCTGCGTGGCCTTGCGTACCAGCTCGTACACCCCGTAGGCGAGCGGTGCCCCCACCCACAGCCAGGCGAGGAGGATCAGGCCCGGCCGGCTACGCGGGCTGCTGTCGCTGGGCATCTGCTGCCTCCCTCTGGGCGGGGACGTGGTGGCGTGCGTGCACGGGACGGACGAGTTCGTTGGCGACGAGACCGACGACGAGCAGGCCGATCATGATGCCGAAGGACAGCCCGTACAGCGAGGATCCGTGCTTCCCGGCCTCCTCCTGCCGGTCGGCGATCCAGTTGACGATCAGCGGCCCGAGCACGCCGGCCGTGGACCAGGCGGTGAGCAGCCGGCCGTGGATGGCACCGACCTGGTAGGCGCCGAAGAGGTCCTTCAGATAGGCGGGGATCGTCGCGAAGCCGCCGCCGTAGAAGGAGAGGATCACCAGCGCGCACAGGACGAACAGCGGCTTCGAGGTGTCCCCGAACAGCGCGATCAGCAGGTACATCACGGCGCCGGCGCCGAGGTAGACGCGGTAGATGTTCTTGCGGCCGATCCGGTCGGAGGCGGAGGACCAGCCGATCCGGCCGGCCATGTTGGCGGCCGAGAGCAGCGCGACGAAGCCGGCGGCCGCCGAGGCCGACACCGGGGTGGAGCTGTCGGCGAAGAAGTCGGTGATCATCGGGGCGGCCTTCTCCAGGATGCCGATGCCCGCGGTCACGTTCGTGCACAGCACCACCCACAGGAGCCAGAACTGCGGGGTGCGCACGGCGCCGCGGGCCGAGACGCGTACGCCGGAGACGGCGGCGGGCCCCCCGGCGGCTTCACCGGCGCGGGGCACGCGGACGAGCAGCACGCCGAGCAGCATGAAGACGGCGTACGACAGTCCGTGCACGAGGAACGCGAGCGCGATCCCGGAGTGGCCGGTGCCGAAGGACTCCAGCATCTGCGCCGACCAGGGCGAGGCGATCAGCGCGCCGCCGCCGAAGCCCATGATGGCGATGCCGGTGGCCATGCCGGGCCGGTCCGGGAACCACTTGATCAGGGTGGACACGGGCGAGATGTATCCGATGCCGAGGCCGATCCCGCCGACGAAGCCGTATCCGAGGACGATCAGCCAGTACTGCTGCGTCTGGGCGCCGAGCGCGGAGAGCAGGAAGCCGGTGGAGAAGCAGAGGAGGGCCACGGTCATCGCCCAGCGCGGCCCGTTGCGCTCGACCAGCGTGCCGCCGAACGCGGCCGAGAGCCCGAGCATCACGATCGCGAGCTGGAAGGGCAGCGCGCTGCGGGTGCCGTCGAGGTGCATTGCGGACTCGAGCGGCGGTTTGAACACGCTCCAGGCGTAGGCCTGGCCGATGGACAGGTGGACGGACAGGGCGGCGGGCGGGACCAGCCAGCGGCTCCAGCCCGGAGGTGCGACAGGGGGGCTGCTCATGACGCCGAACGGTAGGACCCGTTCCGGAAGTTGAGAAGACGCGCCGTCGACCGTATGCGGTGAACGGTGTGCGCGACGCGCTCAACGGTCGCCGCGCGGACCCTTTCGCCGAACGTGTCGGCGACCACCGCACCTCGACGCTGCTCGGCGTGCGTGTACTGCGGGAACTGCGTCGAGGTGCGCCCGACCGGGGCGCTGTCGTTCAGATCGGAGTGCGACATGCGGGCGGCGGGTACCAGGGACGAGTCGGCGCGGACGGCGACGACGACGGTGCGCGCCCACTGCGGAGTGGGCTGCACCGTCACGCTTCATGTGCAGGACAATGAGATCGTCGAGGTCACCTCACCGCGCGACAACCCGGTGACCAACGGCAATCTCCGCATCAAGGGCCGTTTCGGCCACCAGCACGCACAGAACCGGGGCTGATCAGGACATGGGACGAGTCACGGAACGCCGCAAGGTCCTCCGCATCCGCGACGGGGCGGTCTCCACCCGGCCGGACACGCTCGTCGCCGAGGAACCGCTGGAGATCCGGCTGAACGGCAGACCCCTCGCGATCACCATGCGCACCCCGGGCGACGACTTCGCGCTGGCGGCGGGCTTCCTGGTGAGCGAGGGCGTGCTGGCCGCCGCCTCCGATCTGCTGAACATCGTCTACTGCGCGGGGGCGACGGCGGACGGGTCGAACACGTACAACGTGGTGGACGTGAAGACCGCCCCGGGCGTGACGCTGCCGGAGTTCAGTCTGGAGCGGAACGTGTACACGTCCTCCTCGTGCGGGCTGTGCGGCAAGGCCAGCCTTGACGCCGTGCGCACCACCACGCGCTGGCCGATCGCCGACACTCCCCCGGTCCGCGTCACCCCCGAGCTGCTGGCGGCCCTGCCCGACCGGCTGCGGGCGGCCCAGCGGGTCTTCGACCGCACCGGTGGCCTGCACGCGGCGGCCCTGTTCGACGAGGACGGTGAGCTGCTGGACGTCCGGGAGGACGTGGGCCGGCACAACGCGGTCGACAAACTGGTCGGGCGTGCGCTGCAGAACGGTGACCTGCCGCTGTCCCGCACGATCCTGCTGGTCTCGGGCCGCGCCTCGTTCGAGCTGGCGCAGAAGGCCGTGATGGCGGGCATCCCGGTGCTCGCGGCCGTGTCGGCGCCCTCGTCGCTGGCCGTCGACCTGGCCGCCGAGACGGGGCTGACGCTGGTGGGCTTCCTGCGGGGCAGCTCGATGAACGTGTACGCGGGCGAGGACCGCGTCGCCCTGCGGGCCGCTGCCGCGCAGGGCTGACCGGTTCTCGCGGTACGACGGCGGGGAGCGCCCCGTGCGCTGCGGGCCCCTGCCGGCGGGGAGCGCCCCCTGTGCCGCGGGCACCTGCAGGCGGGGAGCGCCTCCTGCGCCGCGGGGACCTGCAGGCGGGGAGCGCCCCCTGCGCCGCGGGGACCTGCAGGCGGGGAGCGCCTCCTGCGCCGTGGGGACCCCTCGGGGGGACCGGCCGCTCAGCCGCCGGTGAGACCGACGTCCCGCGCCCGCACCACCGTGCCCAGCCGCGGGAAGTCGAGCCGGACCGACGCCTCGTGCTCGGGCGCGGTGAGCGCGGCCATGGCGTCCTCCACGAAGACCAGCTCGTAGCCGAGGTCGGCGGCGGCGCGGGCGGTGGACTCCACGCCGAGATTGGTGGCGATGCCGCCGAACACCAGCGTGCGGACGCCGCGTTCGCGCAGCCGCTCGTCGAGGTCCGTGCCCTGGAAGCCGCCGACGGTGCGCTTGACCACCTCGAGGTCGCCGTCTCGGCGCAGTCCGGCCACCAGTGCGCTGCCGGGCGGCTGTTCGGCGACCGCGGGGCGTTCGACCCGGATCAGCACGACGGTCGCGCCGGCCGCCCGGAAGGCGGCCGCCAGTTCCTCGGCGGTGGTGAGCACCTCGGTGCCCTTGCGGGGTTCCAGGGGCAGCGCGACGACGCGGTCCATCAGGTCGACGAGGACGAGGGCGGTGCGCCGGGGGTCGAGCACGGGGGCTGCGGTCATGACGGAACGTTAACCGCCGTCAGCCGACGGTGCCGGAAATCCGGATCAACAGGGCCGTGAACTGATCGCGTTCAGTCGACGACAACGGGGCGAGCAACTCGTCGTTGGCCTCACGGGCCGCCTTCTCGCAGCGGACGAGCAGGCGGGCGCCGTCCCCCGTGAGGGACACGGCGTTCTTCCGCCGGTCCTTCGGGTCGGGCGCGCGCAGCACGAGGCCTGCGGTCTGCAGGTCGTTGAGGACGCCGACCAGGTCCTTGGGGTCGAGGCCGACCGCGCGGCCGAGATCGGCCTGGGCGACGGGGGCCAGGTCACGGACCGCGGAGAGGACCACGTGGTGCCACATCTTCATGCCCTCGGCCGCGAGGGCGTCGGCGACCAGGGCGCGGCCGCGGGCGGCGGCCCGGCCGAGGATCCAGCTCGGCAGGGCGCGGATGGCGGGGAGGGGTGCTTCGGCCATGACGGCACCCTACCGAAGAACCGTTGGACATCCCAATGAACGCTCACTACCGTTGGGGCCGCCAACGATTACGTGGGTGTTCCCAACGACCTGCCGGCCCCTGCCCGGCGTCTGGAGGCTGCGATGCGTCGCGTCCGGTACGAGTCCGCCGGCGGCCCGCTGTTCGTCGAGGAGGCGGCGGTTCCCGAGGCCGGTCCCGGTGAACTGCTGGTGCGCTGCGCGGCGATCGGCGTCACCCTGCCCGTCGTCCGCAAGGTGGCCGAGGCGGCCGAGCCGGTCCCGCTGGGCGGCGAGATCGCCGGCACGGTCGTCGCCGTGGGCGAGGGGGTGAGCCGCTTCCGGGCCGGCGACCGGGTGACGGGACTGTGCTTCGGCCACGGCTACGCCGACCACGCCCTGCTGCACGAGGCGATGGCCTCCCCGGTCCCCGCGGGCGCGAACTTCGTCGACGCGGTCGCGCTGGTGCGCAGCGGGCTGGTGGCCCTGGGCGCGCTGCACGCGGCGGGCCCGGTGCGCGGCGAGGCGGTGCTGGTCACGGCCGCGGCGAGCGGGGTCGGGCAGCTCGCGGTGCGGCTGGCGCGGGCGCGGGGCGCGCGGCGGGTGGTGGGCGCCGTCTCCGACCCGGCGAAGGCGGACTTCGTCCGCTCGCTCGGCGCGGACGACTGCGTCCGGTACGGGGACGAGCGGTGGGGGGAGCCGTACGACTGCGTTCTGGACGCGGTCGGCGGCGACCTGCTCGCTCCGGCGCTGGCCGCGCTCGCCCCGCACGGCCGGCTGGTCGCCTACAGCTCCGGCGGCGGCACGATCCAGGCGTACGACCTGCTGGTCGGCGCCAAGTCGGTGATCGGCTTCCAGATGGCGCTGATCGCCCGCGACCGGCCGGCCCTGTACGAGCGGTGGCGGCGCGAGCTGTGGCGGCTGTTCTCCGACGGCACGCTGCGGCCCGCCGTGCACGCGGAGTTCGCGCTGGAGGACGCGGCGAAGGCGCACGAGGCGATCGCGACGCGGAGCAACCTCGGCAAGGTGGTGCTGCGGCCGTAGCCGCGCCACGGGCCCCCGGCGGCGCGTGCCGCCGGCGAAACGTGCGGCCTCGCGCGACCTGCGGCACCGCGGGACCTGCGGCGGGCCCCTGCGCGGCGCCGGCCCCGGTGACGGGCCGGCAGGGCTCAGCGCCGGTCGCCGGTGCCGACCGCCGGGCGGGCCGCCCCAGGCACCGCGGGACCTGCGGCACCGCGGGACCTGCGGCCTCGCGGAACATGCGGCACCGCGGGATCTGCGGGACCTGCGGCACCGCGGGACCTGCGGCGGGCCCCTGCGCGGCGCCGGCTCCGGTGACGGGCCGGCGGGGCTCAGCGGCGGTCGCCGGTGCCGACCGCCGGGCGGGCTGACCCGGCCGGGCCGGTCGGGGCCGCGGCGGCCTCGGGGTCGTGGGCGCGCCGTTTGGCGATGACCGCGCACACCATGAGCTGCATCTGGTGGAAGAGCATCAGCGGCAGCACGGCGAGGGAGGCGTGGGCGCCGAACAGGACGCTCGCCATCGGCAGGCCGGAGGCGAGGGACTTCTTGGACCCGGCGAACTGGATCGCGATCCGGTCCCCCCGGCCGAATCCGAGCGCCCGGGCGCCGTACCAGGTCAGCAGCAGCATCACCGCGAGGACCACCGCCTCGACGGCGAGCAGCGCCCCCAGCCGGACGGCGCTGACCTGGTGCCAGATGCCCTGGGTCACGCCCTCGCTGAACGCGGTGTAGACGACCAGCAGGATCGAGCCGCGGTCGACCAGGCCGAGGACCTTCTTGTGCCGGGCGACGAAGGCGCCGATCCACCGGCGCAGCACCTGCCCGGCGACGAACGGCACCAGCAGCTGCAGCACGATCTTCACCAGCGAGTCGGCGGAGAACCCGCCGCCGCTGTTGCCCAGCAGGGCGGCCGCCAGCAGCGGGGTGGCGACGATGCCCACCAGCGAGGAGAACGAGCCGGCGCAGATCGCGGCGGGCACGTTGCCGCGGGCGATCGAGGTGAACGCGATCGACGACTGGATCGTGGACGGCACCAGCGTCAGGAACAGCAGCCCCTGGTACAGCGGCTGGGTCAGCAGCACCGGGACCAGCCCCCGGGCGGCCAGGCCCAGCACCGGGAAGACCACGAAGGTGCAGGCGAGCACGGTGACGTGCAGCCGCCAGTGGCGCAGGCCGTCCATCGCCTCACGGGTGGAGAGCCGGGCGCCGTAGAGGAAGAACAGGAAGGCGATCGCCGCCGTGGACGCCCCCGAGGCGACGTCCGCGCCGGTGCCGTGGGCCGGGAGGAGCGCCGCGAGCCCGACCGTGCCGATCAGCAGCACGATGTACGGGTCGATCGGCAGCCGGCTCGGCCAGTGCGGGCGTCTCACGGTGCTCCACTCGCTGTTCGTCGGGTACGTGCGCGGGGCCCGGAAGGCCCCCCTCCATCGTCCTCCTCGGCACTCCGATCGGGAATCCGGCATACCACTCTGACTGTCATCGCATCACATGATGAGCCCGGATAGTCTGTGGGCGTGTACGACCCGACCCACCTGCGTACCTTCCTTGCGGTGGCGCAGACGCTGAGCTTCACGCAGGCGGCCCGGCGTCTGGGGCTGCGCCAGTCCACGGTCAGCCAGCACGTGCGCCGGCTGGAGGAGGCCACCGGCCGTCAGCTCTTCGCCCGGGACACCCACTCGGTGGAGCTGACCGAGGACGGCGAGGCAATGCTGGGCTTCGCGCGCCGGCTGCTGGAGGTGCACGAGCAGGCGACGGCGTTCTTCACCGGCACCCGGGTGCGCGGGCGGCTGCGCTTCGGCGCCTCGGAGGACTTCGTGCTGACCCGGCTCCCGGAGATCCTGGAGGGCTTCCGGCACGACCACCCCGAGGTCGACCTCGAACTGACCGTCGAGCTGTCCGGCACGCTGCACGAGCAGCTCGCGGCCGGCAAGCTGGACCTGGTGCTGGCCAAGCGGCGGGCCGAGGATCCGCGCGGCGAGCTGGTGTGGCGCGACGACCTGGTGTGGATCGGCTCCGAACACCTGCGCCTGGACCCTGACCGGCCGGTCCCGCTGATCGTCTACCCTCCGCCGGGCATCACCCGGGCCCGCGCCCTCGAGGCGCTGGAGGCGCGGGGCCGCGAGTGGCGGATCGTGTGCACCAGCGGCAGCCTCAACGGCCTGATCGCCGCGGCCCGCGCCGGTCTCGGGGTCATGGCCCACTCCAGGCGCCTGATCCCGCCGGGCCTGTTCCGGCTGCCGGAGCGCCCGGCCCTGCCGGAACTGGGCAAGGTCGACTTCGTGCTGGCGCACGGCAGGCGCCGGGGCGCGGCGGACGCCGCGGCGAACGCCCTGGCGGCGGCGATCCTCGCGGGCGGCGACCGGCTGCGCCGCGGCCGGCGCGACGGGCACTGACGGGACCCGCCGGCCGTAGACGCGTCGTACAGATTCGGTGGAGATTACGCCGCCGTAAGTTACTGACTCGTCAGTATTGTGTCCGGCCCTTACCCATGTGAGGGTATTTTCCGATCGCCGGCCGGTAGGAAGGCGTGGTTTGCTCGCTTTCCGCACACCTGCCGCCAGGCTGACGGGTGGGGTAGCTTTCACGGCGCTGAGCGGAGCATCGCGGGCGTGAGTCGAGGAGCAAGGACGGGGAGCGCGGGTTTGCACGAGTTCACCACCCCTCCGTTGACGTCGGCGCCGCCGGTGGGCGGACTGGCCGACGCCGTCTTCGAACACGCCCTCGAGAACCCCCTGCACGCGGCGCTGGGCCGCAAGGACGAGTCCGGGCAGTGGCGGGACGTGACCTCCGCCGAGTTCCGCGACGAGGTGCTCGCCCTGGCCAAGGGCCTGCTCGCCCGCGGCATCCGGTTCGGCGACCGGGTCGCCATCATGTCCCGCACCCGCTACGAGTGGACCCTGTTCGACTTCGCCCTGTGGACGATCGGCGTCCAGGTGGTCCCCGTCTACCCGACGTCCTCGGCGGAGCAGTGTTTCTGGATGCTGTACGACGCCGAGGTCACGGCGGCGATCGTGGAGCACGAGGACCACGCGATGACCATCGCCACCGTCATCGACCGGCTGCCGCGCCTGCGGGAGCTGTGGCAGCTCGACTCCGGCTGTGTGCAGGAGCTGTACGACGCCGGCGCCTACCTGGACGACGAGGTGGTGCACCGGCACCGGCAGGCCATCACCCCGGAGTCGGTCGCGACGATCATCTACACCTCGGGCACCACCGGCCGCCCCAAGGGCTGCGTACTGTCCCACGGCAACCTGATGTACGAGGCGGACACCGTCATCCGGCGCTGGGAGCCGGTGTTCCACTCGAAGAAGGGCGACGAGGCCTCCACCCTGCTGTTCCTGCCGCTCGCGCACGTCTTCGGACGGATGGTCGAGGTCGCCACGATCCGCGGCGGGGTCCGCCTCGGCCACCAACCGCAGCTCCACGCCGCCGCCCTGCTGCCCGACCTGCAGGCCTTCCGTCCCACGTTCATCCTGGCGGTGCCGTACATCTTCGAGAAGGTGTTCAACGCGGCCCGGCGCAAGGCGGAGAAGGAGGGCCGGGACGGGCCCTTCGAGAAGGCCGTCGACGTCGCCGTGAAGTACGCGGACGCCGTCGAGGCCAAGGCGTGGGGCACCGGCCCCGGCCCGTCGGCCGGCCTGCGGATGCAGCACCAGCTCTTCGACAAGCTCGTGTACTCCAAGGTGCGCGCGGCCATGGGCGGCCGCATCCGCAACGCGATGTCCGGCGGCTCCGCGATGGACCGGCGGCTCGGGCTGTTCTTCGCCGGCGCCGGGGTGCAGATCTACGAGGGCTACGGCCTGACCGAGTCCTCGGCGGCCGCCACCGCCAACCCGCCCGAGCGCACCCGTTACGGCACCGTGGGCCAGCCCGTCCCCGGTGTCACCGTGCACATCGCCGACGACGGCGAGGTATGGCTGCGCGGCGGCAACGTGTTCCAGGGCTACCTCAACAACCAGAAGGCCACCGACGGCACCCTGCACGACGGCTGGCTCGCCACCGGCGACCTCGGCGCCCTCGACGAGGACGGCTACCTGACGATCACCGGCCGCAAGAAGGAGATCCTCGTGACCTCCGGCGGCAAGAGCGTCTCCCCGGGCGTGCTGGAGGAGCGGGTGCGCGAGCATCCGCTGGTCAACCAGTGCATCGTGGTCGGCAACGACCGGCCGTACATCGCCGCCCTGGTCACCCTCGACCAGGAGGCCGTCGAGCACTGGCTGCAGATGCGCGGCAAGCCCCGGCTCAGTCCCGCCCAGCTCGTGCGCGACCCGGACCTGGAGACCGAGGTGCGGCGGGCGGTCGTGGCCGCCAACACCCTGGTCTCGCAGGCCGAGTCGATCCGCACCTTCCGCATACTGGCGCAGCCGTTCACCGAGGAGCACGGCCTGCTGACGCCGTCGCTGAAGCTGAAGCGCAAGGCGATCGAGAAGGCGTACGCGAGCGAGGTCGAGGCCCTGTACCAGGCCTGAGGGGCGGCGGGCCCGGCGGCGCCGGCCGGGATTCCCCGGCGCGGATCGTGCCGTGAGGAATGCATCGGGGCCCGTGATCGTTGACGATGGTTGCACCACCTGTCGACAACCGAAGGATCACGAGCTCGTGAGCAGCAAGGTCAACCCGATCATCCTCAACAACGGCGTCGAGATGCCCCAGCTGGGCTTCGGCGTGTGGCAGGTGCCGGACGACGAGGCCGAGCAGGCCGTCGCCACGGCGCTCGAGGCCGGGTACCGCAGCATCGACACCGCGGCGATCTACGGCAACGAGGAGGGCACCGGCAAGGCCATCGCCGCCTCCGGCCTGCCCCGTGAGGACGTCTTCGTCACCACCAAGCTCTGGAACGGCGACCAGGGGTACGACTCCACGCTGCGGGCGTTCGACGTGTCGCTGGAGAAGCTGGGTCTCGACTACGTGGACCTGTACCTCATCCACTGGCCGCTGCCGTCCCGGGAGACCTACATCGACACCTACAAGGCGTTCGAGAAGCTGTACGCCGACGGCCGGGCGAAGGCGATCGGCGTCTCCAACTTCCTTCCCGAGCACCTGCGCAGGCTGATCGAGGAGACCTCGGTCGTGCCGGCGGTCAACCAGATCGAGCTGCACCCCCACCTGCAGCAGCACCAGGCCCGCGAGGTGCACGCGGAGCAGGGCATCGTCACCGAGGCCTGGTCGCCGCTGGGCCAGGGCAAGGGCCTGCTTGAGGTGCCGGCGATCGTCGCCATCGCGCGCAAGCACGGGCGGACTCCGGCACAGGTCGTGCTGCGCTGGCACATCCAGCTCGGCAACGTCGTGATCCCGAAGTCCGTGACGCCGTCGCGGATCAAGGAGAACATCCAGGTGTTCGACTTCAGCCTGGACGACGAGGACCTCGCGGCCATCAGCGCCCTGAACGAGGACCGGCGCCTCGGCCCGGACCCGGCCACCTTCGACGTGGGCTGAGCCCCCCGTACGGCGCACGGCCGTGCGCCCGCCCGGGCGGCGGGCGGGCGGGCGGGTGGGGGGTGGGCGCGCCGTGGGCCGCGGCCCCCGCCGGCCGCGGGGCGGGGCGCGGTGGACGTCCGCGGGGCCGACCGGGCAAACCACCCGCCCCCCGTGGTCCCCCGCCGCGCGGCCCCCCCGAGCCCGCGGGGTGCGCGCCCCCGGCACGCGGCCGGGGCGGGCGGGGCGCCCCCCCCGGCGCGCGGGCCCGGCGGGGGCCGGGCCGGTTCCGGGTTCCGCGCGCCTTCGCCGGCTCCCCGCGCCTGCCGCGGGCCTAGCCGAGGTTCACGTCCGCGTGCACGACCTCGAACTCCTCCAGCCCGACGACGCTCACCCGCGCCTTCGCCACGCCCTCGTGCCGGGCCGCCGCCTGGCCGGCCCGCGAGGCCGCCATCGAAGCGCGGTCGACGAATAGGGTGCCGACCTGGCCCCGGCCGCGCTCCCGGTCGATGAGCAGCGCGGCCCGGGCGAGACCCGGCAGGGTCTCGAACCGCGGCAGTACGGTCGACCGGAAGGTGTCCGTGAACAGGCCGGTGTCCGCGGGGTCGAACTCCACCCGGGACACGCGCAGCCCGCCGCCCATGCGCGGCACCCGCAGCGAGCGGTACACCGCCGCCTCGAAGTTCTCCACCGCCAGGGTGCCCGCGAACGGCTCGAGCAGCGCCTCCCGGCGCCGGCGCATCACGGTGTCGCTGTTGCTCCGGCTCTCCGCGGAGTCCCACCAGCTCACCGCCAGCAGCTTGCCGAGGTCGCGGTCGGTGAAGACGCCGGCCCCGAGGTAGCCGGGACGTTCCTCGAGCAGTTCACGCCCCTCGGTGTTCAGGGCCCGGACCGCCGTGTCGATCTTCGCGGGGTCACCGGTCACGTAAACGGTGCGTACGAACATGGCATGTCGCCTCCGCGTGGAGATCCGGCCTCTCACTTCGCTGGGTTCAGTCTTTCGTGGGAGGCATAACCCCGCAAAGCCGAACACAACGCCGACTCTCGCACAGAGGCTTGACGAGGGCATGCGCATGCGCCACCTTGTAGACGCCCGGTAAGGAAACTTTCCTAACAGAAGGGTCCCCCCACAGTGCGCCTGCGTTCACTGACCCTCGTCGCGGCCTCCGGAGCCGCCCTGCTCGCCGCCGGAGTGCTCCCCGCCCACGCCTCCGGCCCCGGCCCCGGCCCCGACGACCCGGCGGACACCACCCCCGGCGCCCCGCCGGCCTCCGTCCAGGAGGGCACCGTCAGCGCGGCCGACCTGCTCGCCAAGGTGACGTCCTGCTCCCAGATCTCGAACGGCAAGTACCGGACCGACGAGGAGACGTCGGCGACGGTCCCCGTGTGCGGCAAGAACGGCGCGGTGTTCTGGAAGGCCGACATGGACATCGACTGCGACGGCCAGCGCACCGCCAACTGCAACGAGGACCGCGACCCCTGGTACCAGGACGACACCGCGTTCCACCAGTCCGACGGCAAGCCCCTGAAGGCCGAGTCCCTGCCCTATGTCGTGGTGCCCAGTTCCAGCAGCATCTGGAACTACTCCGGCGCCGGCATCAAGGGCGGCGGCGTGGTCGCCGTCGTCTACGGCGGCAAGGTCGAGTACGCCGTCGTCGGGGACACCGGCCCCACCGGGATCATCGGCGAGGCCTCGTACGCCACCGCCAAGGCGCTCGGCATCGACCCCGACCCGGCGACCGGCGGAGTCGACACCGGCGTGACGTACATCCTGTTCAAGAACTCGAAGGTCTCCCCCATCGAGAGCCACAGCGCGGCCGTCACCCTCGGGGACCAGTTGGCCAGGCAGTTCCTGCAGAGCAACTAACCTTGGGGCCTAGTTGGGTTGTCCCAGCGGGCGTACGACGACGGTGTTGACGTCGACCCCGGCCGGCTGCCGGATCGCCCAGACGACGGAGTCGGCGATCTGCTCCGCGGTCAGCAGACGCCCCGGGGGCAGGCTGCCGTAGCTGTCCCAGAAAGGTGTCCCGACCCGGCCGGGTGCGACCAGCGTGACCCCGATGCCGAATTCCGTGACCTGGCGCCGGGTGTTCTCGGCGAGCCCGGTGACCGCCCACTTCGTGGCGCCGTAGAGGTTGCCGGGTGTGGGCACGAGACCGGCCACGCTGCCGACGAGGACGATCCGGCCACCGGTCT
This sequence comes from Streptomyces sp. NPDC056580, assembly GCF_042793175.1. Classification (NCBI taxonomy): domain Bacteria; kingdom Bacillati; phylum Actinomycetota; class Actinomycetes; order Kitasatosporales; family Streptomycetaceae; genus Streptomyces; species Streptomyces sp. NPDC056580. Next base: position 28,301 of record NZ_JBHTVE010000004.1, on the reverse strand, counting down.
CCTTCAGCGCCTCGACGGAGGCGCGGATGAGCAGGGCGGGGCCGAGGACGTTGGTGAGGACCATCTCGGGCCAGCCGGCCGGGTCTCCGTCGGCGACGGAGTCGTGGGTGGCGAAACCGGCGTTGGAGACGACCGTGTCCAGCCGGCCGAACTCCGCCAGCGTGCGGTCGACCGCGCCGCGCACGTCGTCGTAGGAGGCCGCGTCACCGGCGGTCGTCAGCAGGCCGGCTGGGTCTCCCAGGGCGCCGGCGAAGTCCCGCAGCCGCCGCTCGCCGCGCCCGGTGACGGTGACCCGGTACCCGGCGTCCAGCAGGCGCCGGGCCACCGCGGCGCCTATCCCGCTGCCTCCGCCGGTGATGAGCGCGACCGGAGAGTCGTTCATGGTCTTCCCCCTCGGATGTCGGTGAACGCGCCGGAGTCCATCACTTGGAGCGCTCTCCAGGTCAAGCCCCGCCTCCGGGGCGTGGCCGCCGGTGGCGCCGTGCCGCACCCGGCGCCCGGCGGCGCTAGACCGGCCGGACCGCCCGGTGCACGGTGTGGGCCGCCAGCACGAACAGGTCCGGGCGGTGGTGGACGCCGCGCTCGTCGGCCGGGTCGAGGAGGCGGTCGAGGGTGGCGCGGTCGTCCGCTTCGAGGGCGTCGGCGTGGATGTCCCGGGTCCGGGTGAGGACGTCGGCGACATGGGCGCGGACCCGGTCCGGGACCGGGGCGGGCAGGTCCAGCAGGAAGCTGCGGGTGCCGGTGTGCTTCAGGCCGGCGGCGGCCAGCAGGGCGGGCCAGTCCTCCGTCTCGGCGACGGCGCCCGGCAGCTCGGCACGCATCGCCGTGAACCGGTCGTGCTGCACCGCGTCGATGCGCGCCTGCAGCCCGGGGCGGCCGAAGCCGATGTCGCGGGGCAGGTAGCGTGCGGCCAGTCCCCCCTCCAGGATGGCCAGGGTGCCGCCGGGCGCGAGCCGTTCGGCGAACTCGGCGAGCGCGGCCCGCTGGTCGCCGAGGTGGTGCAGGCTGCGGCTCGCCCACAGCAGGCCGGCCGGCCGGCCGAGTTCCCGCAGCACGCCGGGAAGCTCACCGGCCAGGGTGCCGAACCGGTCGGCGTGACCGAGGCGGGCGGCGCGGTCCCGGGCGCGCTCGAGCAGCGGCCCGGAGCTGTCGACGGCGACCACCCGGGCCCCGGGGAACGTCTGCGCGAGCAGGCCGGAGATCACCCCGGGCCCGCTGCCCGCGTCGACGACCAGGCCGGGTTCGCTCACGTCCTCGCTCAGCCAGGCCAGCGCCTGGGTGTACGCGGGCGTGGACACCTCGGCCTCCGCCTCAAGCATCGCGGCCAGCGCACCCCAGTCGACGTCGTCGTCGTGGTGGTGGCCCTGGTGCGGGCGGTGGTGGCTGTGGTGTTCGTGTGCCATGGCTTCGGCCTCCTGGGCGCCGGTGTCCTGATCGGACAGACTGCGCCGGGGGGTGGGGCCGGAGCCAGTTCTGTTGCCGGGGCCGCAAAAACGGATCCGCCGGGGCGCGGCCGGTGCGGGCCGTGCCCCGGCGGTCGTTCAGCCGGTCAGGAGAGCGGCGGGTAGGCGTTCTGCATCAGCTGCTGGAACTGGGCGGAGAACCAGTGCCCGGCCAGCGGCGCGTTCGGCAGGGCGCCGGAGGGGCTGTTGCCGTTGCGGGCGTTGCCGCCATACGTCGGGTCGCACATGCGGTCGAAGCCCTTGCCCTCGTCGTTGCTGACGGCGGAGCTGGCACCGTCGGACTCCCCCGGCGGCTTGACCCAGACGTAGGCGTCGATGCCGGCGGCCGGCGCCGCGGTGGGCCGCTCGCCGAGTCCCGCCCCGCTCTGGTTGCACCAGTTGCCGGCGTGGATGCGCCGGTCGATCCGGCTGCCGTTGACGTAGTCGTCCACGGAGGTCAGCGGGCCGGACTTGGTGGGCCGGGCGGTGCCGCCCCAGCCGTTGCGGGAGGTGTCGATCAGCATGCCGAGGCCGGAGTTGAAGCCGGACGCGACCAGCTTGTCCCGCAGCCCCTGCGCGAACGACTGCTCGTCGACGTACTGGTTCCAGTCCACCCACTTCGACTGGCGCACGGTCTGGCCGTTCACCGAGTCGGTGACCTTGAAGTACGGCTCCTTGGTGGCGCTGTAGTTGGCGGTGTTGACGATGAACCCGGTCACGTCGTTCACACTGGCGCCGTTGCTGGTGGCGACCTTGTAGAACTCCTGGACGGTGGGGCCGAGGTTGGAGTCCCAGCCGAGCCAGGCGTGGTGGCCGGCGTCGATGTAGTTGTAGACGTTCGCGATGGCGCCCAGCTTGTCGAGGGCGTAGCTGACGCCCTTCTCGTAGTTGCCGTTGGCCTTCATGGTCGCGCAGGCGTCGGTGCTGCCCGCGGTGCCCCCCGCGTTGGTGACCAGGTTGGGCAGCGAGTCGGGCTCGATGACCGTGGCGATCCGCAGGCCGGCGTACTTCGAGTCGGACAGGATGGAGGCGATCGGGTCGATGTACTGGCTCTTGTACTTGTCGAGGTCGTTCGGCCCGAGTTCGCCGTTGGAGGCGAGGGCGGAACAGTCACGCCCCGGCAGGTCGTAGATGACCAGCTGGACGACGAGGTCGCCGGAGCCCTTCTGCTTCAGGGCCGCGTCCAGGTGGGCGCGCAGGCCCATGCCGCCGTTCACCCCGTTGATGGCGGCGATCCGGTCCAGCCAGACTGCGGTGGGCTGGTTGGAGATGCGGCTGCCGCCCGGTTCGGCGGCGGCGAGGGCCGACCACTCGGGGTTCACGTACACCTTGGCCCCGGTGTAGGGGTTGTCGACGCGGCCGCCGGTGCCGCCGCCCGTGTCACCGCCGGTTCCGCCACCGGTGCCGCCGCCGGTGTCACCGCCGGTTCCGCCGCCCGTGCCGCCGCCGGTGTCACCGCCGGTTCCGCCGCCCGTGCCGCCACCCGTGCCGCCGCCGTCGACGTTGCAGGTGACGCCGTCGAGGGTGAAGGTGGCGGGAACGGCGTTGGTGCCGCTGTAGGCGCCCTGGAAGCCGAAGCTGACGGAACCGCCGTTGGCCAGCGCGCCGTTGTAGCTCTCGTTGGCGGCGGTGACGGCGGTGCCGCTCTGGGTGACCTTCGCGTTCCAGGCGTTGGTGACCTTCTGGTTGCCGGCGTAGGACCACTTCACCGACCAGGCCGACTTGGCGGCGCCGTTGTTGGTGACGGTGACGTTGGCGGTGAAGCCGGTGTCCCACTGGTTCTGTATCTGGTACGCGACGGTGCAGGGAACGGCGGTCGCCGCGGCACCGGCCGGTCCGGCGACCATCGCCGTACCGGAGGCACCGGCGACCAGCACCAGGGCGGCGAGCAGTGAGGTTCTGGTAGGACTCATGAGTGCGGGTTTCCTTCTGTCGTCCGTCGGGATCTACGGGTTGAGGGCGCGCAGGTGGTCGCGCAGGCCGGCGCCGTACGCGGTGGGTGTGCCGTCGTAGCTGGAGATCAGGGACGGGCCCGAGGAGCAGTCCCAGGTGTTCCAGGTCCAGCCGAGGTAGGACAGGTTCCGGTCGTCGAACCACTTCATGACCTGGTCGGTGAACCCGTGCGAGCAGGTGTTCTCCCCGACCTCACCGGCGATCAGCGGCACCTGGGCCGCGACCGGGGCGAGGGTGGAGTTCCAGCAGCTCTCGCTGGAGCAGGTGTTGAAGTTGTACACGTGGTACGCGGCGGCGAGATTGCCCGCCGGGTCGTTCGGCCTGTACGTCAGCCACTGGCTGAGGTCGTTGGAGTAGGCCAGCCCGCCGGCCATGATGACGTTCTTCGCGCCGGCGCCGCGGACGCTGTCCACCAGGTCCTGCATTCCGGCCACCTCGTAGGAGATACCGGGGCAGGTGCCGCCGTCCCGCCAGCACTTCCAGGCGTCCGTGGCGCCGGTGGTCGCCCGGTCCGGGTACGGCTCGTTGAACAGGTCGAGAACGGCCGCCTTGTCGTCCTTGAAGGTGCTGGCGACGGATGCCCAGAAGGACGGGGCGTAACGCATGTCGGGCATCGGCTTCTGGCAGGTGGCGTGCACGTCGGAGCAGCCGGCCGAGTTGCCGGTGTACTGGCCGTAGGACCAGTGCATCTCGACGATCGGCGTCATGCCGTGCGCCTCGACGCGGGCCACCAGGTCCTTGACGGCGTTGATGTAGTTCGTGCCGCCGTACTCGGGCTTGACGTCGGGGAGTCCCAGCCAGCACTCCTCGTTGAGAGGGATGCGGACGGCGTTGGCCTTCCAGTCGGCGATCGCCTTGATCGCCGCGTCGTCCACCGGGCCGTCCCAGATGCCGTAGCCCTGCACGCACATGAACTCGCCGCCGGAGCGGTTCACGCCGAGCAGTCTGCGGGTCCGGCCGGCCGCGTCCACCAGCTTGCCGCCCGAGACGTGCAGGGCGGGCGCGGTGCCGCCGGACGGCGGTGGATCGCTCGGGGGCGGGTCGGTCGGCGGGGGCGTGGTCGGTCCGGAGTCCACGTTGCAGGTGGTGCCGTTGAGCTTGAACGCGGCCGGTACGGCGTTGCCGCCGGACCAGGAGGCCAGGAACCCGGCGCCGACGCTCGCTCCGGAGCCGAGGCCGCCGTTCCAGCTCTCGTTGGACGCGGTCACCGTGGAGCCGGACTGGGACCACTTCGCGTTCCAGCCCTGGGTGACCTTCTGGCCGGCCGCGAAGTCGAAGGTGAGCTTCCAACTGCTCATCGCGGCCTGGTTATTGGTGATCCTCACGGAGCTCTGGAAGCCGTTGTCCCACTGGCTGGTGACGGCGTACTCCACCGTGCACGCGGGAGTGGCTCCCTCGGCCGTGACCACCGGGACGAGCGCGCCGCCGAGCAGCGTGGTCGCCCCGGCGACGGCTAAAAGCACTGAACGCGGGGGGTGTCGCATGAGCGACTCCTTGCAGCTTGGCGCGCCGTGACCGGCGCGTCGTCTGAATGGAACCGCTCCCACTGGTGCGAAGGAAGTTAGCGGCAAGTGACGTGATTGCACAGGGGAGTTGAGGAATTTTTCCGGGAGAGGCCTGTCGAATGATTTCGACTCTTCAAGCACCTTGACCGCTCACGGGGCCGTCCGCACTATGGGAGCGCTCCCACTGGTTCAAGCCTTGACATCCCCCCTCGAGCCGCAAGCCGCAAGGAGGAACCAGCACCATGGATCCCGGACGCAGACGCAGAGCCGCCCGCCGGTGGTGGACCGCCGCCCTAGCGGCGCTCGCCCTGCCCCTGACGACGCTCGCCACCGGCGCCACCGCCGCACACGCGGCGGGCGTCCAGTGCAGCGTCGACTACAAGACCAACGACTGGGGGTCCGGTTTCACGGCCGACCTCACCATCACCAACCGCGGCACGGCCGCGATCGACGGCTGGACCCTGACGTACGGCTACACGGGCAACCAGAAGCTGAGCAACGGCTGGAACGGCAGCTGGTCCCAGTCCGGTCAGACGGTCACCGTGAAGAACGCCTCGTACAACGGCACCATCGCCGCCGGCGCCGCGGTCTCCACGGGCGCCCAGTTCACGTACAGCGGTACCAACACGGCGCCCGCCTCCTTCGCGGTCAACGGCACGACCTGCGCCGGCGCGCACCAGCCGCCGGTCACCGTGCTGACCAGCCCCGCCGCGGGCGCGGTCTACGCGCAAGGGGACGCGGTGCCGCTCGCCGCGACCGCCGCGGCGGCCGACGGCGCGACGGTGACCAAGGTGGAGTTCTACGACGACACCACGCTGCTGGGCACGGACACCAGCGCGCCGTTCTCGCTCTCGGCCTCTGGTTTGACCGTGGGCAGTCATTCCCTGGTGGCGAAGGCGTACGACAGCCTCGGCGCGTCCGCCGAGTCCACGCCGGCCGGCATCACGGTCGCCTCGGGCCCGGCGGTCGTCGCCTCGCCCACCCAGCTCGGCGTCCAGCAGGGCAAGACCGGCACCTTCGACGTGAAGCTCTCCACCCAGCCGAGCGCCAACGTCACGGTGGGCGTCGCCCGCACGGCCGGCAACACGGGTCTGTCGGTCACCGGCGGCTCCTCGCTCACCTTCACGCCGTCCAACTGGAGCACGGCGCAGAAGGTCACCGTCACCGCCGACGCCACGGGCACCGGCAGTGCCACCTTCACCGCCTCGGCGACCGGCTACACCAAGGCGGCCGTCACGGTGACGGAGCTGGCCGCGTCGAAGGCGTACGACGCCCGGTTCCTGGACCTCTACGGGAAGATCACCAACCCCGCGAACGGCTACTTCTCCCCCGAGGGCATCCCGTACCACTCGGTGGAGACGCTGATCGTCGAGGCACCCGACTACGGCCACGAGACCACGTCCGAGGCGTACAGCTACCTCCTCTGGCTGCAGGCCATGTACGGGAAGGTGACCGGCGACTGGTCCAAGTTCAACGGCGCCTGGGAGATCATGGAGAAGTACATGATCCCCACGCACGCCGACCAGCCGACGAACTCCTCCTACAACGCCTCGAAGCCGGCCACGTACGCGCCCGAGCAGGACACCCCGAACGAGTACCCGGCGAAGCTGGACACCGGCGTCCCGGTGGGTCCGGACCCGATCGCCGGTGAGCTGAAGAGCGCCTACGGCACGGACGACGTCTACGGCATGCACTGGATCCAGGACGTGGACAACGTCTACGGCTACGGTGACGAGCCCGGCAAGTGCGAGGCCGGCCCGACGGCCACCGGACCGTCGTACATCAACACCTTCCAGCGCGGCCCGCAGGAGTCCGTCTGGGAGACGGTCCCGCAGCCGACCTGTGACGCCTTCAAGTACGGTGGCGCGAACGGCTATCTGGACCTGTTCACCGGCGACTCCTCCTACGCCAGGCAGTGGAAGTACACGGACGCCCCGGACGCGGACGCGCGCGCGGTGCAGGCCGCCTACTGGGCGGACGTGTGGGCGAAGGCGCAGGGCAAGGGCGGTGACGTCTCCGCGACCGTGGCCAAGGCCGCGAAGATGGGCGACTACCTGCGGTACGCGATGTACGACAAGTACTTCAAGAAGATCGGCAACTGCGTCGGTCCGTCCGCCTGCGCGGCCGGCACCGGCAAGGACGCCTCGCACTACCTGCTGTCCTGGTACTACGCCTGGGGCGGCGCCGCCGACACCAGCGCGGGCTGGGCCTGGCGCATCGGCTCCAGCCATGTGCACGGCGGCTACCAGAACCCGCTCGCCGCGTACGCGCTGAGCAACTACGCCGACCTGAAGCCGAAGTCGGCGACGGGCGCGGCCGACTGGGGCAAGTCCCTGACCCGGCAGCTGGAGTTCTACCAGTGGCTGCAGTCGTCCGAGGGTGCGATCGCGGGCGGCGCGACCAACTCCTGGCAGGGCCGGTACGCCACCCCGCCGGCGGGCACGCCGACGTTCTACGGGATGTACTACGACTGGCAGCCGGTCTACCACGACCCGCCGTCCAACCAGTGGTTCGGTTTCCAGGCGTGGTCGATGGAGCGGGTCGCCGAGTACTACCAGCAGACCGGCAACGCGACGGCCAAGGCGGTCCTCGACAAGTGGGTCAAGTGGGCGCTGTCCAAGACCACGGTCAACCCGGACGGCACCTACCGGATCCCCTCCACCCTCCAGTGGACCGGCCAGCCCGACACCTGGAACGCGTCGAGCCCCGGCGCCAACAGCGGACTGCACGTCACGGTCGCCGACTACACCGACGACGTCGGTGTGGCGGCCGCGTACGCCAAGACGCTCACGTACTACGCCGCCAAGTCCGGTGACACGGCGGCGAAGACGACGGCGAAGGCGCTGCTGGACGGCATGTGGGGCAACTACCAGGACAGCCTCGGCATCGCCGTCCCGGAGACCCGCAGCGACTACAGCCGGTTCGGCGACAGCGTGTACGTGCCGAACGGCTGGAGCGGCAAGATGCCCAACGGCGACGCGATCAACTCGTCCTCGACGTTCTCCTCGATCCGTTCCTTCTACAAGAACGACCCGGCCTGGTCGAAGATCGAGGCCTACCTCAAGGGCGGCGCCGCGCCCGTCTTCACGTACCACCGTTTCTGGGCCGAGGCGGACATCGCCCTGGCCATGGGCTCGTACGCGGAGCTGCTCGAATAAGTCCCCGCTGACGCTCCGCGTGCACGACCCCGTCACAGGGCGACGGGGTCACCGGGCCGGGCGGTCCCCATCCCACAGGGGGCCGCCCGGCCGTCATGAACCCAGGTCCTGCAACCCCCTCCGCGCGAGAGGACCCCCACCGTGCGCAGAACCCGCATCCTCACCGCCGCGCTGGCGCTGGCCGCAGGCCTGCTGGCCGGCACCCCGCCCGCACTGGCCGCCGCCACCCCGGGGCCGGCGCTCGCCGCGGACAGCTACACCTGGAGCAACGCCCGGATCGACGGCGGCGGTTTCGTCCCCGGGATCGTGTTCAACCGGTCCGAGAAGAACCTGGTCTACGCCCGCACCGACATCGGCGGCGCCTACCGCTGGCAGCAGTCGACGAAGACCTGGACCCCGCTGCTGGACTCGGTCGGCTGGAACGACTGGGGGCACACGGGCGTGTTCAGCCTGGCCTCGGACGCCGTGAACCCGGACAAGGTCTACGCGGCCGTCGGCACCTACACCAACGACTGGGACCCCGGCGACGGGGCCGTGCTGCGCTCCTCGGACCGGGGGGCGAGCTGGCTGAAGGCGGACCTGCCGTTCAAACTGGGCGGCAACATGCCCGGACGGGGCATGGGCGAGCGGCTGGCCGTCGACCCGAACAAGGACAGCGTGCTCTACCTCGGCGCGCCCAGCGGCAAGGGCCTGTGGCGGTCGACGGACTCGGGGGCCACCTGGTCGCGGGTTACGAGCTTCCCCAACCCCGGCAACTACCGGCAGGACCCGGGCGATACGAGCGGCTACGCCAGTGACAACCAGGGCATCGCCTGGGTGACGTTCGACGAGTCGGCAGGCGCGTCCGGCAGCGCCACGAAGACGATCTACGTCGGGGTCGCCGACAAGGACAACGCCGTCTACCGGTCGACGGACGCGGGCGCGACCTGGCAGCGGGTGGCCGGGCAGCCGACGGGCTACCTGCCGCACAAAGGCGTCCTGGACGCCGGGAACGGGTTCCTGTACGTCGCCTACAGCGACAAGGGCGGTCCGTACGACGGCGGCAAGGGCGAGCTGTGGCGGTACGCCACCGCGACCGGGACCTGGACGAACATCAGCCCGGTGGCGCAGGCCGACACCTACTACGGCTTCGGCGGGCTGACCGTCGACCGGCAGCACCCCGGCACGGTCATGGCGACCGCGTACAGCTCCTGGTGGCCCGACACCCAGATCTTCCGCTCCACGGACAGCGGCGCGACCTGGACCAGGGCCTGGGACTACACCTCCTACCCCGAGCGGTCGAACCGCTACACGATCGACGTCTCCTCCTCCCCCTGGCTGACCTTCGGCGCGAACCCCTCCCCGCCCGAGCAGACGCCGAAGCTGGGCTGGATGACCGAGAGCCTGGAGATCGACCCGTTCGACTCGTCCCGGATGATGTACGGCACCGGCGCCACCCTCTACGGCACCGAGAACCTGACCGACTGGGACAGCGGCGGCCGGTTCACGGTGAAGCCGATGGTGCGGGGCCTGGAGGAGACGGCGGTCAACGACCTGGCCGCACCGCCCTCCGGCGGCGCCCGGCTCTTCAGCGCGCTCGGCGACATCGGCGGCTTCCGGCACACGGACCTGACCAGGGTGCCGTCGATGATGTACACCTCCCCCACCTTCACCACGACCACCAGCCTGGACTTCGCCGAGACGAACCCGGACACGGTGGTGCGCGTCGGCGACCTGGACTCCGGTCCGCACATCGCCTTCTCCACCGACAACGGCGCCAACTGGTTCGCCGGCACCGACCCCGCGGGCGTGAGCGGCGGCGGAACGGTGGCGGCGGCCGCCGACGGCAGCCGGTTCGTGTGGAGCCCGGGCGGCGCCGGCGTGCAGTACACGACGGGATTCGGGTCTTCCTGGTCGGCGTCGAGCGGCATCCCGGCCGGCGCGGTCGTGGAGTCCGACCGGGCCGACCCGAGGACGTTCTACGGCTTCAAGTCCGGCAGGTTCTACGTGAGCAGGGACGGCGGCGCCACCTTCACCGCCTCCGCCGCGACCGGGCTGCCCGGCGGTGACAGCGTGCGGTTCAAGGCGCTGCCCGGCACCGGAGGAGATGTGTGGCTGGCGGGCGGGGCGAGCGACGGGGCGTACGGGCTGTGGCACTCCACCGACGGTGGCGCGTCCTTCGCCAGGCTGGCCGGCGTCGACCAGGCCGACACCATCGGCTTCGGCAAGGCGGCGGCCGGGGCGTCGTACCAGACGCTCTACACCAGCGCGCGGATCGGCGGCGTGCGCGGTATCTTCCGCTCCACCGACGAAGGCGCGAGCTGGACCCGGATCAACGACGACGCCCATCAGTGGGGCTGGACGGGTGCGGCGATCACCGGTGACCCGAGGGTGTACGGCCGCGTGTACGTCTCCACCAACGGCAGGGGCGTGATCTACGGCGACGTCTCCGACCCCGCGGGCGGGGACGGCGGCGGAGGCGGCGGAGGCGGCGACGGCGGGACGACTCCCCCGCCCGCCGGCGCCTGCACGGTCGCCTACCGCGTCACCAACCAGTGGCCGGGCGGCTTCCAGGCGGACGTCACACTGGCCAACACCGGCTCCTCGTCCTGGAGCGGCTGGTCGCTGACCTGGTCCTTCGCGGACGGCCAGCGGATCGGCCGGCTCTGGAACGCCGACTGGACCCAGTCGGGCGCCGCGGTGACCGCGAAGAACGTGGGCTGGAACGGCACGGTCGCGGCGGGCTCCTCGGTGAGCTTCGGCTTCACCGGAAGCTGGGCGGGGAACAACACCGGGCCAGGGTCGTTCAAGCTGGGCGACCGGAGCTGCACGGTGAGCTGACGGGGCCCGGGCCCACGCCTGGGGGCGGCGACGCAACGTTTCGCCGTCCCCGGGCGTCGTTGCTGTCCAGGGCACAACGCTCGTGCCCTGGGAGGGAGATCCGGGTGCCGGTGGACGAGTTCGCCAAGTGGGTGCGGGACTTCGAGGACGAACGGGAGCGCCGGATCGCCCTGGGCGATCCCGACTGGGGCGGGGGCGCGGTGCTGCCTCCGGCGGTGTGGGCCGGCGTCCAGCGCTTCCAGGTCGGGGAGGACGGCGACGGCGCCAACCTCGTGGCCAAGGCGGACCAGGCGGGCGACCCCGACTACGCGCGGGCGGTCCGGCTGTTCGTCGCCGAGGAGCAGAACCACGCCAGGATGCTCGCCCGCCTGCTGGCCGCCGGCGGGATGCCGGTGCTGAGCGGCCACTGGAGCGACACGGTCTTCGTCCGGCTGCGGCGGCTGATGGGCCTGCGGCTCGAACTGCTGGTGCTGATGATCGCTGAGGTGGTGGCCCTGCGCTACTACCGCGTGCTGCGCGACGGCGCGGGCGACCCGCTGGCCTCGGAGGTTGCGGGCCGCGTCCTCGCCGACGAGGAGCGCCATGTGCCGTTCCACTGCGCGCGGCTGCACGCCTCCCTCGCCGAGCTGCCCCGCGCGGCGCGCCGCCCGGTGCTGGCGGGGTGGCGGCTGCTGCTGTTCGTGGTCTGCGCCGTCGTCGCCGTAGACCACGGCGCGGCCCTGCGCCATCTGGGCATCGGACGCCGGCGGTTCCTCGCCGACGTCATGGCCTCGTCCGGTCCGGTGGTCCGGGCTGTCCTGGCGCCCCGGCCCGACGCCTGGTCGGGCCGCGGGGACTGACGACGCCGCTCTCCGCCGACGGCCAGGACTCGGCGCCCACGCCCGCCCGCGCCCTGCCGCCCGCACGGAGGACACCGCCCGCGCGCTCTGCCGCCCGCACGGAGGGAGCCACCCGCGCGGCGGCCCCGTCATCGGCGGGAGTTGACGCCCGCGCGGGCCGCCCGGACGGAGGCCGGTGCAGCCCGGCGGGAATGCGGACCGGACGGAAGTCGCCGCCCCGCTGGGAGTGCCGTTCACGCAAGGGCCGCCGGCCGCGTAGGAGTTGCCGGTTGCGTGATGTCAGGTGTCGGCCGGCTTGCGGAAGGCGTGGAGTCGGAAGGTCGGGTCCGGGCGGCGGCGGTCCTGGTCCGGCAGGTGGGCCAGCCGGGCGGCGAGCTCCTCGGTGCGGGGGTCGTCCGGGGGCAGCAGCGTGAACCAGCCGCGCCTGAGGTCGGCGACGGTGGTGCGCGGGCTGCGGCCCTGGCCGTGGCCGGGGAAGACGGCCTGCCCCGCCGGGAGGAGCCCCGCGGCGAGGGCGTGTCCGGTGACGGCGTCCGCGGCGTCCCGGGCGGGGCGGCGCGGGCGCAGGGCGAGGACGGCGTCGATGTCGCTGCCGACGTCGTGCGCCGCGGCCTTGTCGACCGTGGTGACGTAGACCCCGCCGGGTCTGAGCACCCGCGCGCACTCGGCGACGACGGCGCGCACCTCGGCGGGGTCGGAAAGCAGGTGGAGCAGCCACACCCCGGTCACCGCGTCGAAGGAGCCGTCCGCGAAGGGCAGGCGCCGCCCGTCGGCCCGCAGGACGGCGCCGGGCAGACGCCGGGCCGCCCGGCGCGCCATCGCCGCGGCGAGGTCGACGCCCGTCACCCGCAGCGCGGGCCGGGCGGCGGCCAGGCGCCGGGTGACCAGACCCGTGCCGCAGGCGACGTCCAGCAGCCGGCCCGGCCGGTCGGGTATCAGGCCGAGGACGGCCGCGGCCGCCGCCTCGGCGCGCGGTTCGCCGCCGCGGGAGGCGTCGTAGGCGTCCGCTTCGTCGTCATAGTCGAGCACCCCTCAGTGTGTTCCGTGACCGGGGGCGATGTCCTCCACCCTGTGGGCGAGGCCGAAGTCCTTCTCCGTGACGACGCCGCCCGCGCTGTGCGTGTTCACGCTCAGGTGGACGGTGTTGTAGCCGAGGGTGAGGTCGGAGTGGTGGTCGAGCTCGTCCTGGATCGCGGCGATGTGCACGACCAGTGCCGTCGCCGCGACGTGCGAGCGGAGCCGGTAGGAGCGGGTGAGCCGGTCGCCCTCCAGCGACCAGCCGGGCAGCTCGGCCAGCCGGTCCTCGATCTCCTTCTGCGACAGCGGTTCCACGGCCATGGTCGGTCTCCCTCCGGAGGGTGCGGGTACGCGTTCAGCCTGCCACGCGGCGCGTACGGGCACCCGCCCGGGTGCGTCGCGCACTCCGTTCGGCCGTGCGGGCCCTCCGTTCGGCTCCGCGCCCGCTCCGCCCGGCGGGGCGTGGCCCGTTTCGTGGCGCGGCGCCTCACCGGGCGCGCCGCTCGACTACGGTCGACCGCATGACCATTGTCGCGACCGGCCCCGCCGCCTCCGCCGCCACCAGCGCCGACAAGGGCCAGGTCGGCCGGCTGCTGCGCTCCTGGCGGGAGCGGCGCCGGGTCTCCCAGCTCGAACTGGCGCTGCGCGCCGACTCCTCGGCCCGGCACATCAGTTTCATCGAGACCGGCCGTTCCCGGCCCAGCGAGGAGATGGTGCTGCGGCTGGCCGAGCACCTGCAGGTGCCGGTGCGCGAGCGCAACGCGCTGCTGCTGGCGGCCGGTTACGCCCCGCACTACCCGGAGACCCCGCTGGACGACCCGGCGCTGGACGCCCTGCGCGACGGCATGGAGCGGCTGATCCAGGGCTACGAGCCCTACCCCGCGCTGGTGGTCGACGCCGGGTACACGGTGGTCGCCGCCAACCGGGGCATCGCCATGCTGCTGGAGGGAGTCGCGGAGGAGCTGATGACACCGGCGCCCAACGCGATGCGGCTGACCCTGCACCCCGGGGGCCTCGCGCCGCGCATCCGCAACCTGCGTGAGTGGCGCGGGCATCTGCTGGCGCAGATGGAGCGGCAGATCGCCCTGGACCGCTCGGACCAGCTCCGGGCCCTGTACGAGGAGGTCGCCGGCTACCCGGTGCCCGAGGACGCGCCCGGTGAGGAACCGGCAGGCCCGGTCGCGTACTTCGCGCTGCCGCTGCGCATCGAGCACCAGGGGCGGATCCTGTCGTTCGTGTCGTCGATCTCCACCTTCAACACGCCCATGGACGTGACGGTCGCCGAACTGGCCATCGAGACCTTCCTGCCCGCCGACCCGGCGACCGCCAAGTACCTTCACACGCTGGCCGGTTGAGGCCCCTCACCGGCCGCGGGTCCGCTCGATCGCGTGTGCGACGGGGGCGCCGCGTGGCAGACTGCCCGCGTACTTCGGCGCGTAGGGGAGGACGGGCTGTGAGTGAGCGGCGGGCTGCGCCCACCGTGGGTCAGGTGGTGCTGGGCAAGCGGTTGCAGGAACTGCGGGAGGCGGCCGGGCTCAGCCGTGAGGAGGCCGCCCGGGTGCTGCGGGTCGCGTCGGCGACCGTACGGCGGATGGAGATGGCCGAGGTCGCGCTGAAGATCCCCTACGTGCAGGTGCTGCTGGCCGCCTACGGGGCGGCCGGGGAGGAGCAGGCCGCGTTCGTGCGGCTGGCCGAGGAGGCCAACCAGCCGGGCTGGTGGCAGCGGTTCCACGACGTGCTGCCGGACTGGTTCAGTCTGTACGTGAGTCTGGAGGGCGCGGCCCGGATCGTCCGTTCCTACGAGCCGCACTTCGTGCCCGGTCTGCTGCAGACCGAGGCGTACGCGCGTGCCGTGCTGGAGGCCGGGACGATCGGGCAGAGCGGGCCGGAGTCGATCGAACGGCACGTGTCGCTGCGCATGGCTCGGCAGCGGCTGCTGGAACGGGACGACCCGCCCCACCTGTGGGTGATCATGGACGAGACGGTGCTGCGGCGTCCGGTGAGCGTCGACGCCGCCGTGATGCGCGACCAGCTCGACCGGCTGCTGGAGTACGCCGACCGGGACCGGGTCACCCTCCAGCTCGCCGAGTTCGCGGCCGGTCCGCACCCGGGGACGTACGCGCCGTTCACGCTGTTCCGGTTCGCCGAGCCGGAGCTGCCGGACATGGTGTTCACCGAGTACCTGACGGGCGCCCTGTACCTCGACTCCCGTCAGGAGGTCTCCACCCATCTGGAGGTGCTGGACCACATGACCGCCCGGGCCTCCTCCGCGCGGCGCACCCGGCAACTGCTGCGGGAGCACCGCGGGGCCCTGTGACGCCCGGCCGCCGTCTCAGGCCGCGCCGCCCCGCGTGTCCCGTTCGTCCCGCTCGTCGTCGACGATCTCCGCGTCCACCACGCCGTCCTCCTCCTCGGCCGGACCCGGCTGCCCGGCCGCACCGGGTGAACCGGTGGAGCCGGTCGTACCGCCGGACGCGTCGGCGTACATGGCCTGGCCCATCCGCTGGCTGACCGTGGCGAGCTTCTCCACCCCCGTGCGCAGGGCGGCCGTCTCTGCGTTCTGGCCGAGCAGCGTCTTCAGCTCGGCGACGGCCGCCTCGACCTCGGCACGGGTCTCGGCGGGCACGCGGTCCGTGTTGTCCTGGAGGAACCGCTCGGTCTGGTAGACGAGTTGCTCGGCCTGGTTGCGGGTCTCGGCGGTCTCCCGGCGTTTGCGGTCCTCCTCGGCGTACTGCTCGGCCTCCCGCATCATGCGGTCGATGTCGTCCTTGGGCAGGGCGGAGCCGCCGGTGACGGTCATCTTCTGCTCGCGGCCGGTGGCGAGGTCCTTCGCCGAGACGTGCATGATCCCGTTGGCGTCGATGTCGAAGGCGACCTCGATCTGCGGAACGCCGCGCGGCGCCGGCGGCAGTCCGGTGAGGTCGAAGACGCCGAGCTTCTTGTTGTAGGCGGCTATCTCGCGTTCACCCTGGTAGACCTGGATGCCGACCGAGGGCTGGTTGTCGGTGGCGGTGGTGAAGATCTCCGAACGCCGGGTCGGGATCGTGGTGTTGCGCTCGATCATCTTCGTCATGATGCCGCCCTTGGTCTCGATGCCCAGGGACAGCGGGGTGACGTCCAGCAGCAGCACGTCCTTGACGTCGCCGCGCAGGACGCCCGCCTGGAGGGCGGCGCCGACCGCGACGACCTCGTCGGGGTTGACGCCCTTGTGCGGGTCCTTGCCGGTGAGTTCCTTCACCAGGCCGGTGACGGCGGGCATCCGGGTGGAGCCGCCGACCAGGATGACGTGGTCGACCGCGGACAGTTGCACGCCCGCGTCCTTCACGGCCTGGTGGAAGGGCTTCCTGCAGCGGTCCAGCAGGTCCTCGGTCAGCTCCTGGAACTGGGCCCGCGTCAGCTTCTCCTCGAGGTGCAGCGGCCCCTCGGCGGAGGCGGTGATGTAGGGCAGGTTGATCGACGTCTCCGAGGACGCGGACAGTTCGATCTTGGCCTTCTCCGCGGCCTCCCGGAGCCGCTGCACCGCCATCTTGTCGGCGCCGAGGTCGATGCCGTGCTGCCCCCTGAACCGTTTGACCAGGTGATCGACGACGCGCTGGTCCCAGTCGTCGCCGCCGAGATGGGTGTCGCCGTTGGTGGCCTTCACCTCGATGACGCCGTCGCCGATCTCCAGCAGCGACACGTCGAAGGTGCCGCCGCCGAGGTCGAAGACGAGCACGGTCTGCTCCTCGCCGCGGTCCAGTCCGTAGGCGAGGGCGGCGGCCGTCGGCTCGTTGATGATCCTGAGCACCTTCAGGCCGGCGATCTCCCCGGCCTCCTTGGTCGCCTGCCGCTGGGTGTCGTCGAAGTACGCGGGTACGGTGATCACCGCGTCCGTGACGTCCTCGCCGAGGTAGGCCTCGGCGTCCCGCTTCAGCTTCTGCAGCACCCGCGCCGACAGCTCCTGCGCGCGCAGCCGGCTGCCGTCGATGGAACCCTGCTCCGGGAAGCGCCAGCCGGCGTCCCCCATGTGCCGCTTCACCGACCGGGCGGTGCGCTCCACGTTCGTGACGGCCTGCCGCTTGGCCACTTCGCCGACCAGCACGTCGCCGTTCTTCGCGAACGCCACCACCGACGGGGTGGTGCGCGCGCCCTCGGCATTGGCGACGACGGCCGGCTCGCCGCCCTCCAGGACGGCCACCACCGAGTTCGTCGTCCCGAGATCGATCCCGACCGCACGTGCCATGGTCCGTCCCCTTCCGCCAGGTGGTTCCGCCAGGAGGTTCCGCCGGGGCGCATCCGCGAGACGCCTGCCGCCCTCCCAGCACAGAACGCGGGTACGCGCTTGTCAATGCACGGGTTCCCAGGAAACGCCGATGCCGCGCACCCGGCAGCGGGCACGCGGCATCGGCGGGACGTACGAGCGTCAGGCCAGCTCGGCCGTCAGGGTGATCGTCGTACCGGCGAGGGCCTGGCTGACCGGGCAGTTCTTCTTGGCGTCCTCGGCCGCCGAGCTGAAGCCCTCCTCGTCCAGGCCCGGCACCTCGCCGCGCACGGTGAGGTGGATGCCGGTGATGCCCTCGCCGGGCTGGAAGGTGACGTCGGCCTTGGTCTCCAGACGGGTGGGCGGAGTGCCGGCGCCGGCCAGACCGTGCGAGAGAGCCATGGAGAAGCAGCTCGAGTGCGCGGCGGCGATCAGCTCCTCGGGGCTGGTCTGGCCGTTCGCCTTCTCGGCGCGCGACGGCCACGACACCGGCTGCTGGCCGATGCCGGAGGAGTCGAAGGTGACGACGCCGTTGCCCTCGAGCAGGTTGCCTTCCCAGACGGTGTGTGCGGTGCGCGTGGTTGCCACGGCTGTTCCTTTCCCATGGGAGTCCGAGTGGTTCGGGTACCGCGTCCCATCCGATCACACTCGGGCGCGGCACACCGCACGGACCGGGCCGCCGCCGTGCTCAGGCGGCCCGCTCCTCCTTGGTCCGCGGGGTGACCGGCACCTGCGGGCCGTCCGCCTCCAGCAGCCAGCGGCGCAGCACCCGGTGCACGTGCTCGGCGCCGACCGGCTCCTCGCCGTCGGCGGCCGGCGCGGACAGGGTGAGCGGGGAGAGCAGGAAGGGCCGGGACTGGGCGCCGCCGAGACCGCCGTGGGAGCCGATCTGCTCCTCGAAGGCGAGGACTTCGCCGTCGGCGGGGTCGTGGAAGGAGTTGACCATGATGTCGGCGGTGTGCGGGAAGGAGTGGGTGCGGCGTACGGCGTCCGCGGCGCCGGGCCCGAAGCCGGCCAGCGGTCCGGGCTCCGTGTCCAGGCGGGCCAGCGGGATCTCGGCGCCGTACGGGCCGAGCACCACGCCGTCGTGCTCCTCGCTGCGCACCAGCAGGAAGCCGATGCCGGGGTGGTTGGCGAGGGTGGTGAGCAGGCCCGGGTGGCGGGCGTCCATCTCCTCCCGGGTCATCCGGTGCGGCACGTCCGGGAAGGACACCAGGCCCAGATTGCCGGAGGCGAGCACGACGGGTTCGGTGCCCCGGGCGGGCCGGCGCCCGTCGCCGTTCTCCTCCTCGGGCCTGCCCAGGGCGGCGCGGACGGCGGTGCGGGCCTCGGCGCCGCTGCGGGTCCGCTCGGCGCGGCGCGGCACGGGCAGTCCGCAGCCGGCCCGGACCAGGTCGGCGAGGGTGAGCCCGTAGCGGGAGCGGAAGGTCTCGCCCGGGCTCTGGCCGTGGTCGGACAGGACGACGACGTGGTAGGGGCGCGGCGCGTGCTCGGCGGCCTTCTCCACGAGGGCGAGGGAGCGGTCGAGCCGCTGGAGGACCTTCTCGGCGTCCCGGCTGCGCGGTCCGGAGTGGTGGGCCACCTCGTCGTAGGCGACGAGGTCGGCGTAGACGGCGCTCCGGCCGGCGAGCAGGTCGCCCAGCACTGCGGCGACCACGACGTCGCGCTCGACGACGGTGGCGAAGGCGCGCACGAACGGGTAGAGGCCGCCGCGGCCGACCCGGGGCCGCTGCTTGCGGAGACGGGCCCGGGTGGACTGGACGATCTCGCGGACCACCTCGGCGGCGAAGGACAGGGCCGTGCGCACGGCGTTGGCGGGGTCGGAGAAGTAGGCGAAGTAGCCGGCGCGGGAACGGTTGTCCCGGCCGCGGCGGCGGATGGCGATGGACAGGACGAGGGCCTGTTCGCCCGCGCCGCCACTGAACAGGTTGCCCCGGCTCGCGCCGTCCACGGCGAGCAGTCCCCCGTCGCCCGTGCGCCGCACGGCGCGGCGCTGCAGTTCGGCGGCGCTGGTCGGGCGGTTGCACACGATCACCTCGCCGCGGTCCTTCTCGTACCAGCGGAAGGCGGGCACGTCGAAGGTGCTGCCGTGCAGGATGCCGAGCTGGCTGGCGCCGGTCTGGCTGGACCAGTCGGTGCGCCACGGGGTGAGCCGGTGGGTGGGCCGCATGCCGTCGGCGGTCGCCAGCCAGCGGCCGACGGTCGGCATCAGGCCCCTGCGGACGGCGTCGGTGAGCACGTCGTGGCCGACGCCGTCGAGCTGGATGAAGACCAGACCGGGCGTGTCCGCGCAGGGCGGCCCGGTTCTTCGGCGGCGGTCGGCGAGGCGCAGCAGCCGGCTGCGGTAGGCGTCGTCGTCGCGTACGGCGAGTGCCCCGCCGGTGGCCGAGGCGACGGCGGACATCACGGCGGCCACCACGACGGCGGTCTCCGGGGCGGCCTCGGGGCGGCCTGAGGGGTTGAGCCAGAGGGCGAGCAGCAGCAGTGAGCCGTTGAGGAAGAAGACCAGCAGGCCGAGGACGAGGGCGGGCACGAGCAGCAGCAGCCGCACCAGCAGCGGCCACACCAGGGCCGACAGCAGACCGAACGCGCCGGCGCCGCAGGCGGCCGTGATGGCTATGTGGGTGGCGCTGTCACCGTCCGTGGACCGGAGCCTGAAGTCGGGCAGCAGACCGGCGAGCACGAGCATGGTGAGCGTGGAGACCGCCCACACCGTGGCGCTTCGCCCGATCTGACTGGCCACCCGCCGCCACCGCACGTCCCGCACGCCCCGCACACCTCACGTCCCGCCCGTTCGACCGACCGGGCCCCGGCTCCCACCTTGTCACACGGGCCGGGCGCACCTGGCCCGGGCGTGGCACCCCGGGCCAGGGTGCAGGGTGCCGGCGTCGAAGCCCGTGCCGAGGACCGTGCCCGCGCCCGTCCCGTCAGCGTCCGTCGTAGCCGGCCGTCGGCATCGACAGCCTGCGGTGCACCCGTGCCTTCATCTGCGCGTCGTACGACGGCTCGGCCCGCCCCACCGTCTCCACGCGCACCCCGCGCCGCGCGCACTCGGCGGTGAACTCCTCGACCGAGGACAGGGCGCGCTCCAGCACGCGCCTGCTGGGCGCGACGAAGACGTCCACCCCGGGCCGCACACCGTCCCACAGTGCGCAATGGTCGAAACGAAGGCCGCCCACGAGGAGTTCCCGCGCGACGACGTAACCGCGCTCCGCCGCCCAGCGGGCGCACATCGCGTGCTGGCTGCGGGAATCCACCAGGAAGGGGTCGGCCTCCAGTTCCTCCAGCGGCGTCAGGCTCGCGATGGCGGTGACCCGCACCGGCGCGCGCCCGCCGGAGGCACCCCGCGGCTGTCCCATGGCGTCCCCCTCACCTCCGGGTTTCGCCAGCGACCCTACTCCTGCCCGTAGGCTTCGGGGAGTCGCGTGAAGGAGGCGAAGGAGGTGCCGGTGGAGATCACCTGGTGGGGGCATGCCACCTGCACACTCGAGGACGCGAACGCACGCGTGATCACCGATCCCCTGTTCGCCGCCCGGCTCGCGCATCTGCGCCGCCGCCGGGGCGCGGTGCCGCCCGCCGAGGCCCGCCGCGCGGACCTGGCGCTGGTGTCCCACCTCCACGCCGACCACCTGCATCCGCCCTCGCTGGCCACGCTGCCCCCGGGCACGCGCCTGCTCGTGCCCCGGGGCGCACCACGGGCGGTGCCCGGACTGCGCCGGCTGCGGCAGCTGCGGATCACCGAGGTGGCGCCGGGCGACGAGGTGCGGGTCGGCGACCTGCTGGTCCAGGTGGTGCCCGCGCGGCACGACGGGCGCAGGCTGCCGGTCGGCCCGCACCGCTCGCCGGCGCTCGGATACGTCGTCACGGGCGAGGCCCGGACCTACTTCGCCGGGGACACCGGCCTGTTCGACGACATGGCCGAGCAGGTGGGGCCGGTGGACACGGCGCTGCTGCCGGTGGGCGGCTGGGGGCCGTTCCTCGGGGCGGGGCACCTGGACGCGGGGCGGGCGGCGCAGGCGCTGGCCCGGCTCGCGCCGCGCGCCGCGGTGCCGGTGCACTACGGGACGTACTGGCCGATCGGCATGGACGCCGTGCGCCCGCACGAGTTCCACGCGCCGGGTGACGAGTTCGTGCGCCTGGCCGCCGCGGCCGCGCCGGAGGTGGCGGTGCACAAGCTGGGGCACGGCGAGCGGGTGCGGCTGGAGGTCGCGCGGTGAGATGGCTGCCGGACGCGGCGACGCTGGCCGCCGCGTCGGTGCGGACCGTGCCCCCGGAATCCACCCAGCAGGCGCTCGGCTACCCGTCGCTGTTCCTGCTCGTGCTGATCGGCGCACTGGTACCGGTGGTGCCGACCGGCGCCCTGGTCAGCACGGCGGCGGTGGTGGCGTTCCATCAGACGGCGCCGTTGTCCATGCTGCTGGTGTTCGTCACGGCCTCCCTCGCGGCCTTCCTCGGGGACGCGGCGCTGTACTGGCTCGGGCGGCGCGGGCTGACGTCGAGGAACGGCTCGCGCTGGCTGGAGGCGATCCGGTCGCGGGCGCCGGAGGAACGCCTGGAACAGGCACAGGGGAAGCTGGCCGACCACGGGGTCGCGGTGCTCGTGCTGTCCCGGCTCGTGCCCGCGGGGCGAATACCGGTGATGCTGGCCTGCCTGCTGGCCGAGTGGCCGCTGCGCCGCTTCTCGCGGGGCAACCTGCCCGCCTGCCTGGCGTGGGCGCTGACGTACCAGGTGATCGGGATCCTGGGGGGCTCCCTGTTCCCTGAGCCCTGGGAGGGCGTGGCCGCGGCGGTGGCGCTGACCGTGCTGGTCAGCGCCGCGCCGAGTGCGATGCGCCGCCTCCGGGGGGCCGGGCGATAGCCCGGCGACGGCTCCCTGAGGTCCCGGCGGTGGTAGCGGAGGCGGCCCTCTTCACTCGAGCACGCGCGAGCCGCCCACCGGGAGGTCCCACAGGTCCTCGCGTTCCAGGCCCGCCTTCTCCCAGGCCGCGCGGACCCGGGTCAGCGGCTCCAGGACCGGTTCCGCCGACAGCACGAAGGTGCCCCAGTGCATCGGGGCCATCCTGCGCGCCCCCAGGTCCAGGGTGGCCCGTACCGCCTCCTCCGGATCGCAGTGGACGTCGCTGAGCCACCAGCGGGGGGCGTAGGCGCCGATGGGCATGAGGGCGAGGTCGATCCCCGGGTAGCGGCGGCCTATGCGGGCGAACCAGTGGCCGTAGCCGGTGTCGCCGGCGAAGTAGAGGCGCCGGCCGTCGGGGGCGGTGAGGACCCAGCCTCCCCACAGGCTGCGGCAGGTGTCGGTGAGGGTGCGCTTGGACCAGTGGTGGGCCGGCACGAAGTCGAAGCGGACGCCGGACAGTTCGGCGCCCTCCCACCAGTCGAGCTCGGTGACGCGGGTGAACCGGCGCCGCAGGAACCAGCGGCCGAGACCGGCCGGCACGAACACCGGGGTGTCGCGCGGGAGCCGGCTCAGGGTGGGGGCGTCCAGGTGGTCGTAGTGGTTGTGGCTGATGACGACCGCGTCGACGCCCGGCAGGCTCTCCCACGGAACGCCGACGGGGGTGATGCGGGCCGGCGTGCCGAGGATGCGGCGGGACCAGACGGGGTCGGTGAGGACGGTCAGCCCGCCGGCCCGGACGATCCAGCTCGCGTGGCCCGCCCAGGTCACGGCGAGGGTGTCGGTGCCCGCGCTCGGCAGCGGGCCGGGGGCGTACGGGACCAGGGAGATGTCGGCGAGACCCTCCGGACCGGGGCGTACGGCGCCTTCGCGGGCGAAGCGGGCGAGCGCCTTGAGGCCGGGCAGCGGCGCGGTGAGCCGGTCGTGGAACGTACGCGGCCACACCCGGTGCTCGCCCAGCGGGCGGGGCTCGGCCAGCGGCGGGAAGGGGGGCGCGAGCGCGGCCCGGGCCACCGGGGCGGCGGGCGCGCCGTCCGCCGGGCCGACCGGGTCGGGCGCGGACGTGGTCGTCGTCGTGGACGTCGTGGCGGTGGACCCGGGCTCATGCGTCTGCTGCGTCATCGAGGAGGCTCCCGTCGCTGAGCGTCGTCGCTGAGGCCGTCGAAGACCGACCTCAAGGAGATCAACGCGCGGTGCACGTGTGGCAGTTCCAACGGTGAGGGTGACGTGAGGGATTCCGTGCGTTCCTCGTCCGAGCCGCCCAGCAGGGGTCCTGTGGCGAGCCGCACCCGCAGCTCCCCGAGGTCGTCGCCGAAGCGGTGGCCGCCGGGCGCGGGCATGCCGAGCCGGGAGGTGAGGAAGTCCTCAAGTTCCTGTGCGTCCGTCACGCCCCGCGCGGCCAGCGCCCCGCGCAGCGGCGAGAGGTCGGCGTACAGGTGGCGGCCGGCCTGCGGGGGCCGGGCCAGCGCGCCGGCCGCGACGACCGCGGAATGCGCTGCTGCGGCCACCCGCGCGTGCAGGCGTACGGCGGCCTCACGGCGCTCGGTGACGGGCGCGGGCTCGTCGAGCGCGTACCCGGCGGCGGCGGCGACGGGCGTGGCGACCCGGGCGTCCAGGGCGGTGAGGATGTCGAGCACGCGCGCGTGCAGCCGCTCCCCCGCCGCACCGGAGGGCACGCGCACCAGGGCGGCGGGCCAGCCCGGCGGCAGCAGGGCGCCGGCCAGATCGGCGACGACGGTGACCCGGTCGGGCAGCATCTCGGCGGGGCTCAGCAGGACGGTCCCGTGCGGGTCGTGCAGGGTGTCGCGCCAGGTCTCGTCACTGACCAGGTGCAGGCCCTCGGCGACGGCCGCCTCGGCGGTCTCGTGCAGCAGTTCGGGCGGGGCGACGGTGGCGGTGGGGTCGTCGGCGACGGAGAGCACCAGCAGCCTGGGGTCGCCGCCCTCGGCGCGGACCCGGCGGACGGTCTCCAGCAGCGCGTACGGGTCGGGGACGCCGCCGCTCTCGGCCGGGGTCGGCACGTGGAACACGGGTCTGCCGAGCAGCCGGGCGTAGGGCGCCCACCAGGCGGCGCACGGACGCGGCACCAGCACGTCGCCGCCGTCCCCGGCGAGCGCGGCGGTCACGGCGAGCAGCAGCGAGGGCGCGCCGGGACCCGCGGCCACCCGGTCGGGGACGCAGGTCAGCCCGCGCCGGGTCCAGTAGCCGCAGGCCGCCTCCAGCAGGGCGGGGGCGCCGCCGACCGGCTGGGCCCCGGCCCGGCCCGCGGCGGCGGCGAGGACGGCGGAGAGCTCCGGCAGGACGGGCAGGCCGTCGCCGGGCAGCGGAGGCCCGTAGCGGACGGGGCCGTGCCCCTCCGGGTCCGTCCGCCGCATGCCCGCCTCCGCGCTGTCGTGGTGCCGTCCGCCGTCCCGCCCGGTCCGTGCCCCGCTCCGCCGGCCTCCACCACTGGCCGCCGGCCGCCGCGGCCACCGCGGTGACGGCAACCGTGTGACCGGTGCGTCCGGTGCGCATGGGTAGTGCCCTCGGGAGGGTGTGTACCCGCCGGGCGGCCCGCCAAGGCCGGTGAGCACGGTCGCGCCCGTCACACCGCCGGTCCGGCCCGGTGTCAGCCGGACGCGCTCCGCCGGCGGCCGAGGAGCCGGTAGCCCGCGCCGGCGCAGGCGGCCGCGATCAGCACACCGCCGGCCACCAGGGCCGGGACCGAGTCACCGAAGGAGCCTCCCTGTCCCGCCTGTACCCCGTGCCCCAACTGCGCGGGGGCGCAGTCGTCGTCCCCGTCGGACGCCCGGCAGTCGTCCCCGCCGTCGTCCGTGCCCTGGTCCTGTCCCGGGTCTTGTCCCTGGTCTTGTCCCTGGTCTTGACCCTGACCCTGGCCCTGGCCCAGGCCCTGGCCCTGGCCCTGGCCCAGGCCCAGGCTCTGCCCCTGGCCCTGGCCCTGATCCTGGCCCTGGCCCTGGCCCAGGCCCTGGCCCTGGCCCTGGCCCTGACCCTGGCCCTGACCCTGGCCCTGTCCCAGGCCCTGCCCCTGTCCTTCTCCCTGTCCCGTCTCCTGCCCTTCGCCCTGCTCCTGTCCCACTCCGAACTGCCCGAGGGCCTGCCCCGGTTCCTCCCTCAGCACAGTCGCATCGGTATCCGCGCCCCCGTCCCCCTCCCCCGCTTCCTGTCCCTGTCCCTGCCCCTGTCCCTGTTCCTGTTCCTGCTGGGGTGCCGGCGTCTCCTGCTGGGGTGCCGGCGTCGGGCGCACAGTTTCCGGCACGCAGGCCCCTCCGGGCACGGCACCCGCACCGGTGCCGCCGGGGCAGGTCGCGGGTGGCGGCAGCGGGCCGAGCATGGTGGGCGGGGCGCCGGGCCGGACGGCGCCGGGGCTCTGCCCGGCCCCCGCGTCCGCGGACGCGGCGGGCCCGGTCATGACGAGCGCGGCGCCAGCCAGAACGGTGACGGACAGGGCACGGGCGGTGCGGCGCATGGGGCGGACTCCTCGGCGAAACGGCGGTCGACGGTCGGCGGTCGGCGGGACACCCAGGTGCCCTCGTCTGCCATCACAGCCCGCCCGGCGCCGTACCGCGCGCGGCCGGACCCCATTCGCGGGACCCCGGGGGCCGGGCGGGTGACACCGCCCGGCGGCCCGCGCACCCGCTCCCCGCGGGTTCTCCGCACCCGCCGCAGGTGACTCGGCACGGACCGACGTGAACCGCACCACCGGCCGCACCGGGAGGTCCCCTCCATGAGCAGCAAGGTCTCCGACCACATCCTCGAGCGGCTGCGCGTCTGGGGCGTGGAACAGGTCTTCGGCTATCCCGGAGACGGCATCAACGGGCTTCTCGCCGCCTGGGGGCGGGCTGACGACCAGCCCCGCTTCATCCAGTCCCGGCACGAGGAGATGGCCGCGTTCCAAGCGGTCGGGTACGCCAAGTTCAGCGGCCGGCTCGGGGTGTGCGCGGCCACCTCCGGTCCCGGCGCGATCCACCTGCTCAACGGCCTGTACGACGCGAAGCTGGACCACGTCCCGGTGCTGGCGATCGTCGGCCAGACCAACCGGACCGCGATCGGCGGCTCCTACCAGCAGGAAGTCGACCTGCACACGCTGTACAAGGACGTCGCCTCGGAGTTCGTCGAGACGGTGATGGTGCCCGAGCAACTGCCGAACGTCGATGCGCGGGGACATGCGCGGCTCGCTGTCCGGGACCCTCGCGACGATGGGCCCGGGCGTGCCGTACGCGATCGGTGCCAAGTTCGCGCATCCCGACCGGCCGGTGTTCGCGCTGGTCGGGGACGGCGCGATGCAGATGAACGGGCTGGCGGAGATGATCACGGCGGCCAAGTACCGGGACCGCTGGTCCGATCCCCGGCTGGTGGTGGGCGTGTGGAACAACCGCGACCTGAACCAGGTGACCTGGGAGATGCGCGCGATGGAGGGCGCCCCGTCGTTCCTGCCGTCGCAGGAGATCCCGGACGTGCAGTACGCGGCCTTCGCCCGCACCCTCGGCCTGACCGGAGTCCGGGTGGAGGAGCCCGAGGAGGTCGAGGCGGGCTGGCGGGCGGCCCTTGAGGCGGACGGTCCGGCCGTGATCGAGTTCGTCACCGACCCCGCCGTACCGCCCATCCCGCCGCACGCCTCCTGGGAGCAGATGGAGGCGACGGCCGAGTCGATCCTCAAGGGCGACGAGGACCGGGGGTCGATGATCAAGCAGGGGCTGAAGGCCAAGGTGCAGGAGTTCCTGCCGGGCGACAGGCATTAGCCGGGAGAGGCCCGCCAGGCCCTCTCACCCGTGGTACGGCACCCGGCCGACCCTCGCGTCGGCGCCGGGACGACGTCGGGCCGCACGGCCCGGCGGCCGCCGTCCGCCCCTCGTCGCCGGCGCGGGCCGTTATGCGTCGGCCCTGCCGGGTACGCGTGTGCGCACGGCGGCGGCGCATCCCCGGGGATCCGGTGTCGGGCCCCGGTCGCCGGGTACGGGTGCGGACCTTCGACTCTCTGGAGAGAGAACATGCAGCGAGGCAGTGACCGGCTGAACGTCCACCGGGACGACGAGATGAAACACGAGCTGCAGGGCCTGCTCAGGTCCGGGCACCCGACGCGCACCGAGGAGTGGCACGACCCGGAGCCCACCGCGGACGACGACCCGGAGGTGTGGGCCGGGCCCGTGGCGCCGGGCCAGGCGGGCGCGTCGCTGGAGAAGGTGCGGCTGGAGCTGGCACGGCACCTGGGACGGCACGCGTTCCCGGCGAACGCGGGCGAGTTGGCCCGGGCACTGCGCCGTGGCAACGCCCCCGGCCCGCTGATCGACGCGGTGGCGGGGCTGCCCCGCTCGAACCGTTACGAGAACGTGCAGCAGCTGGCCGAGGCGCTGGTCGGCGGGGCCTGAGCCGGGACCGGGCGGCCGGGACGAGGAGCCGGCGTGCCCGGGCCGGTGAGGCCGTTGTCCGTACTGTGAAAGGGAAAGTGAGAAGTCATGCGTATCGCGTTTCTGGTGGCCCCCGAGGGTGTCGAGCAGGTCGAGCTGACCGAGCCGTGGCAGGCCGCATCCGACGGCGGCCACGAACCGGTGCTGGTGTCGACCGCGTCCGGCAAGATCCAGGCGTTCAACCACCTGGACAAGGCGGACACCTTCCCGGTGGACGAGGTCGTGGGTGAGACCTCGGCCGACGGGTTCGGCGCTCTCGTGCTGCCCGGCGGTGTCGCCAACCCCGACTTCCTTCGGATGGACGAGAAGGCCGTCGCCTTCGTGAAGGGGTTCTTCGAGCAGGCCAAGCCGGTAGCCGCGATCTGCCACGCACCGTGGACGCTGGTCGAGGCGGACGTCGTACGCGGCCGGGAGCTGACGTCGTGGCCCAGCCTCCGTACGGACATCCGCAATGCGGGCGGCACCTGGGTGGACGAGCAGGTCAAGATCTGCGACCACGGGTCGAACAAGCTGGTGACCAGCCGCAAGCCGGACGACCTGAAGGCGTTCTGCGACGCGTTCCTGCATGTGTTCGCCGGTGAGGCGGCCCGGATCAGGTGCCGGACGCGCCCGGGGTCACCGCCTCGCCGCAGCCGCGCTCCCGGGCGCCCTCGCGGGTGCGGCCCGCGCTCACCAGACGGCGCGGGTTGCGGCGCAGGTACTCGCCCTCGAGCTGCGCCATCCGCTCGTTGTGGGCCCGCAGCGCGTCGTTGGAGCCGTACAGCAGGGTGTCGTGACGCGTGCGGTGGATCGTCTCCAGCTCCTTCATGAGCTGCTGGTCGTCCAGTCGGCTGGGCTCGACTCCGGTCATGGTGTGCCCCGCTCGTCGTGTCGTGTCCGCGGCTCGCGCCCCTGCATCCACTGTACGAACATCCGGGCGCCCGGGCCTGTCTAGTGTGATGCGCCAGAAATCCTGAGGGTTAGTTCTGCTCTGTTTTCTGGCCGGTGGTGCCGACCTTGGTGAGGTAGTCGGTGAGGGAGTTGAG
>NZ_JBHTVE010000003.1:545349-585203 GCF_042793175.1 Streptomyces sp. NPDC056580 | reverse complement strand
AAACGCCCGGTTACATTCCGAACCCGGAAGCTAAGCCTCACAGCGCCGATGGTACTGCAGGGGGGACCCTGTGGGAGAGTAGGACGCCGCCGAACAAATATTGAAAGGGTTGGACCCCGAACTTCGGTTCCGGGTCCAACCCTTTTTTGTTCTGCGTCACTTCGAGTTCACGTTCCGCGCCCAGCATCGGATGCATGGGTACTGCTGCAATGCTCAGGGCGGCCGGCGTCGGAGCCGGTGACGAGGTCGTCGTACCGGCCTTCGGGAACGTCGAAGTCGCCGAGGCCGTGACCCAGACGGGTGCGCTTCCGGTGTTCGCCGACATAGATCCGGCGAGCTACTGCCTCGACGCGTCCGCCGTGGAGACCGTCATAACTCCCCGCACCACGGCCATGGTTGTCGTGCACCGCTTCGGACGATGCGCGGACATCACGCCGTTGCACGAGCTCGGCCGGCGGTACGGACTGCTCGTGCTGGAGCAGGGGGAGTCCGAGGCGCCGTACGACGAGACGGCTCAGCGCAGGGAGCGGGCCGCCTATCTCGACGCCAAGTTGAGGGGCGTGCGGACGCCGGACGACAGTCCCGGGCACACCTACCAGCAGTACGTGGTGCGGGTGCCGGGCAACGGCCGGCCGGACCGTGACGCCTTCGCACGCGCCTTGCGGGCCAAGGGAATCGAGTGCCGCGTCCCGGTGAAGACGCCCGTGCACAGGCTCCCGGAGTTCCGGCGCTGCGTGACGCTGCCGGAGACCGAGCGGGCCGCGGACGAGACGCTCGCCCTGCCGGTGGACGCCTCGCTGACCAAGCGGGAGATGCAGCGCATCGTCTCGGCCTGCAATGCCCTCGGAGGACTGCTTCAACCCGCCTTCTGAACGGAAGCCGAACGAGTTTGGGAACCAGGGCCTGTTCAGGGTATGGTTTTCTTGTCGCCGCGAGGGAAACCCCGAAAGCGACAGGCCCCTATAGCTCAGTCGGCAGAGCGTCTCCATGGTAAGGAGAAGGTCAACGGTTCGATTCCGTTTGGGGGCTCCGGCAGAAAGGCCCCGCCCATTCGGGCGGGGCCTTTTTCATGCCCTCTGGCCGGTCTCGCTCACGGCTCCTGGTGGGGCTCCGGCACCCGCATGGCCAGAATCGCCATGTCGTCTGACGGAGCGTCCGAGGCGAAGCGTTCCACCGCCCGCATGATGCGCGCGGCCACCGCGCCCGCGGTGAGGCCCGTGCACGTGGTGAGGACGTCGGCGAGACCGTCGTCGCCCAGCATCCGGGTGCCCTCACGACGTTCGGTGACCCCGTCGGTGACACAGAGGAGAACGTCGCCGGGATCGAGCGTGACCGTCTCCTCGTACAGCTCCAGATCCTCGATGACACCGAGCAGCGGCTGCGGTTCGGCCGCCGCGACCACCGTGCCGTCCTGGCGCAGGCGCAGCGGGAGCGGGTGGCCGGCGCAGACCACCTTCAGTTCGGCGCTGCCGTCCTCCTGCGGCCGCATCTCGCCGTAGAGCAGCGTGAGGAAGCGGCTGCGGTCGCCCTCGTCGAGGATGGCCGAGTTCAGCCGCTCCAGCACCGCCGGGCCGGAGAGGCCCTCCCTGGCCAGCAGGCGCAGCGCGTGCCGGGCGAGGCCGGTGACCGCCGCCGCGTTCGGGCCCGTGCCGCAGACGTCGCCGATGGCGAAGCCGTAGGCGCCGTTGCCGATGGGGAAGAGGTCGTAGAAGTCGCCGCCGACCTCGTTGCCCTCGCCGGCCGCTCGGTAGATGACCTCGACCTCGACGCCGTCGATGTTCGGCAGGCCGGGCGGGAGCAGGCTGCGCTGGAGGGACTGGCTGATGGCCGTGCGCTCCGAGTACAGCCGGGCGTTGTCCAGGGCGAGGGCGGCCCGCCGGGACAAGTCCTCGGCCAGTTCCAGGATTTCCTGGCGGAAGTGCTCGTCGGTCGGCTTGCCCAGCGTGAGCATGCCGATGACGCGGTTGCGGGCGACCAGCGGCAGGACGACCGTCTCGCCGCCGACCGCGGAGGCCGTGGCGAGGGTCGGGCCGATGCCCGAGGCGATCTGGTGGGTGGGGCCGCCGGACAGTCCGAGACTGCGCATGGAACTGCGCAGGGCCGCCTGGTGGGCGACCTCGCCGGGCGCGGACCAGATCCGGGCGCCGGGCGTGGGCACCGGGTCCGGCGCCGGGACCTTCGACAGCAGGGACTTGATGCCGTCGATGAGGTCCTCGTCCTCGTGCAGCACGTACGACAGGTACGGCTCGGAGGCCTGGTCGGCGATCGTGTAGACCGCGCACCAGGTGGCGAGCGTCGGCACCGTCATCTGCGCCATCAGGGCCAGGGTCTGGTCGCGGTCCAGGGTGCCGGCCAGCAGGTCGGAGGCCTCGACCAGGAAGCTCAGGGAGCCGCGGCGCAGCCGCTCAAGCTCGCCCAGCCGCGCCGACTCGACGGCCAGCGCGATGCGGTCGGCGGCGAACTGCAGGCGCAGCGCCTCCTCGTTGGAGTACCGGCCGGGCGCCTCCGCGGCGACGCCGAGGGAGCCCGTCAGACGGCCCTCGACCTTCAGCGGGACCGTGACCACGGAGCGCATGCCGGTACCGGACAGCAGCGGCACCGCCCCGGGGACGGCGATGAGGTCGTCGTGGACGGCGGGCATGCGCGCGGAGCCGTAGCGGCCGGGGCCGGCTTCCACGGGTACGCGGGCGAAGCGCTGGCGGGCGGAGGGCAGGCCGGTGGAGGCGCGGACCTCGAGTTCGGTCTCGTCGTCGGTGGCGAGCAGCAGGAAAGCGGAGTCGGCGTCGAGCATGTCGCGGGCCCGCTCCACCGTGCGCTGCAGCAGGCCGTCCAGGTCGTCCGGGGCGGGGGAGCCGATGAACACCTCGAACGGGTCGGTGCTCTGGCCGTCGGAGGCCGATGTCTGGTCGGTGGCGGGGCCGCGCTGCGGCGTCTGCAGGATGGCGCGCTCGTGATCGCGCACCAGGAGGCACACGGTGGACGGCTCGCCGCCGGTGTCGCGGACCCGCAGGTGGGAGGCGTAGACCGAGGCGACCCGGCCGTCGGCGCGGCGGATGCCGTAACTGCCCTCCCAGCGGGAGAGCTTCAGGGCCTCGGCGATGCCGGTGCCGGTGCCCGGGGTGTGCGGCCAGGCCGCGAGGTCGGTGAGGGGCTTGCCGACGACCTCGCTCGCCGGGTGGCCGAACAGTTCCTCCGCGTCCTCGTTCCAGGCGCTGACGGAGCCCTTCCGGTCGACCTGGAGGACCGCGACGCGGATCCGGCCGTCGGCCATCGGGAGCAGGTCGGCGGGGAGGGAGGGGCCGGCTGCGCGGGTGCCGACCGGGCGTTCGGGCAGGTCGAGCTGGAACCAGACGTTCTTGTGGGTGGGCGTGTAGTCCACGCCCCAGCGGGCGGCGAGGGCCGCGCAGAGCTGCAGGCCGCGGCCGCCCTCACGGTCGGGGTTGGCCATCACGGCGTGGGCGCTCTGCAGGGGCAGCTCGCGCTCGGGGTAGCGGTCGGAGACCTCGATGCGCACGCCGTCCTCGGTGCGCAGGCACAGCACCTCCGCGTGCGTGCCCGCGTGGACCACGGCGTTGGTCACGAGTTCGCTGGTGAGAACCACCGCGTCGTCGATGATGTCGGCGAAACCCCAGCTCTGGAGGGTGTCGCGGACGAAGGACCGGGCGGTCGCCACCGATCGTCCGACGGGCTCGAAGCTGGCGGCCGCGCGCGCGGTGATCACAAAACTCCTCGGCCTGGTGTCGGCGGACAGGGCTGCGGGGCCGGCCGGCTCGCGCCGCTGCTGCGGCATCAGCTCACCCGTCGGCCGTGGCTCCGGGGGCTGTGCCCCTGGGATCAGTCCGGTGGTCATGGTCTGCGGCCGCCCCTCCGATGCCCGCTCGTTCTGGTGCCACCGCCCAGGCCGGACGGACCGGTGCGGCTGGACAGCCGCATGCAAGGTTACTTACCTTCGCCGTCCGGGCGGATGCCGGTCGCCGTTGTTTAACCCCCCCAGCGTGTGTGCGGACGATGTGCGAAGGTGCCGAACTGTTATGGCCTGGTTCGGCCGGGGTGAAACACTGGGCAGGCTTCCGATGAAGGTCCGGTCGGTTCGAGTGTGTTCCGTGCACGGCGGGCAGCAGCCCCTGGTGTGCCCGGATACCGTCCGGCGGAGATACCGAGCGGTAACGGGTACGCGGAAGCAATCCGGTGTGCCGGGGAACTGGCACACCGGGCCGATGTGGCCGAGCACAGCAGTAACGGTCTACCCCTTCGGGAGGGACACAGTGGAGTCTGGCGCAGCGACGCGGGGCACGAAGGCGCGCGCGAAGGGCGGACAGTCCCTGGGCAGGAGCGGCGGCACCACCGCCGTGGACACGGCTGCCCTGAACCGGCTGCTGGCGGCCCTGCTCGCCATGCGGGACGGCAACTTCCGCAAGAGGCTCACGGTGTCCGGCGACGGCGTGATGTCGGAGATCGCCGCGGTCTTCAACGAGGTGGCCGACCGCAACCTGCACCTGACCGGTGAGCTGTCGCGGGTGCGGCGCATGGTGGGGCGTGAGGGAAAACTCACGGAACGGCTGGAGACGGGTGCCTGCGAGGGCTCGTGGGCGACGGCCGTCGACCACTCCAACGCGCTGGTCGACGACCTGGTGTGGCCCGTCTCGGAGGTCAGCCGGGTCCTGACGGCGGTCGCGGAGGGTGATCTGTCGCCGCGGATGGATCTGCGCACGCAGGCGCCGGACGGCACCGGGCACCCGCTTCGCGGCGAGTTCCTGAAGGTCGGCCGCACGGTCAACAACCTGGTCGACCAGTTGTCGACGTTCACCGACGAGGTCACGCGCGTGGCCAGCGAGGTCGGCACCGAGGGCAAGCTCGGCGGCCAGGCCCGGGTGCGCGGGCTGTCCGGGTCGTGGAAGGACCTCACGGACTCCGTCAACACGATGGCGTCCCGGCTGACGGCCCAGGTGCGGGACATCGCCCTGGTGACCACCGCGGTCGCCAAGGGCGATCTGTCGCGGAAGGTCACCGTGCACGTGGCCGGCGAGATGCTGGAGCTGAAGAACACCGTCAACACGATGGTCGACCAGCTCTCCGCCTTCTCCTCGGAGGTGACGAGGGTCGCGCGGGAGGTCGGCACCGACGGCATCCTCGGCGGCCAGGCGCATGTGCCGGGCGTGGACGGCACGTGGAAGGAACTCACCGATTCGGTGAACCTGATGGCCGGCAACCTGACGGCCCAGGTGCGCGGGATCGCCCAGGTGACGACCGCCGTGGCCAACGGCGACCTGTCGCAGAAGGTGACGGTTCCGGCGCGGGGCGAGGTCGCGCAGCTCGCCGAGACGATCAATCAGATGACCGAGACGCTGCGGATCTTCGCGGACGAGGTCACGCGCGTGGCCAACGAGGTGGGCGCCGGGGGCCGGCTGGGCGGTCAGGCGACGGTGCCGGGTGTCGCCGGCACCTGGAAGGACCTGACGGACTCCGTCAACACGGTGTTCCGGAACCTGACGACGCAGGTGCGCGACATCGCCGCGGTGACGACCGCTGTGGCCAGCGGCGATCTGTCGCAGAAGGTCACGGTGGACGTGGCCGGGGAGATGCTGGAGCTGAAGAACACCGTCAACACCATGGTGGACCAGCTATCCGCGTTCGGCGCCGAGGTGACCCGGGTCGCGCGGGAGGTCGGTGTCGAGGGTGAGCTGGGCGGTCAGGCGCAGGTGCCGGGCGCCGCCGGGACCTGGAAGGACCTGACGGACTCCGTCAACACGGCGTTCCGCAACCTGACCGGGCAGGTGCGCAACATCGCCCAGGTGACCACGGCGGTGGCCAACGGTGACCTCTCCCAGAAGGTCACCGTGGACGTCTCCGGTGAGATGCTCCAGCTGAAGAACACCGTGAACACGATGGTGGACCAGCTCTCGAGCTTCGCCGACCAGGTGACGCGGATGGCCCGGGACGTGGGCACCGAGGGCCGGCTCGGCGGGCAGGCGCGGGTGGACGGGGTGTCGGGCACCTGGAAGGAGCTGACGGACTCCGTCAACTTCATGGCCGGCAACCTCACCTCCCAGGTGCGGCAGATCGCCCAGGTGACGACGGCCGTGGCCCGCGGCGACCTCTCGCAGAAGATCGACGTCGACGCGCGCGGGGAGATCCTGGAGCTGAAGAGCACCATCAACACGATGGTCGACCAGCTCTCCGCCTTCGCCGACCAGGTGACCCGGGTCGCCCGGGACGTGGGCACCGAGGGCCGGCTCGGCGGTCAGGCGCAGGTGCCGGGCGTGGCCGGTGTGTGGCGGGACCTCACGGACTCCGTGAACGGTATGGCGGGCAACCTCACCGCCCAGGTGCGCAACATCGCCCAGGTGGCCACGGCGGTGGCCCGCGGCGACCTCTCCCAGAAGATCACCGTGGACGCGCGCGGGGAGATCCTGGAGCTGAAGAACACGCTGAACACGATGGTCGACCAGCTCTCGTCCTTCGCCCAGGAGGTCACGCGAGTGGCCCGTGAGGTGGGCACCGAGGGCATGCTGGGCGGCCAGGCGGAGGTCCAGGGCGTCTCGGGCACCTGGAAGGACCTCACGCAGTCCGTGAACTTCATGGCGAACAACCTGACCATCCAGGTGCGCAACATCGCCGAGGTCACGACCGCCGTCGCCAAGGGCGACCTGTCGAAGAAGATCACCGTCGACGCCAAGGGCGAGATCCTCGAACTCGTCACGACGGTCAACACGATGGTGGACCAGCTCTCCAGCTTCGCCGAGCAGGTGACCCGGGTGGCCCGTGAGGTGGGCACCGAGGGCATCCTGGGCGGCCAGGCGCACGTCCCGGGTGTCACCGGCATCTGGAAGGACCTGAGCAACAACGTCAACCTGATGG
This sequence comes from Streptomyces sp. NPDC056580, assembly GCF_042793175.1. NCBI lineage: Bacteria > Bacillati > Actinomycetota > Actinomycetes > Kitasatosporales > Streptomycetaceae > Streptomyces > Streptomyces sp. NPDC056580. The sequence continues at coordinate 578,345 of NZ_JBHTVE010000003.1, read as the reverse complement.
CCAACAACCTGACCATGCAGGTGCGCAACATCTCCCAGGTGGCGGCCGCGGTCGCCAACGGCGACCTGACCCGGCAGGTGACCATCGAGGCGAGCGGTGAGGTCGCGCAGCTCGCCGACACCTTCAACACCATGGTGCGGACTCTGAGTTCGTTCGCCGACCAGGTCACCAAGGTGGCCCGTGAGGTGGGCACGGACGGCATCCTGGGCGGCCAGGCGCACGTGCCGGGTGTGGCCGGCACCTGGAAGGACCTCACCGAGTCCGTGAACCAGATGGCGTCCAACCTGACCGGCCAGGTGCGCAACATCGCCATGGTGACGACGGCCATCGCCAAGGGCGACCTGACCAAGAAGATCGACATCGACGCGCGCGGGGAGATCCTCGAGCTGAAGACGACGATCAACACGATGGTCGACCAGCTCTCCAGCTTCGCCGAGGAGGTCACCCGGGTGGCCCGTGAGGTGGGCACCGAGGGACAGCTCGGCGGGCAGGCGCGCGTGCGCGACGTCGACGGCACCTGGCGGGACCTGACGGAGTCGGTGAACGAGATGGCCGGGAACCTGACCCGGCAGGTGCGCGCCATCGCGCGCGTGGCGACCGCGGTGACCCGTGGCGACCTGAACCTGAAGATCGACGTCGACGCCTCCGGCGAGATCCAGGAACTGCAGGACTACATCAACAAGATGATCGCCAACCTGCGCGACACCACGATCGCCAACAAGGAGCAGGACTGGCTGAAGGGCAACCTGGCCCGTATCTCCGCGCTGATGCAGGGCCGCCGGGACCTGGCGGACGTGGCCTCGCTGATCATGAGCGAGCTGACGCCGGTGGTCTCCGCGCAGCACGGCGCGTTCTTCCTGACCATGCCGCTCATGGAGGGCCAGGACCTCGGGGCCGACGCCGAGGACCACTACGAGCTGCGGATGCTCGGCTCGTACGGCTACTCGATGGGCTCCATGCCGACGTCGTTCCGGCCGGGTGAGGGGCTGATCGGCACGGCCGCCCTGGAGAAGCGCACGATCCTGGTGGAGAACGCGCCCAGCGGCTATCTGAAGATCTCCTCGGGGCTCGGCGAGGCCCCGCCGGCGCAGGTGATCGTGCTGCCGGTGCTCTTCGAGGGCAAGGTGCTCGGTGTGATCGAGCTGGCCTCGTTCACGCCGTTCACGCATATCCAGAAGGACTTCCTCAACCAGATCGCCGAGATGATCGCGACCAGCGTCAACACGATCTCGGTGAACACCAAGACCGAGCTGCTGCTGAAGCAGTCGCAGGAGCTGACCGAGCAACTGCGGGAGCGGTCGGCGGAGCTGGAGAACCGGCAGAAGGCGCTGCAGGCGTCCAACGCCGAACTGGAGGAGAAGGCCGAGCTGCTGGCCCGGCAGAACCGGGACATCGAGGTGAAGAACACCGAGATCGAGGAGGCCCGGCAGGTCCTGGAGGAGCGTGCCGAGCAGCTCGCGGTGTCGATGCGCTACAAGAGCGAGTTCCTCGCCAACATGTCGCACGAGCTGCGCACGCCGCTCAACTCGCTGCTGATCCTGGCCAAGTTGCTCGCCGACAACGCGGAAGGCAACCTCTCCCCGAAGCAGGTCGAGTTCGCCGAGACGATCCACGGCGCCGGGTCCGATCTGCTGCAGCTGATCAACGACATCCTGGACCTTTCGAAGGTCGAGGCGGGCAAGATGGACGTCTCCCCGACGCGCATCGCGCTCGTGCAGCTCGTGGACTACGTGGAGGCGACCTTCCGGCCGCTGACCGCGGAGAAGGGCCTGGACCTGTCCGTGCGGGTCTCCCCTGAGCTGCCGGCCACCCTGCACACCGACGAGCAGCGGCTGCTGCAGGTGCTGCGCAACCTGCTGTCCAACGCGGTGAAGTTCACCGACTCCGGCTCGGTGGAACTGGTGATCCGGCCCGCCGGCTCCGATGTGCCGCAGTCGATCCGGGAGCAGATGCTGGAGGCCGGTTCGCTGAGCGACCCGCACGCCGACCTGATCGCGTTCTCGGTGACCGACACGGGCATCGGCATCGCGGCCAGCAAGATGCGGGTGATCTTCGAGGCGTTCAAGCAGGCGGACGGCACGACCAGCCGGAAGTACGGCGGCACCGGTCTGGGCCTGTCGATCTCGCGGGAGATCGCGCAGCTGCTCGGCGGTGAGATCCACGCGCAGAGCGAACCGGGCCGCGGCTCCACGTTCACGCTGTACCTGTCGATGCACCCGAGCGAACTGCCGCCACAGGGCTACCAGCAGTCCGTGCAGGCGCTGGAGGCCGGCGAGCTGCTCGCCTCCGAGGGCCGGCCGGACTCGGACCTGTCGGCGGCGGAGATCGAGACGCCGGCGGAGGTGAAGTCGTACCGGGAGACGCAGAACGGCGCCGCCGCGCTCTTCCGGCGCCGCCGCCGGAGCCTGCCGCCGCCCGAGCACCGGCCGGAGCAGTGGACGACCATCGCCGAGCAGGAGAGCACCTCGCAGCCGGCCCCCGCCGTGCGGTTCGGCGGTGAGAAGGTGCTGATCGTCGACGACGACATCCGCAACGTGTTCGCGCTCACCAGCGTGCTGGAGCAGCACGGGCTGTCGGTGCTGTACGCGGAGAACGGCCGTGAGGGCATCGAGGTGCTGGAGCAGCACGACGACGTGGCGGTGGTGCTGATGGACATCATGATGCCGGAGATGGACGGGTACGCGACGACCACGGCGATCCGCAGGATGCCGCAGTTCGCCGGGCTGCCGATCATCGCGCTGACCGCGAAGGCGATGAAGGGCGACCGGGAGAAGGCGATCGACTCGGGTGCCTCCGACTACGTCACGAAGCCGGTCGATCCGGACCACCTGCTGGCGGTCATGCGGCAGTGGATGAGTGCGCGGTGACGGCCCGGCGGGAACGGATGTGAGCGCGGTGGGAACCTTCGGCCCGCCCCCGGAGTTGTCCGAGTGCGGGGCGCGTGGCGTGTGGGAACCCGGGATTCCGGGAACCTTCGGATCACTCACGGCGTTTCCGCTGTGTGCACAGTGACATCGCGGTGACAGGGTGTGGCGATGGGCAGGGTGCGGCTACGATGACCGGCACAAGGACGGGCGGCGAAAGAGAGTCGTCCCCTGGGGCGGCGCCCGGTGTACCGCCGGGGCGAGGAGGGCGGGCCATGGTGCAGAAGGCCAAGATCCTCCTGGTCGATGACCGGCCGGAGAATCTGCTGGCGCTGGAGGCCATCCTCTCGGCGCTCGATCAGACGCTGGTGCGGGCATCGTCCGGGGAGGAAGCGCTCAAGGCACTGCTCACGGACGACTTCGCGGTCATTCTGCTGGATGTCCAGATGCCGGGCATGGACGGATTCGAGACCGCCGCGCACATCAAGCGGCGCGAGCGGACCCGGGACATCCCGATCATCTTCCTCACCGCGATCAACCACGGCCCGCACCACACCTTCCGGGGTTACGCGGCGGGAGCGGTCGACTACATCTCCAAGCCGTTCGACCCGTGGGTGCTGCGGGCGAAGGTCTCCGTGTTCGTCGAGCTGTACATGAAGAACTGCCAGCTGCGGGAGCAGGCGGCGCTGCTGCGGCTGCAGTTGGAGGGCGGCGGCAAGGACGCGGTCGGCGGCAAGGAGTCCGCGGGGCTGCTCGCCGAACTGTCCGCGCGTCTGGCGGCGGTCGAGGAGCAGGCCGAGGCGCTGTCGAAGCAGCTCGACGACGACTCGGCGGATGCCGCCGCGGTGGCCACGGCCGCCCATCTGGAGCGGAAACTGACAGGACTGCGGCGGGCGCTGGACGCTCTGGAGCCGGGCGCGGGCGCCGGCAGCCAGTCGGTTCCGACGCAGAACTGACGTCGGCCGGGACGGCAGTTGCCCATGAGCGTGCGTCAGTTCCGCGCCTCGGCAAGGGCGACACGAACGGGTGAAGCAGTGGGCACGCGTGTCCGCCGTCGTCTCCCCCGGTAATCTCACACCCATGGCCTCACGTCCCTCCGCAGCCAAGAAGCCGCCCGCCAGGAAGGCGGCCGCTCCCGCGAAGGCTGTGCCGAGGAAGGCCGCCGCGAAGAAGGCTCCGGCCAGGAAGGCGCCAGCCAGGCGGGCCCCGGCGAAGAAGGTGGTGCCGGCCAGGCAGGCGCCGAGCCCCACGGGGGGCGTGTACCGGCTCGTGCGCGCCCTCTGGCTCGGGCTCGCGCACGCCGTCGGCGCCGTCTTCCGCGGCATAGGGCAGGGCGCGAAGAACCTCGACCCGGCGCACCGCAAGGACGGCGTCGCGCTGCTGCTCTTCGCCCTCGCGCTGATCGTCGCCGCCGGCACCTGGGCCGACCTGCGCGGTCCCGTCGGCGACCTGGTGGAGATCCTGGTCACCGGCGCCTTCGGCCGGCTCGACCTGCTGGTGCCGATACTGCTCGCGGTGATCGCGGTCCGCTTCATGCGCCACCCCGAGCAGCCGGAGGCCAACGGCCGGATCGTGATCGGCCTGTCCGCACTGGTCATCGGCGTGCTCGGGCAGGTCCACATCGCCTGCGGCTCGCCCGCCCGCAGTTCCGGCATGGAGGCCATAAGGGACGCCGGCGGCCTCATCGGCTGGGCGGCGGCGACCCCGCTGACGTACACCATGACCGAAGTGCTCGCCGTCCCGCTGCTGGTGCTGCTGACGGTCTTCGGGCTGCTCGTGGTGACCGCCACGCCGGTCAACGCCATCCCGCAGCGCCTGCGCGCGCTCGGCGTGCGCCTCGGCCTGCTGTCCGACCCGCAGGAGTTCGAGCCCACCGGGGACGACGAGCGGTACGACGAGCAGTGGCGCGAGGCGCTGCCCGCGCGCCCGCGCGGGCGCCGGGGCGCCCCGCAGGCGTACGACCCCGAGGGAGCCGAGGAGGAGGCGCTGACCCAGCGCCGGGGCCGCCCCAGGCGCTCCGCGGTGCCGCAGCCCGACCCGCGGCGGCGGATGGACGCCGTGGACGTCGCCGCGGCCGCCGCGGCCGCGCTCGACGGGGCCGTCACGCACGGCATGCCGCCGTCCCCGGTCGTCGCCGATCTCACCCAGGGCGTGAGCGCGGGCGAGCGCGAGGACACCACCCCGGTGCCCATGCCGGCCCCGGCCCCCGCCCAGGTCGCGAAGCCCGCCCCGGCCGCACGCCCCGAGCGGGCGGAGCCGCCGAGCGGCAGCGTCCCCGACCTGACCAAGAAGGCCCCCGACGAGCCCCGCGACCTGCCCGCGCGCGCGGAGCAGCTCCAGCTGTCCGGCGACATCACCTACGCGCTGCCGTCACTCGACCTGCTCACCCGTGGCGGCCCCGGCAAGGCGCGCAGCGCGGCCAACGACGCGGTCGTCGCCTCGCTCACCCAGGTCTTCACCGAGTTCAAGGTCGACGCGGCCGTCACCGGCTTCACCCGCGGCCCGACGGTCACCCGCTACGAGGTCGAACTGGGTCCCGCGGTGAAGGTCGAGCGGATCACCGCCCTGACGAAGAACATCGCCTACGCCGTCGCCAGCCCCGATGTGCGGATCATCAGCCCCATCCCCGGCAAGTCGGCGGTCGGCATCGAGATCCCGAACACCGACCGGGAGATGGTCAACCTCGGTGACGTGCTGCGCCTCGCGGAGTCCGCCGAGGACGACGACCCGATGCTGGTCGCCTTCGGCAAGGACGTCGAGGGCGGGTACGTGATGCACTCGCTGGCGAAGATGCCGCACATGCTGGTCGCGGGCGCCACCGGCTCCGGCAAGTCGTCCTGCATCAACTGCCTGATCACCTCGATCATGATGCGGGCGACCCCGGAGGACGTCCGGATGATCCTCGTCGACCCCAAGCGCGTGGAGCTGACCGCCTACGAGGGCATCCCGCACCTGATCACCCCGATCATCACCAACCCCAAGCGGGCCGCCGAGGCGCTGCAGTGGGTCGTGCGCGAGATGGACCTGCGCTACGACGACCTCGCCGCCTACGGCTACCGGCACATCGACGACTTCAACCGGGCCGTCCGCGAGGGCAAGGTCAAGCCGCCGGAGGGCAGCGAGCGCGAGCTCCAGCCGTACCCGTACCTGCTGGTGATCGTGGACGAGTTGGCCGACCTGATGATGGTCGCCCCGCGTGACGTCGAGGACGCCATCGTGCGCATCACCCAGCTCGCGCGCGCGGCCGGCATCCACCTGGTGCTCGCCACCCAGCGCCCGTCGGTCGACGTGGTCACCGGACTGATCAAGGCCAACGTGCCCTCCCGCCTGGCGTTCGCCACCTCCTCGCTCGCCGACTCCCGGGTCATCCTGGACCAGCCCGGCGCCGAGAAGCTGATCGGCAAGGGCGACGGCCTCTTCCTGCCGATGGGCGCGAACAAGCCGACCCGTATGCAGGGCGCGTTCGTGACCGAGGCCGAGGTCGCGCTCGTCGTGCAGCACTGCAAGGACCAGATGGCGCCCGTCTTCCGCGAGGACGTCACCGTGGGCAGCAAGCAGAAGAAGGAGATCGACGAGGACATCGGCGACGACCTCGACCTGCTGTGCCAGGCGGCCGAGCTGGTCGTCTCCACCCAGTTCGGGTCGACGTCCATGCTGCAGCGCAAGCTCCGGGTCGGCTTCGCCAAGGCGGGACGACTGATGGACCTGATGGAGTCCCGCAACATCGTGGGGCCGAGCGAGGGTTCGAAGGCGCGTGACGTTCTCGTCAAACCCGACGAGCTGGACGGCGTACTCGCGCTGATCCGTGGGGAGTCGGACGGGTAGGGAAGCGGGCCGCCCGGCGTGTCGGAGGTTACGCCGGGTGGCGGCAGCACCGTGATCCACCCGTTAGGGAGCGGCGAGCAACCGTTTCCCCTCGCTGTACGTCAAGTTGAGCGAAAGGACCGGTACGGATCCCATCCTGGGGTATGTGTCTGTCCCACCATCGGGTTGTCGGGTCATACCGATGGCGTACAAAGGCCCCCGCCCGCTCGCCCCACCCTTTCGTACCCGCCTAGACTGAACCTCCAGCACAGGTGGCTCACACGCTCGAAAGGCGCCCCCGTGTCCATCGGCAACTCCCCTGAAGACGAGCGTCCGTTCCACGACGTGTCCGAGCAAACCCGTCCCTCCGTCGGCCATGCCCTGCGCCAGGCGCGCATCGCGACCGGGCTCACGGTCGACGACGTCAGCAGTGCCACTCGTGTCCGTATCGCCATCGTGCACGCCATCGAGGCGGACGACTTCGCCCCCTGCGGCGGTGACGTGTACGCGCGCGGGCACATCCGCACGCTGGCCAGGGCCGTGCGTCTCGACCCCGCGCCGCTGATCGCGCAGTACGACGCCGAGCACGGCGGGCGGCCCGAGCCCACCCCGGCCGCGCCGATGTTCGAGGCGGAACGCATCCGCCCCGAGCGCCGTGGCCCCAACTGGACGGCGGCCATGGTCGCCGCGATCGTGGCCGTCGTCGGTTTCGTCGGGTTCAACGCGTTCAAGGGCGGTGACGGCGGCAGCGACGCCAAGGCACAGGTCGCCGAGGGGGCCTCGCCCGCGCCCAGCAAGTCATCCTCGCCCACCCCCGAGAAGGACAAGCCCGCCGCGCCGTCGTCCGCGCCCTCCGACAGCGCCATCGCCGCCGCGCCGCAGGACAAGGTCACCGTCCAGGTCAGCGCGCCGAACGGGCGGAGCTGGATCTCCGCCAAGGACCACAACGGCCGGATGCTCTTCGACGGACTGCTGAACAAGGGCGAGTCCAAGACCTTCCAGGACCGCTCCAAGATCAACCTGATCCTCGGGGACGCCGGCGCGATCGAGCTGTACGTCAACGGCAAGAAGATCGAGGACGACTTCCGGCCGGGCGCCGTGGAGCGTCTCACGTACACGAAGGGCGACCCCGCGGCCGGATAAGCACGGTCGGGGCACGGGTGTGACGGGGTTGGCCGGGATCGGCCAACCCCGTCGACGTGGGGTGTCAGCCAGACAAAGTAGTCTTGAGCCCATGCCTGAACGCCGTACCGTCGCACTCGTCACTCTCGGCTGCGCCCGTAACGAGGTGGACTCGGAGGAGCTCGCAGGCCGTTTGGAGGCGGACGGCTGGCAGCTCGTCGAGGACGCCGCGGACGCCGATGTCGCCGTGGTCAACACCTGTGGTTTCGTCGAGGCCGCCAAGAAGGACTCCGTAGACGCCCTTCTGGAGGCCAACGACCTCAAGGACCACGGCAGAACCCAGGCCGTGGTGGCCGTGGGCTGCATGGCCGAGCGGTACGGCAAGGAACTGGCCGCGGCGCTGCCCGAGGCCGACGGCGTGCTCGGCTTCGACGACTACGCCGACATCTCCGACCGCCTGCAGACCATCCTCTCCGGCGGCATCCACGCCGCGCACACCCCCCGCGACCGCCGCAAGCTGCTGCCGATCAGCCCTGCCGAGCGGCAGGAGTCCGCGGCCGCCGTGGCGCTGCCCGGCCACGGGCCGGCCGACCTCCCCGAGGGCGTTGCGCCCGCCTCCGGCCCGCGTGCGCCCCTGCGCCGCCGGCTGGACGGCTCGCCGGTGGCCTCGGTGAAGCTCGCCTCCGGCTGCGACCGGCGCTGCTCCTTCTGCGCCATCCCCTCCTTCCGCGGCTCCTTCATCTCCCGCCGCCCGAGCGACGTGCTGAACGAGACCCGCTGGCTCGCCGAGCAGGGCGTGAAGGAGATCATGCTGGTCTCCGAGAACAACACCTCCTACGGCAAGGACCTGGGCGACATCCGCCTGCTCGAGTCCCTGCTGCCCGAGCTGGCGGAGGTCGACGGCCTCGAGCGGGTGCGCGTGAGCTACCTGCAGCCGGCCGAGATGCGCCCGGGCCTGATCGACGTCCTGACCTCCACCCCGAAGGTCGTGCCCTACTTCGACCTGTCCTTCCAGCACTCCGCGCCCGGAGTGCTGCGCGCCATGCGCCGCTTCGGGGACACCGACCGCTTCCTGGAGCTGCTGGACACCATTCGCGGCAAGGCCCCGCAGGCCGGCGTGCGCTCCAACTTCATCGTCGGCTTCCCCGGCGAGAGCGAGGCCGACCTGGCCGAGCTGGAGCGCTTCCTGAACGGCGCCCGCCTGGACGCCATCGGTGTCTTCGGCTACTCCGACGAGGAGGGCACGGAGGCGGCGACCTACGACGACAAGCTCGACGAGGACGTCGTCGCCGAGCGTCTCGCGCGGGTCTCCCGGCTCGCCGAGGAACTCGTCTCCCAGCGCGCCGAGGAGCGCCTCGGCGAGACCGTGCACGTCCTCGTGGAGTCCGTCGACGGCGAGGAGGGCGTCCACGGCCGGGCCGCGCACCAGGCTCCGGAGACGGACGGCCAGGTGCTGCTCACGAGCGGCGAGGGCCTGAGCGTGGGACGTATGGTCGAGGCGAAGGTGGTCGGCACCGAAGGCGTCGACCTGGTCGCCGAGCCGCTGGCGGGCTCGCCGTCGTGCAGTGAGGAGGCGGGCAGATGACCGGAGTCCCGGCATCCGCCGCGGGCGGCTCCACCGGTGCGCAGGGCGCCCGGGGTGCGGCCGCCGCCGACGGCGCAGCTTCCGAGGTCTCCGGCTCCGCCGCCCGCTCTCCCGCTCCCGCCCCCGGCCCGGAGGGCGGCGTCCGTCCCGCGCGCGGCGGGAAACTGACGGCGGCGGCCGTCAACCAGGCCAGCGTGTGGAACGTCGCCAATCTGCTGACGATGCTGCGGCTGCTCCTCGTGCCCGGCTTCGTGATGCTGATGCTGGCGGACGGCGGCTACGACCCGGCCTGGCGCTCGCTCGCCTGGGCGGCCTTCGCCGTCGCCATGATCACCGACCTGTTCGACGGGCATCTGGCGCGCACCTACGACCTGGTCACCGACTTCGGGAAGATCGCCGACCCCATCGCCGACAAGGCGATCATGGGTGCGGCGCTCATCTGTCTGTCGGCACTGGGCGATCTGCCGTGGTGGGTGACGGCCGTGATCCTCGGCAGGGAGCTCGGCATCACGCTGCTGCGCTTCCTCGTCATCCGCTACGGCGTGATCCCCGCGAGCCGGGGCGGCAAGCTCAAGACGCTCATCCAGGGCATCGCCGTCGGGATGTACGTCCTGGCGCTGACGGGGTGGCTGGCCACCCTGAGGTTCTGGGTGATGGCCGCGGCGGTGGTGCTCACCGTCGTCACCGGCCTCGACTACGTGCGGCAGGCCGTCGTGCTGCGCCGGCGGGGAATTGCCGAGCGCGCGGCCGCGTTGGGAGAGAAGGAAGCGTGAGTCCCGAGGCCACCGAACTGGTGCGACTACTGACCGTGAGGGGCGAGAGCCTCGCCGTCGCGGAGTCGCTCACCGGTGGTCTGGTGGCGGCGGAGATCACGGGCGTCCCCGGGGCGTCCAAGGTCTTCCGCGGTTCGGTCACCGCCTACGCCACCGAGCTGAAGCGGGAACTGCTGGGTGTCGACGCCACCCTGCTGGACGAGCGCGGTGCGGTGGATCCGCAGGTGGCGGGCCAGATGGCAGCCGGGGTGCGCAAGGCACTGGGCGCCGACTGGGGCCTCGCGACCACCGGGGTCGCCGGCCCCGACCCGCAGGACGGCCGGCCCGTGGGGACGGTCTTCGTCGCCGTCGACGGGCCGCTTCCTGCCCGCCCGGGTTCTGCCTCGGGCGGAAAAGTGGAGGCACTGCGGTTGAACGGCGACCGTGCGGAAATTCGTATGGAGAGTGTACGGAGCGTACTCGCACTGCTTCTGAAGGAGCTTGCGGGCGAACAGACTGGAAATGAGCGGGCACAGGATACGGAACGGAACGGGGGGTTTTGATGTTTGCAGCCCTGAGTGAACAAGACATCGCTCCCCGCACGGCCGCGGCGCAAGGCGGTACGGTGGGGCGAGAAGGATGCGGCTACGCGGTCCGAGGAGGGAGCCACCGATGATTCTGCTCCGTCGCCTGCTGGGTGACGTGCTGCGTCGGCAGCGCCAACGCCAGGGCCGTACTCTGCGCGAAGTCTCCTCGTCCGCCCGAGTCTCACTCGGCTATCTCTCCGAGGTGGAGCGGGGGCAGAAGGAGGCTTCTTCCGAGCTGCTCTCCGCCATCTGCGACGCGCTGGACGTACGGATGTCGGAACTCATGCGGGAAGTGAGCGACGAACTGGCGCTCGCCGAACTGGCCCAGTCCGCCACGGCCACCGAGCCCGTGCCCACGCCGGTCCGTCCGATGCTGGGTTCCGTGTCGGTGACCGGTGTGCCACCGGAACGGGTGACCATCAAGGCGCCCGCCGAGGCGGTGGACGTGGTCGCCGCGTGACGTGCGCGGGCACGGCCTGACCCCCCGATACGCATGAAGCCCCGGCCGGGCTTCGCCAGGCTGAACCTGGCGGCTCGGCCGGGGCTTCCGTCTGCCCGCGCGGTCGGTGCCGGTGGCTGCGTCCATTTGCCGGTACCCGGTGCGGCGGTCATCGTGGAGGTGACGTTAGCGGCGCCGAACCCACCGGAGGAAGCGGATGTACGTCGTGAAGAGCCCGCTGCCCGACGAGGCACTGAAGACCGTCTCCGAGGCCCTGCAGGGCGCCCTGGTGGACCTGGTCGACCTCTCGCTGGTCGCCAAGCAGATCCACTGGAACATCGTCGGCCCCCGCTTCCGGTCCGTCCACCTTCAGCTCGACGAGGTCGTCGCCTCCGCCCGCACCCACTCCGACACGGTGGCCGAGCGGGCCTCGGCCCTCGGCGTCCCGCCGGACGGACGCGCCCCCACGGTGGCCGCCGGCAGCGGCATCGGACCCACTCCGGCCGGCTGGATCAAGGACGCCGACGCGGTGCGGGCGATGGTGGAGGCGCTGGGCGCGGTCATCACGCGTATGCGGGAGCGGGTGGCGGCGACCGGAGAGCCCGACCCCGTCTCCCAGGACCTCCTCATCGGGATCAGCGCCGACCTTGAGAAGCACCACTGGATGTTCCAGGCGGAGAACGCGTGAGGAGCAGCCCGGGGCCGGTGGCCCAGCGCCGGACCCCCGGCCCGGTGTCCTCACGTCCGTGAGCCCCCGGTGCGCCTCCCGTACGGGCCGGGGCCGCTCCGGCGTCCGGCCGGAGGCGGCGGCCGCGGTGAGGGGGGTGGTGCGCTGGGGACTCGTTCTCGGGCTGGGCGCCGTGTGGTGGTGGGCCCTGCTGCGGATCGCCTTCGGACACGGCGCGGGCGCACTCGAGGGAGCCGTCGCGATCGGTGGCTGGGGGCTCAGCGTTCTGCCGGTGCACTGCGTGCCCGAGGGGCGGGCGGCGGGCGCCGTCGCGGCCGGGCGGTGGGCGGCCGCCTGGCGGGGCGAAAGCGCCACCGGGGCCGCGGTCGCCCCCTGCTCAGCGGGTGCGGGTCGGTTGCTGCTGGAAGTCACCGGTTCGGGCGCGGGGGAGGCGGACCTAGGTATCCCGGACACAGGGGCGGCGGACCTACGTGTCCCGGGCGCAGGGGCGGCCGACTTAGGTATCCCGGGCGCAGGGGCGGCGGATCTTGGGGACGGGCGCTCCTGAGGGTTCCTCGGTCAGTTGGAGGGCGATCTGCGGGGGTAGCGCTCACGCCACGTCTGGGCCGTCCCCCGCGCCGGTGCCGGGCCCGTCTGGCAGTTGGGGCACCAGTAGGTGGGACGTTCCTGGTAACCGTCGCGCTGGTCGGCGACCCGGATCGACGTGCGGCAGCGCAGGCACGGCCGGGGCGCGCGGCCGTACACGAAGACGTCCTCCCGGTACAGGCCCGTGGTCTGCCGGACGGGGCGGTCGCGGTTGCTCTCCAGAAGTTTCTTCGCGAGCCCGGGGAGCCGGGCGGCCCGGTCCGCCGGCAGCGCGCCGATCGGCAGCCAGGGGGTCGCGCCGAGCAGGAAGCAGAGCTCGCACTTGTATATGTTGCCGATGCCGGCCAGATTGCGCTGGTCGAGCAGGGCCTCGCCGAGGGGACGGCCGGGGTCGGCGAGCAGGTTGGCGAGGGCGAGCTCGGGGTCCCAGTCCGGGCCGAGCAGGTCGGGGCCCAGGTGGCCGACGGCGCCTTCCTCCTCGCCGGTGCGCAGGAACTCCAGCAGCGGGAGGCGGTAACCGACGGCAGTGCGGTCGGCGGTGCCGAGGATCACCCGGATCTGGTGGGCCTGGCCGCCGCGCCAGCGTTCACCGGCGCCGAACACCTTCCAGGCGCCCTCCATGCGCAGATGCGTGTGCAGGGTCAGGCCTCCCTCGAAGCGGGTCAGCAGGTGCTTGCCGCGCGGGATCGTGCTCAGCACCGTCCGGCCGGTGAGGTCGACCGTCGCGTACTGCGGCACCCGGAAGTCGCTGCGGGTCAGCACCTTGCCCGCGAGGGCCTCGTGCAGCCGCTTCGCGGCCTGCCAGACCGTGTCACCTTCGGGCATGCGTCAAGGGTGCCACGGACGGGTGATGTGCGGTGGCACGCGCGGCGAGCGGCGTCCTGCGGTGCGCTGTGACACGCGGCACGCGCGGGATGCGGCGTCCTGCGGCGTGCGGGGCGAGGCGGCGGCCACCGTGCTCAGGCGCGCAGGCGCAGGCCGCGCGGGGTCGCGATGAATCCGGCTCCTTCCAGCAGGGTGCCCAGGGGAGAGGTCAGGGCCTGGGCGCCGTTGATCCGCTCGACCGTGACGGTGCCGAGGGAGCCCGCGCGGGCGGCCGCGGCCAGTGCCTCGGCGGCGGTGCGCAGGCGCGGATCGTCTCCGGCGGCCGCGTCCGGGTCGGCGGGCCAGGCCAGCACGGTCTTGCCGCCGCGCTCCATGTACAGCGTCAGCTCGCCATCCACCAGCACGACGAGCGAACCGGCCTTGCGGCCCGGCTTGTGCCCCGCGCCGGCCGGTGGTTCGGGCCAGGGCAGCGCGGCGCCGTAGGCGCTGGCCGGGTCGGCCGCGGCGAGGACCGCGGCGCGCGGGTCGGGGGCGGAAGACCGGCCACGGCGGTCGCCGAGGCCGCGGTTGCCGTACGGGCCGTAACCGGAACCGCCGCCTCTGGGGCCGCCGTAGCCGGGGGCGGCGAAGGGGTCGGCCGGGGAGCGGTCGCGCGGGGAGACGTACTCGTCGGGGGCGGGGCCGCCGTTCCCCGGCGGCCAGGTGAAGTCGCCGGCGCCCGGCCGCGCCGTATCGCCCGGCGGCCAGGTGAAGTCGCCGTCGAGGCCGGGATGGGCCAGTCCGCCGTCGGCCTGCTCGAAGACGCCGGCAGTGGTGTGGCCGGCGGCGCCGCCGTCCGCGGGGAAGGACGAGCCGCCCTGGTCGCCGCCGAAGCCGTTGGGCAGGCCCTGGCCGCGTTCGCGGGCGTTCGACACCGCGCGGAGGCGGTCGACCGCACCGTCCATCGCGAACTGGGCCGCGCCCAGCCCCTCGACCACGTAGCCACGTCTGGCCTGCCCGCTGTCCTCGAAGGCGGACAGCACGCGGTACACCGCGGAGAACCCGCCCTCGACGCCCTCGGCGGCGACCGCCCCCCGGGTGACCACGCCGTGCCGGTCGAGCAGGGTGCGGGCCAGGGCGTGCGCGCGCACGGTGGCGTCCGGCTCCGGCGCGGGGAGGAGGGACCAGCGGCCGGCCACCGTAGGCGGGCCGGTGCGCGAGGTGGCGCGGGCCGCGGCGGTCAGGGAGCCGTAACGGCCGCGCGGTACCGCGCGCTTGGCGCGGTGGGCCGTCGAGCCCGCGGTGCGGCCGGAGCCGAGCAGGGCGCGCATCGGGGTGAGGGTGTCGTTGGTGAGCCGTCCCGACCAGGCCAGATCCCACAGGGCGTCGGCCAGCTGGGGATCGGTGGCCTCGGGGTGCGTGGTGGCGCGCACATGGTCGGCGATCTGGCGGAAGAACAGGCCGTAGCCGCCGGAGAGGGCGTCCAGGACGGACTGGTGAAGTGCCGTCAGCTCCAGCGGGTGTGGCGGGGGCAGCAGCAGCGGGGCCGCGTCGGCGAGGTACAGGGAGACCCAGCCGTCCTTGCCGGGCAGGGCGCCCGCCCCGGCCCACACGACCTCACCGGCCGTGGTGAGTTCGTCGAGCATCGAGGGCGTGTAGCCGGCGACCCGTGAGGGCAGCACCAGCTTCTCCAGCGCGGAGGCGGGCACGGAGGCCCCCTGCAACTGCTCGATGGCACGCACCAGTCCATCGATGCCGCGCAGCTCGTGTCCCTTGCCGATGTGCTGCCACTGCGGCAGGAACTGGGCGAGCGCGGCGGGCGGCACCGGCTCGAGCTCGTGCCGCAGGGCCGCCAGGGAACGGCGGCGCAGCCGGCGCAGCACGGCCGCGTCGCACCACTCCTGGCCGATGCCCGCCGGGTGGAACTCGCCCTGGACGACGCGGCCGGCCGCGGCCAGCCGCTGCAGGGCGCCGTCGGTGACCGCTACGCCCAGGCCGAAGCGGGCCGCCGCCGTCGCCGACGTGAACGGGCCGTGGGTGCGGGCGTAGCGCGCGAGGAGGTCGCCGAGCGGATCCTTGACCGGTTCGGTGAAGGCCTCGGGAACGCCCACGGGCAGCGCAGTGCCGAGCGCGTCCCGCAGCCGGCCCGCGTCCTCCACGGCCGCCCAGTGGTCGGTGCCGGCGATGCGCACCCGGATGGCCCGGCGGGCGGCGGCCAGCTCCGGCGCCCACTGCGGCTCGGCGCCCCGTTCGGCCAGCTCGGCGTCGGTGAGCGGGCCGAGCAGCCGCAGGACGTCGGCGACCCCCTCGATGTCCTTGACCCGGCGGTCCTCCGCCAGCCACTGCAGCTCGCGCTCCAGCTCGGTCAGCACGTCCGCGTCGAGCAGTTCGCGCAGCTCCGCCTGCCCCAGCAGCTCGGCCAGCAGCCGGGAGTCCAGGGAGAGCGCGGCCGCGCGGCGCTCGGCGAGCGGCGAGTCGCCCTCGTAGAGGAACTGGGCGACGTAGCCGAAGAGGAGGGAGCGGGCGAACGGGGACGGCTCCGGGGTGGTGACCTCGACCAGGCGGACCTTGCGGGACTCGATGTCGCCCATCAGCTCGACGAGCCCGGGGACGTCGAACACGTCCTGGAGGCATTCGCGGATCGCCTCGAGGACGATCGGGAACGAGCCGAACTCGCTCGCCACCTGGAGCAGCTGGGCGGCGCGCTGGCGCTGCTGCCACAGCGGGGTGCGCTTGCCTGGGTTGCGGCGGGGCAGCAGCAGCGCGCGGGCGGCGCATTCACGGAACCGGGAGGCGAACAGGGCGGAGCCGCCGACCTGGTCGGTGACGATCTGGTCGACCTCGCCCTTGTCGAAGGCGACGTCGGCGGCGCCGATCGGGGCCTGCTCGCTGTCGTACTCGGCGCCGCCCTTCACCGGTTCCTGGTCGAGCAGTTCCAGGCCCATCAGGTCGGCGTCCGGCAGGCGCAGCACGATGCCGTCGTCGGCGTGCATGACCTGCGCGTCCATGCCGTACCGCTCGGACAGGCGGGCGCCCAGGGCGAGGGCCCAGGGGGCGTGTACCTGGGCGCCGAAGGGGGAGTGGACGACGACCCGCCAGTCGCCGAGCTCGTCGCGGAAGCGCTCGACGACGATCGTGCGGTCGTCCGGGACGTGGCCGCAGGCCTCGCGCTGTTCGCTCAGGTAGGACAGGACGTTGTCCACCGCCCACGCGTCCAGGCCGGCGCTGAGCAGCCGCAGCCGGGCGTCGTCCTGCGGCATCGAGCCCACCTCGCGCAGGAAGGCGCCCACCGCGCGGCCCAGTTCGAGCGGGCGGCCGAGCTGGTCGCCCTTCCAGAACGGCAGCCGGCCCGGCACGCCCGGGGCGGGGGAGACCAGGACGCGGTCGCGTGTGATGTCCTCGATGCGCCACGAGCTGGTGCCCAGCGTGAAGACGTCGCCCACCCGGGACTCGTACACCATCTCCTCGTCGAGCTCGCCGACCCGGCCGCCGCCCTTCTTGGGGTCGGAACCGGCGAGGAAGACACCGAACAGGCCGCGGTCGGGGATCGTGCCGCCGGAGGTGACCGCGAGACGCTGGGCGCCCGGGCGGCCGGTGATCGTGCCGGCCACGCGGTCCCACACCACGCGCGGGCGCAGCTCGGCGAACGCGTCGGACGGGTAGCGGCCCGCGAGCATGTCCAGGGTCGCGGTGAACGCCGACTCGGGGAGCGAGGCGAAGGGGGCCGCGCGGCGGACCACGGTCAGCAGGTCGTCGAACTGCCAGGTGTCCAGCGCCGTCATGGCGACGAGCTGCTGGGCGAGCACGTCCAGCGGGTTGGCGGGAACCCGCAGAGACTCGATGGCCCCGGAGCGCATCCGCTCGGTGACCACGGCGGACTGGACCAGGTCGCCCCGGTACTTGGGGAAGACCACGCCGGTGGAGACGGCGCCCACCTGGTGCCCGGCGCGGCCGACGCGCTGCAGCCCGGACGCCACCGAGGGCGGGGACTCGACCTGGACGACGAGGTCCACGGCGCCCATGTCGATGCCCAGCTCCAGACTGGAGGTGGCGACCACGGCGGGCAGCCTGCCCGCCTTCAGGTCCTCCTCGACGAGGGCGCGCTGCTCCTTGGAGACCGAGCCGTGGTGCGCGCGGGCGATCACCGGGGGCGCGCCGTGGGCCGCCCCCGAGCCGCCCATCAGCTCGGCCGGCGAGTGGTGCTCGTCCAGGGATTCGCCGGTCGCCCGCTCGTAGGCGATCTCGTTGAGCCGGTTGCACAGCCGCTCGGCCAGGCGTCGCGAGTTCGCGAACACGATCGTGGACCGGTGGGCCTGCACCAGGTCGGTGATCCGCTCCTCGACGTGCGGCCAGATCGAGGGCCGCTCGGCCCCGTCGCCGCTGTCGGCCGCCGGGGCGCCGCCCAGCACGCCCATGTCCTCCACCGGGACGACCACGGACAGGTCGAACTCCTTGCCCGCCTCCGGCTGGACGATCTCCACCTTGCGGCGCGGGGAGAGGTAGCGGGCCACCTCGTCCACCGGGCGCACCGTGGCCGACAGTCCGATGCGGCGGGCGGGCTTCGGCAGCAGCTCGTCCAGCCGCTCCAGGGACAGCGCGAGGTGGGCGCCGCGCTTGGTGCCCGCGACCGCGTGCACCTCGTCCAGGATCACCGTCTCGACGCCCGTCAGCGCGTCGCGCGTGGCCGAGGTCAGCATCAGGAACAGCGACTCGGGGGTCGTGATCAGGATGTCCGGGGGGCGCGTGGACAGGGCGCGGCGCTCGGCGGGCGGGGTGTCGCCGGAACGGATGCCGACCTTCACCTCGGGCTCGGGCAGGCCCAGGCGCACGGACTCCTGGCGGATGCCGGTCAGCGGGCTGCGCAGGTTCCGCTCGACGTCGACCGCGAGGGCCTTCAGCGGGGACACGTACAGCACCCGGCAGCGCTTCTTCGGGTCGGCCGGGGGAGGGGTCGAGGCGAGCTGGTCCAGGGCGGCGAGGAACGCGGCCAGCGTCTTGCCCGAGCCGGTGGGGGCCACCACCAGCACGTCCGAGCCCGCGCCGATGGCCCGCCAGGCGCCCGCCTGGGCCGCGGTGGGCGCGGGGAACGCCCCCGTGAACCAGCCGCGGGTCGCGGGCGAGAAGCCGTCGAGGGCTCGGTGTGCGGAACTGAACATGTCCTCAATCCTGCACCCGGCCACTGACAATCCCGCCGGCCTGGGCGGAAGGGGCGGGCCCCGGGGCCCGCCGGCCTGTCGGAGAATGGGGGCATGGCGGGTTCGGCGGAGCGGGCACGGCACTGGCGGTACGAGCAGCTGCCCGGTGTCGACCTGCTGCGTGCCCGGTACATCCACAAGACGTTCGTCCGGCACACCCACGAGAACTTCGTGATCGCGGCCATCGCCGACGGCGTCGAGGTCTTCCAGCACCGCGGCACCGACGTCTCGGCGGGCGCGGGCGCCCTCGCGCTGGTCAACCCGGACACCCCGCACACGGGCCGGGCCGGTGTCCCCGAGGGCTGGCGCTACGGCGCCGTCTACCCGTCGCCCGAGGTGGTGGCCGAGATCGCCGCCGAGACCACCGCCATCCGCGGTACGCCCGGCTTCGCCCGCCCGGTCCTCGACGATCCGTACACCGTCCGCCTGGTCCACCAGGTGCTGCGCGCGGCCGACGACGGAAACGCGCTGGCCGCCGACACCCTGCTGCGGGTGACCGTGACCAGGCTGCTGCGGCTGAACGGCGGCTCGCTGCCGCAGCGGCCGCGCCGGACGGCCGGAGCCCGGATCGCGGCACGCGCGCGTGCCGTGCTGGAGGAGCAGATGGCCGCGCCGCCGACCCTGGAGCGCCTGGCCGCCGACCTCGGGACCGGACCGTTCGCCCTGCTGCGGGCGTTCCGCGACGCCTACGGGATGCCGCCGCACACATGGCTGACCGACGCGCGCGTGCGCCGCGCGCGGCTGCTGCTCGACGCGGGGACCGCGCCCGCCGAGGCGGCCGTCGCCGTCGGCTTCACCGACCAGCCCCACCTCAACCGGCACTTCGCCCGTATCGTCGGCGTGCCCCCGGGCGCCTACCAGCGCGAGCGCAAGAACGTACAAGACCCGCACTGAGGTCCGGACGTACCGTCCGGGGCGTGGCACAACAGACAGCACTCGCGGACCCCTCCGCCGAAGGCACCGCAAAACCCGACGCCGCCGTCGTACGGGACGCCCTGGGCGTCGGCGTCGCGGTGGGGCTGTCCGGGTTCGCCTTCGGGGTGACCTCGGCCGGCAGCGGACTCGGACTCCTGCAGACCTGCGCGCTCAGCCTCCTGGTCTTCACCGGCGCCTCGCAGTTCGCCCTGGTGGGCGCGCTCGCCGCGGGCGGCGGCCCGTTCACGGCCGCCGCCGGGGCCTTCTTCCTGGGCGTGCGCAACGCCTTCTACGGGCTGCGCCTGTCGCAGCTGCTGGCCGTCCCGCGCGCGCTGCGGCCGTTCGCCGCCCAGTGGGTGATCGACGAGACCACCGCCGTGACCCTGGCCCAGCCCACCCGGCGCGCCGCGCGGATCGGCTTCACCGTGACCGGGCTCAGCCTCTACCTGCTGTGGAACCTCACCACGCTGCTCGGCGCGCTGGGCGCGAAGGCCATCGGGGACACCGACGCCTGGGGGCTGGACGCGGCCGGGCCCGCCGTCTTCCTGGCCCTGCTCGCCCCGATGCTGAAGACGCGCACCGAGCGCGCGGTCGCGGGCCTCGCGGTCCTCCTGGGCCTGGGCCTGCTGCCCGTCCTGCCGGCCGGCGTACCGGTCCTGGTGGCGGCGCTGGCGGCGCCGCTCGCACTGTTCGCCGAGGGCCGGCGCGTCGGACGCGCCCGGCGCGGCGCGCCAATCGGAACGGAGGAGGACCGGTGAACACCTGGATCGCGATCGGCCTGACCGTTCTGGGCTGCTACGCCGTCAAGCTCGCCGGGCTGCTCGTACCCGCGGGCGCCATGGAGCGGCCGCTCGTCCGGCGGCTGGCCGCCCTGCTGCCCGTCGCCCTGCTGGCCGCGCTCACGGCCCAGCAGACGTTCGCCGACGGACACGCCCTGGTGCTGGACGCCAGGGCCGCGGGGCTCGGCGCGGCCGCCGTGGCGCTGGTGCTGCGCGCACCCTTCCTGCTGGTCGTCGCCGCCGCCGTGGTGGTGACAGCGGGGGTGCGGGCGATCGGCGGCTGAGCCCGGCCGGGCTCAGCCCACGAAGCGGCCGTAGGCCCTGAGGGTGCTCAGGGCCTCGATCGTCACCACGGGCCGCGCCTCCAGCGCCGGGGCCGGCGCCCACCGGGGCCGGCGGACGGGCCAGCCGCCGTCCTCCTGCTGCGACCCGGCGAGGAAGTCCAGGGAGCGCGCCATCTCGTCGTCCGTGAACCACGCGCGCGCGAGCGACCGCGGGCTCCTCGCGAAGTCGTGCGGGAAGTGGTGGTCGCCGGGCGCGTACCCGGGCGCGACCGGGTACGCGTCGAGCCGGTCCGGATCCAGGGCCGCCAGCCGCTGCCGGCGCACCAGGCGGCCCAGCCGGTCGGCGGCCGCCTCCGCGCGCGGGCGGTCCGGGACGGAGTCCAGGAAGGCCACCGCGGCCCGCACCTCGCGGGGGTGGGACTGCTGCAGCGACTCCACCGCCTGCCAGCAGAAGTCGGTGGCCCGGAACAGCCAGGCGTGCCACACCTCGTTGCGGTGCAGCAGCCCCACCACGGGGCCGGTGGCCAGCAGCTCGCTGGGCGGGTCGTCCACCACCGGGACGAACGGCGCCACCGGATAGCCGCGCTGACCCGGACCGACCGCGGGCAGTGCGCCGTCCGCGGCCGAGACGGAGGTCAGGTGACGGCACATCCGCTCCACCCGCTGACCGCCGCAGCGCCCGATGGCGTCCAGGACGCCCAGCGCGCGAGCGGTGTGCAGCGGCTGGCTCACGGGTCCGCGCAGATCGGGGTCCAGCGCGTGGCCGTAGCCGCCGTCCTCGTTGCGGTAGGCGTCCAGCGCGGCTTCCACCGGGTCGGCGGCGCCGTTCAGGAAGTGGTGCGCGAAGAGCCGCTGCTCCAGCACGCGCGCGGTGAGCCAGACGAACTGTTCGGCGCGGAAGAGCGGGGAGCGCGCCGGGGGCGTCGGGGAGAGTGGGGGAGCTCCTGAGTCGGCCATGCGACAGACCGTAGGACGGAAAGCGGTCTCGTCAGGCGCTCCCCTGCGGGCCCCACCCTCAGGGGCGGGATACTGGAGTCATGCGGTTGACGGTCTTCTGGCAGCGGATGGCGGAGCACTTCGGTCCGGGGTACGCCGAAACCTTCGCGCGCGATCATGTGATGTCGGAGCTGGGCGGGCGCACGGTGCAGGAGGCACTGGACGCCGGCTGGGACGCCAAGGACGTGTGGCGCGTGGTCTGCTCGGTCATGAACGTGCCCGGGGAGAGGCACTGAGCCGACACGAGCACCGCCGATGCGCCCGGGGCTGCCTGCGGGGTGGGCGAGACTGGGTGCGTGGCACCCACTGACGACAATGAGCCGGCCGTCCGGCACGCAGCCTCCCCGACCGCTACGCCGCCGTCCGTCCGGCGCCCGGCCGACGACGACGCGGCCGGGCGGCCCGCCCGCCGCATGCCGCGCTGGCTCCCGCGCGCCATGGTGCTCGCACTCGCGCTGATCGCCGCGTTCCAGCTGGGCAGCTGGGCCTTCCACCAGGTGACCGGCCTGCTGATCAACATCCTGATCGCCTTCTTCCTCGCGCTCGCCATAGAGCCCGCGGTGAGCTGGATGGCCGCCCACGGCATGCGCCGGGGCTTGGCGACCTTCCTGGTCTTCCTCGGCCTGACCATCGCCGCGGCGGGATTCGTCACACTGCTGGGATCGATGCTGGCGGGACAGATCATCAAGATGGTCGAGGGATTCCCCGACTACCTGGACTCGGTGATCAACTGGGTCAACACGACGTTCCACACGGAGCTGAGACGCGTGGACGTCCAGGAGGGCCTGCTGCACTCCGACTGGCTGCGCAAGTACGCGCAGAACAGCGCGGCCGGCGTGCTCGACGTGTCCGCCCAGGTGCTCGGCGGCCTCTTCCAGCTGCTGACGGTCGGGCTGTTCTCGTTCTACTTCGCCGCCGACGGCCCCCGGCTGCGCCGTGCCCTGTGCTCCGTCCTGCCGCCCGCGCGGCAGACCGAGGTGCTGCGCGCCTGGGAGATCGCCGTGGACAAGACGGGCGGCTACCTCTACTCGCGCGGCCTCATGGCGCTCGTCTCCGGGATCGCGCACTACATCCTGCTCGAGGCGCTGGGCGTGCCGTACGCGCCGGTGCTCGGCGTCTGGGTGGGGCTGGTCTCGCAGTTCATCCCCACCATCGGCACCTATCTCGCGGGCGCGCTGCCGATGCTGATCGCGTTCACCGTGGACCCCTGGTACGCGGTGTGGGTGCTGGTCTTCGTCGTGATCTACCAGCAGTTCGAGAACTACATGCTGCAGCCCAAGCTGACCTCCAAGACCGTCGACATCCACCCGGCGGTCGCCTTCGGCTCGGTGATCGCGGGCACCGCGCTGCTCGGTGCGGTCGGCGCGCTGATCGCCATCCCCGCGGTCGCCACGCTCCAGGCGTTCCTGGGGGCGTACGTGAAGCGGTACACCGTCACGGACGATCCGCGGGTGCACGGGCGTCCCCGGCGGGATCCGGGCCGTCCCGGCGCGTTCAGCCGGGTACGGCTGCTGTGGGGGAGACGGCCCGGTTCGCAGGAGTCCTCATAGCGGCCCGCACCGCACGGGCGGCCTCCGGGGCCCGTGCGGTGCGCTTGACACAAAAATCGAACATCCATTCTTATGGAGACTCAGGCGAGGCCCGGAGCGGGGATTTTGTCCCCTTTGTATGGGGTGTGTGCCCAGGTTATCCACAGGCCGGACCTGCGTCGGGGCGCATTGTCAGTGGCAGGCGTTAGCGTCTTTGACGTGAAGCGATCGACTCAAGCAAACCGGGTGGAACCCATGGCAGGAACCGACCGCGAGAAGGCGCTCGACGCCGCGCTCGCACAGATTGAACGGCAATTCGGCAAGGGCGCTGTCATGCGCATGGGCGAGCGGTCGAGGGAGCCCATCGAGGTCATCCCGACCGGGTCGACCGCGCTCGACGTCGCCCTTGGCGTCGGTGGCCTGCCGCGCGGCCGCGTCGTGGAGATCTACGGACCGGAGTCCT
This sequence comes from Streptomyces sp. NPDC056580, assembly GCF_042793175.1. Lineage (NCBI taxonomy): Bacteria > Bacillati > Actinomycetota > Actinomycetes > Kitasatosporales > Streptomycetaceae > Streptomyces > Streptomyces sp. NPDC056580. Next base: position 554,954 of record NZ_JBHTVE010000003.1, on the reverse strand, counting down.
CCGGCAAGACCACGCTGACCCTGCACGCCGTGGCCAACGCCCAGAAGGCGGGCGGCCAGGTCGCGTTCGTGGACGCGGAGCACGCCCTCGACCCCGAGTACGCGAGGAAGCTCGGCGTCGACATCGACAACCTGATCCTCTCCCAGCCCGACAACGGCGAGCAGGCCCTGGAGATCGTGGACATGCTGGTCCGCTCCGGCGCCCTCGACCTCATCGTCATCGACTCCGTGGCCGCGCTCGTCCCGCGCGCGGAGATCGAGGGCGAGATGGGCGACAGCCACGTCGGTCTGCAGGCCCGGCTGATGAGCCAGGCGCTGCGGAAGATCACCAGCGCGCTCAACCAGTCCAAGACCACCGCGATCTTCATCAACCAGCTCCGCGAGAAGATCGGTGTGATGTTCGGCTCCCCGGAGACCACGACCGGTGGCCGGGCGCTGAAGTTCTACGCCTCGGTGCGCATCGACATCCGACGCATCGAGACCCTGAAGGACGGCACGGAGGCGGTCGGCAACCGCACCCGCTGCAAGGTCGTCAAGAACAAGGTCGCGCCGCCCTTCAAGCAGGCCGAGTTCGACATCCTCTACGGCCAGGGCATCAGCCGTGAGGGCGGTCTGATCGACATGGGCGTGGAGCACGGCTTCGTCCGCAAGGCCGGCGCCTGGTACACGTACGAGGGTGACCAGCTCGGCCAGGGCAAGGAGAACGCGCGCAACTTCCTGAAGGACAACCCCGACCTGGCCAACGAGATCGAGAAGAAGATCAAGGAGAAGCTGGGCGTGGGCGTCCGCGCGGAGGAGCCCTCCGCCGAGCCGAGCGCGGACGCGGCGGTCGCCACTCCGGCCGACGACGCCGCCAAGACGGCGCCCGCGGCCGCCAAGGCCACCAAGCCCAAGGCCGCCGCAGCCAAGAGCTGACCCGTGACGCGACGAACCGACTGGGCCGAGTACGAGTACGCCACCCCCGATGCCCCGCGGGGGAGGGGCACCGGGGGCGACATCGGCTCCGCCGCGGCCGGCGACGACGGGTACGGCGGCGACGCACAGGGCAACGGGGGACACGGGGAGACCGGGAGCGGCGGCCGTCACCCGGCCGGTGAGCCGTACGGGGACGGCACCGGTGGCGCGGGGCGGGCCGCCGGATCCCGCGGCGGCCGCGGACGCGGCCGGGGCCGCCGGCGGGGCGGCTTCGGGGAACCGCCCGACCAGGACGAAGACACCCCTGCCTCGTCGAGGGCCGAGCAGGGGGAGTCTTCGGGGGACCCGGTGGAGCGGGCGCGGGCCATCTGTCTGCGCCTGCTCACCGGGACCCCGCGCACCCGGAAGCAACTCACGGACGCCCTGCGCAAGCGGGACATCCCCGAGGAGGCGGCCGAGGAGGTGCTCTCGCGGTTCGAGGAGGTCGGGCTCATCGACGACGGCGCGTTCGCGGACGCCTGGGTGGAGTCGCGGCACCACGGCAGGGGACTGGCCCGCCGCGCACTCGCCCGAGAACTGCGCACCAAGGGCGTCGACTCCACGCTGATCGACGAGGCCGTCGGCAGGCTCGACTCCGAGCAGGAGGAGGAGACCGCCAGGGAACTCGTCGCCCGCAAGCTGCGGGCCACCCGGGGCCTCGAGCGCGACAAGCGGCTCCGGCGCCTGGCCGGCATGCTCGCCCGCAAGGGCTATCCCGAGGGCATGGCCCTCCGCGTCGTCCGCCAGGCACTGGAGGAGGAGGGCGAGGACACGGAGTTCCTCCAGGGCGAGGGCTTCTGACGGCGGGTGCCCGGCCGCCGGGCGCCGCCGGCCGCGTGACGGGGTGGGGCTAGCCCCCGCCCAGGACACCGGACCACCGCAGTGCCCCGGACGCCCCCCACGGGCGAGGGTGTAGCCACGCCCCGGGCCACGGCCCACGCCGAGGCCGGCCGACCCCGGACACCGGGACTCACCACGGGAAAGAGCCCGCCCTGATGATGCTGCGCTATGCCCTCAAGACCGTCCGCGCTCGCAAGGCGGGCTTCCTCGGCGCCTTCCTCGCCCTGATGTGCGCGGCCGCTCTGATCACCGCGTGCGGCACCCTCCTCGACACCGGTCTGCGCGGCGCGATCCGCACCGAGCGCTATGCCGCCGCTCCCGTGGTGGTCTCCGCCGACCAGTACGTCCACCGCACCACCGTGAAGCACAAGAAGGGCAAGACCAAGGTCAAGCACAAGGCGAAACCCGTCGCCGAACGCGCCTGGCTCTCCGCCGACCTGGGCGCGGCCCTCGCCCGCACCCCCGGCGTCGCCCGGGTCGTGCCCGAACTGACCTTCATCGCGCAGCCGTTGACCCCGGCCGGCACCGGTGGCCGCACCCCCTACGGGCACGCCTGGGAATCCGCAGCGCTGACCCCGTACCGGCTCACCGCCGGCACGGCGCCCAGAACCACCGGCGACCTCGTCGTCGAGCACGACCTCGCCGCGCGCGCCGGCCTCCGGCCCGGCGACCGCCTCACCGTGCAGTCCACGAGTTCACCGCGCGAGTACCGGATCACCGGCATCGCCACCCCGGCCACGCCCGTACGCCACCAGACGTCCCTGTTCTTCGCCACCGCGGAGGCCCGTCGGCTGGCCGGACGCCCCGGGCAGGTCAGCGCTTTCGGCGTCCTCCCGACCCGGGGCGCCGACCCCGAGACGGTGCGGCGGGCCGTGGCACGAGCACTGCACGGCACCACCGCGCAGGTCAGCACCGGCGACGCGCGCGGCCCCGTCGAGTTCCTGGACGCGGCCGCCGCCCGCACCCGGCTGGTCAGCATGGGCGGCGCCATGGGCGGCACCTCGCTGCTGGTGGCGGTGCTCGTGGTCGTCGGCACCTTCGCCCTCACCGTTCAGCAGCGCCACCGCGAACTCGCCCTGCTCCGGGCCATCGCCGCCACACCCGGGCAGGTCCGCAAGCTGCTCGGCCGGGAGGCGCTGATCATCGGCGCGGCGGCGGGCACGGCCGGTGCGCTCCTCGGCCTGCCGCTGGGTGGTCTGCTGCACGCCAGGTTCGTCGCCCTCGGCGCCGTACCCGACACACTGCAGCACACCACCAGCGTCTTCCCGCCGTTCGCCGCGCTCGGCGCGACCCTGCTCGGCGCCTGGGCGGCGGCCCGTATCGCCTCCCGCCGGGTCTCCCGGATCCGCCCGGCCGAGGCCCTGGCCGAAGCCAGGGCCGAGCGCACCCGTCCCGCCTGGGGCCGTATCGCCGCCGGTCTGCTGTTCCTCACCGGCGGCATCGTCCTCGTCGCCGTCCTCACCGCCCTGCGCACCGAGCCCGCCTCGACCCCGGTGACCTTCCTCGCCGTCGTCGTGCTGTCCACCTCCGTCGCCCTGCTCGGCCCCCTGCTGGTCAAGGCGGCCGCGCTGCTGCTCGCCGTTCCGCTCCGGCTCACCGGTCACGGCGGCCGGCTCGCCACCGCCAACCTGCGCGGCAACGCCGCCCGGATGGCTTCCGTCGTCACCCCCCTCACCCTGCTCGTCGGCATGACCTGCACGGTGCTGTTCGTCCAGTCGACCCTCGGCGGCGCCGCCCGGGCCCAGGCCCGCGAGGGTGTCACCGCCGACTGGGTCGTCGCCGCCCAGGGTCCCGGCGTCCCGGGTGAGGCCGCGCGGCTGCTGAGGGCCCGGCACGACACCGTCACCGAGGTCGTCCGCACCACTGTCCGCGTCGGCCTCGACAAGTACGCCGCCCAGGGGGTCACGCCGGCCGGCCTCACCCGCACCTGGGACCCGGAGGTCACCGCCGGATCCCTCGCGGACCTGGCCCCCGGGACCGTCGCCGTCAGCAGCCTGGCCGCTGACCAGCATCACCTGAAGCCCGGAAGCAGTGTGAGACTGACGCTCGGCGACGGGACGCCCGCCACGCTCACCGTCGCCGCCGTCTACGCCCGGGGTCTCGGCTTCGGCGACCTCACCTTCGCCCACGACCTCCTGGCCCGCCACATGGACAACCCGCTCGCCTCCTCCGTCCTCGTGGCGACGACCCGTACGAGGACAGAACTCGCCACCACGCTGCGTGGGTTCCCGGGGCTGAGGATCCTTTCGCCGGTCGCCGCGGACTCCCTCCAGGCCGAGCGGCAGCAGGCGAACGCCGAGGTCAACTACCTGGCCATGGGGCTGGTCCTGGCGTTCACCGCCATCGCGGTGGTCAACACCCTCGCGATGTCGGTCGCGGAACGCGTCAGGGAGTTCGCGCTCCTCCGCCTCGCCGGCGCGACCCGTCGCCAGGTGCTGCGCATGCTGCGCACCGAGGCGCTGTCCGTGCTGCTCCTCGCCACCGCGCTCGGCAGCGGCATCTCCCTCGCCGTGCTCACCGCGTTCAGCCTCGGCATGACGGGCCGGGCGGCCCCGACGGTCGTCCCCCTGCTGTACGTCACCGTCGTCGCGGTGGCCGGCCTGCTGGCGCTCACCGCCAGCGCCCTTCCCGGGCGGGTGGCGCTGCGAGTCCCGCCCGTGACAGTGGCTACCGCGAAGGAGTAGGCCGAGCGGCGAAGGCCGGACGGGCCGCAGCCGGAGGCCGTCGCCTCCCGGCCGCGGCCCGTCCGGCCTGCCACCGACCGATGAGGCGGCCGCCCGGCCTGCCACCACGCCGGCTCCACCGGCAGCCGTCACGCTGCCCTCGTCCTCGGGTCAGCCGTCCAGTCTGCCGCCGACGCCGACGCCGACGCCGACGGCAGCCGTCCAGCTTTCCAACGCCGTGGCTTCACCAGTAGCCGTCCCAGCCCGCTTCCAGCCCAAGGGCAGCCGTTCAGCCGGCCCCGGCCCCCCTCCGGCAGCCGTTCAGCCCGCCGCCGGCCCCCTCCGGCAGCCGTTCAGCCCGCCGCCGGCTCCACCGGCAGGCCCTGCGCCCGCCACGCCTGGAAGCCGCCCACCAGGTCCGTCGCCCGGTGCAGCCCGAGCTGGTGGAGGGAGGCGGCCGCCAGGCTGGAGGCGTAACCCTCGTTGCAGATGACGACGATCCGCAGATCATGGCCGGTGGCCTCGGGCACCCGGTGGCTGCCGAGGGGATCGAGGCGCCACTCGAGTTCGTTGCGTTCGACGACCAGGGCGCCGGGGATCAGCCCGTCCCGCTCGCGCAGCGCCGCGTACCGGATGTCGACCAGCAGGGCCTCACCGCTGCGCGCCTCCTCGTGCGCCGCTCGTGCCTCGACGCGCCGGTAGCCCGTACGGACCCGCTCCAGCAACTCGTCGATGCCGGCCGGCCGTACCGTCGGTTCGCCGCTCACTGCCAGTCCTCCGGGCGCTCGACCTGCTCCAGGCGCAGCACCTGGCCCGTGCGACTGTAGCGGCGGATCCGCGGCAGCGGCGGGAAGTAGGCGTGGACCGAGACCGCGTGCCGGTCCGGGGACTCGTTGAGCACCTCGTGCACATGGTGGCGGCCGAAGGCGCGGCCCTGCCCGGCGGGCAGCCGGCGCCGGCGGTCCACGTCCTCGGTGAGCTCCAGGGTCTTCCAGCCGTCGGTGGGCAGCCGGGCGGCCAGCGAGTACTCCCGGAGTTCACCGGAGGCGGTGACGAAGGCGCCGACCGAATCGGCATGGTCGTGCCAGCCGGTGCCGCTGCCGGGCGGCCAGCCGATCAGCCAGGCCTCGCTGCCGCCGGGGCCTTCCAGGCGCACCCAGGTGCGGCCCTCCGGGTCGAGCGGGAGCGAGGCGATCAGCTCGGTGTCGGCGGCCGTGCGCCGCGCGAAGTCGAGGAGGTCCGCCTGGGTCGGCGCCGGACCGGCGGCACCCGCGGCGGCACGGGGCGCGGAGGCGGCGGCAGCGGAGCCGGGAACGGGGAGGGGTCCGGAGGCAGAGGGGGAGACAGACACGTGCACCGTCCTGAGGAAGGTTCGCCGAAACGGGCGCACGACGGCGCCCGGGAGAAAGGGGGGAGCGAAATTCAGCAGGACGGGCGACACACGCAGCCCGCGTAGCGGACGAGGTCCATATGGACCCTCCGCCACAGGCGCACACAGGTGTCGGTCACGATCCGGAGTACAGCACGCCGCCGGACGCGGGTCAACTCACCGTCACCATGCGGACAGCCAGTGACGGAGCCCTCGGTCAGCGCACGCCGGAACCCGCCTCCGCCTGCCGTCCCACCGCGCCGCCCACGGCCGCCTCCGCCGCCGTGTACAGGTCGGCCGGGCGTACCCCGCTCAGCGCGGTGACCAGGTGGCCGTCGGGGCGCACCAGCAGCACGCTGTGCGCCGGGGCACCCGGGTACTCCTCGGCGACCAGCAGTTCCGCCGGATGCGGCAGGGCGGTCACCGCGGCGGCCAGCCGGGGCATGACCCCGGCGGACACCCAGTGCTTGCGGTCCCACACGCCCGTGCCGGGGGCGATGAGCACGACCAGCAGCGTGCCGCGGCCCAGCCGGTCGCGCAGCCGTACGAAGGAACCATCCTCCGCGGTGACCCGCACGTCCGTTACGGGTGCGCCCGGCGCGGTCCCGACCGGGATCTCACCCTCCAGGCGCCCCGGTGCGAGCGGCGAGTCGGCGTACGCCCCCGGCGCGCCCAGCGGGCCGCGCCCCAGATGACCGTCCGTGAGCAGCGCGTCGTGGCCGCGGGCCGCGCCGGGGACGATGTGGCGCAGCCCGCCACCGCCGCGCAGCACCGGCAGCGCCTGGTCGGCGGCGCGCAGCCGGGCGGCGACCACCGCGCGGCGCTCGGTCTGGTAGCTGTCGAGCAGGGCCTCGTGATGCCCGTGGTGCCAGGCCGGGGCCAGTTTCCAGGCCAGGTTGTCGGCGTCCCGGAGCCCTTCGTCGAGCCCCTGGGTGCCGAGCGCGCCGAGCAGGTGGGCCGCGTCTCCGGCAAGGAAGACCCGGCCGGCCCGCCAGCGCCGGGCCACCCGGTGGTGCACCGTGTGGACACCCGTGTCGAGCAGGTCGTACGGCGGGGTGGGGCCGTCCGTCCAGCCCGCGAGGGTCTCGCGGATCCGGGCCACCAGCAGCTCGGGCGTGACCAGGTCCTTGCCCGGTGGCAGCAGCCAGTCCAGGCGCCAGACGCCGTGCGGGAGGGGGCGGGCGGTCACCTCCCCGGCCGAGGGTCCGGACTGCCGCCACGGCGGCGCCCGGTGGAGCAGCGCCTCTCGCTCCCAGGGGAGTTCGGTGCGCAGTGCGGCGACCGCGTGCCGTTCGACCGCCGTACGGCCCGGGAAGCGGATGTCCTGCAGCTTGCGCACCGTCGAGCGGGGGCCGTCGCAGCCGACCAGGTAACTGCCGCGCCACCAGGTGCCGCCGGGGCCGCGGGTGTGCGCGGTGACGCCGGAGCGTTCCTGCTCCATCGAGTCGAGCCGGCTGTCCACGGCGACCTTGACCAGCGGCTCGTCCGCGATGGCGGCGCGCAGGGCGCCGGTGAGCACGTGCTGGGCGATGTGCAGCGGGGCCGGGTCCGCCGCGTCGAAGGTGATCTCACCCGTCACCTGCTTGCGCCGCACCGACCGGAACCCGGTCCATCTCATCCCCTGCTCACCGAGCGCGGTCCCGGCCAGCCGCTCCAGCAGGGCGGCCGTGTCCTCGCGCAGCACGACGGTGCGCGCCGGGCGGGGTTCGTCCTTGCCCGGACCCTCGTCCAGGACGACGGAGGGAACCTCCTGACGGGCCAGCGCCAGGGCGAGCGTGAGCCCGACGGGCCCCGCTCCGACGATGATCACCGGGTCCACGGCGCGGCGCCCCCTGCCCGCAGCGGTGCCCTCGGGGACGTGTGTGAACAGGAGGTCGGAACAGGGTGCACGATCACAGAATGTATGCAACCCATTGGCAGAGTTTGCGTCAAGCGACCGGAGGCAGTGGCGATCATGCCACTGCCTCCGGGGGCCGAACGGGTGAGGTGACGACCGGTCAGACGGCGCTTCCGGTGCCGAGACCGCCGCCCACCGCCGCCGGGTTGAGCTCCTCCAGGTCCTCGGCGCCGAGCACCGCGCCCGTGCCGCGCTTGCTGCGCCGCAGCCGGCCCTCAAGCCAGCTCGCGAAGGAGGTCAGGGCGAAGTTCAGGACGATGTAGACGACCGCCACGACGACGAAGCTGGCGATGACGTTGGCGTAGTTGGCCGCGAGCGTGCCGCGCTCGCTGAGCAGTTCCGCGTAGCCCAGCATCACACCGCCGAGCGCGGTGTCCTTCACGATGACCACGAGCTGGCTGACGATGGCGGGCAGCATGGTGGTGACCGCCTGCGGGAGCAGGATGCTGGTCATCGTCTGCCCCTTGCGCAGACCGATCGCGTACGCCGCCTCGGTCTGCCCCTTCGGCAGGGCGAGGATGCCGGCCCGTACGACCTCGGCGAGGACCGAGGCGTTGTAGAGCACGAGTCCGGTGACCACCGCGTAGAAGGGCCGCTCGTCGCTGGTGACCTGCGTGTACCGGCTGAAGAACTCGTTGGCGAACAGCATCAGCAGCAGGACCGGGATGGCCCGGAAGAACTCGACGACCACACTCGCCACGGCCCGCACCCAGCGGTGGTCGGACAGTCGGGCTATGCCGAAGACCGCGCCGAGCGGAAGCGCGATGACCATGGCCAGCGCCGCCGCCTTCAGGGTGTTGACGAGCCCGGGCAGCAGGTACGTCGTCCACGCCTGGGACGTGGTGAACGGCTGCCAGAGCGCCCAGCGGAGCTGGTTCTTGTCGTCCAGCACCTGCCAGACCCACCAGAGCAGCGCGGCGAGCAGGACGAAGAAGACCACGGAGACCAGTACGTTGCGCCGTTTGGCGCGGGGCCCCGGAGTGTCGTAGAGGACGGAACTCATCGCTTCACCGCCAGTCGCTTGCCGAGCCAGCCCAGCAACAGGCCCATGGGCAGGGTCAGGATCACGAAGCCGAGCGCGAAGACCGCGCCGATCGCCAGCGTCTGGGCCTCGTTCTCGATCATCGTCTTCATCAGGGTCGCGGCCTCGGCGACGCCGATGGCGGCCGCGACGGTGGTGTTCTTCGTCAGGGCGATCAGGACGTTGGCTAGCGGTCCGATCACCGCGCGGAACGCCTGCGGCAGCACGATCAGACGCAGGGTCTGGGTGAAGTTCAGCCCGATCGCGCGGGCCGCCTCCGCCTGGCCCAGCGGCACCGTGTTGATGCCGGAGCGGATCGCCTCGCAGACGAACGCGGCGGTGTAGCCGATCAGGCCGAGGACCGCCAGGCGGAAGCCCTGGACCTTGAAGTCGGAGGCGCCCATCGTCACCCGGAAGATGTCGGCGAGACCCAGCGACGTGAAGAGGATGATGATCGTCAGCGGGATGTTCCGGACGATGTTCACGTAGACCGTGCCGAACCCGCGCATGAGCGGGACCGGGCTGACTCGCATCGCCGCCAGCAGGGTGCCCCAGACCAGGGAGCCGACGGCGGAGAGGAAGGTGAGCTGCACCGTCGTCCAGAACGCCCCTAGGACGTCATAACCTTGAAGAAAGTCGAACACGATCTCCCGCGCTTCCGGGTGTGTGGCGTACGTGGAGGGCGGGGTGGGGCGCCCCCCGCGCCGGCGGGCCCCCCCGGGACCCAGCGGGCCCCCCCCGCCGGAGCGCCCGCGGCGGGCCGGGGCGTCACCCCCGCCCCCGCCGCCCCCGACACCCGCCCGGTGGCTCCCGGGGGGGGGCCGAGCCCCAGCGGCCCCGAGCCCCGGCGGCGCCGGCGCGC